>NZ_JBIBKS010000022.1:0-150167 GCF_042959345.1 Streptomyces sp. NPDC007905 | reverse complement strand
CGCGCGACGGCGCAGCTCAAGCGGGTAACGGGAGGGTCGTGCCATGACTCAATCCTTTCACGGAATCGAGTCTCTACCTGACACGGGGCGGTTCACAGCCCGCCCCCATCCGCATACCTCACACACCACGGAATACATCCACTACCCCAGGCTCAGCAGAGACTTCAGGAAAGATTACCCTGACGAGCCGAAGTCAGTAACTCTCAGTGCGGTACCTCGGTAGTCGAACCGGTCCCGGCGGGGCACCGCTCCTGCGTCAGCCCTTCCCGGGAGCGAGGGGCAGCATCTGAGAGACCCTGTGCCAGCCTCCGACGATGATCCCGGCCACGACTGCGCCGGCCAGGGGAAGCCATTTTTCGATCCAAGGGTGCCCGAATGCGCCAGCCGCCTTATGTGCTACAACCGCTCCGGCCAAGGCAGCCAGAATGATCAACACTGCGCGTGCCGACTCCTGCAATGCCTTGCGGGGAAGGGAGATCGGCTCGAGCCCTTGCAGCACTTCTTCAGGAAGAAGGCCGCCGACACGGCCCTCGGCATACCGCTCGCCCACTGTCAGCAACTTGCCTGCGAGATCCCGAAGCGCCGGATCGGAGTCAACATCGACACGTAGAAGATCCTGGCGCAGTGCCGCGGCAACAAAGGCTGCGTGCCGCATCGCAGGCGAGTGGCGCAGAGAGACCCACGCCATCGTTCTGCGCCTCCGGTGAGCGCGGAGGAGGCTGCGCTCTACGCGGTAGTACCCGTAGTCCAGCTGCGCCAGGCACTTGACGCGCTCAGGGATGTCTTGGCCGTAGGCACGGCCGCATTTGATCACCTGCCGAGCAACGTCGTGTATCAGTTGGTCACGTACAGGCGTTCCACCGAGTCGGGTCCGGGCCAGGAGCCACAGTAAGACAACACCCAGTCCACCAATGGTCAGCGCAGGCGTCAGATCGGTCAGATGGACCGGCCAGGAGAAGCGCCCGTGCCTCAAGATGTAGGGGTTCACCTTCCACCAGACGCCGATCAAGGTGATACCAGACACCGCGAATGGTGCGAAGGCTCGCCCCACGTCCTCCGGCTCCCGGACCGTCGCTCTGATGAGTGGGACATCAACATCGCCGAGACGCAGTCGCTCGACGGCCCGGTCGAAGTTGGCGATGTACTCTGCGGCGCTTGCCCTCGCCCGTTCCTCAGCAGCTCCTACATTTGGATCGTTCAGATCGTCGAAAAACAATGCTCCCCCTTGGTCTGGCTTGCAGGCTGCATGGAGCACCAAGCTCTGGCGCTCTCTCATGCGCCCCGGCCCCTTTTGCGGTGTCCCGGTCCACCCATCACCGTGCCTCGTTGGCCAGTGAGAGCAGGAGGTGGGCTGATTCGGGGTGGAAGTAGTCGGAGTGCGCTCCCTCGATGCGGGCGGGCGATGCGCGGTAGCGGTGGGAGGCGTCCACGTTGAGCAGGCGGGCGGAGGGGAAGGTGTAGGCGTCACCGGTGTCTTGGAGGCGGAGTGTGTGCAGGTGGCTTTCCGGTGCTGTGGCGCCGGCGTAGCCGATGCCCTCCTTGCCGTCTTCCGTGGCGCGGTGCCAGCGCCCCAGGGCCCGGTCGTGGGGGCTGAATGTCATGGCGACGGGGGCGTTGAGGACGCTGTCCTCGAGCAGGCGGCTGTAGGGCGCTTCAGCGAAGGAGTCGTGGGGCAGCGCCATCTGGAAGGTGGTGAAGCTGTCCAGGGTCCAGGGGTACTGGTCGCTGCGGTAGTTCCAGGCGAGAGTGCGGGGGCTGTGGGGCAGTTTGGTGCTGGCCTGGGCGATGGCGTGGGCCAGGAACCGGCCGCCGAAGGAGTGGCCCACGGCGTGCAGGTACTGGCCGCCAGCGGTCTTGAGCTGCGGCGGGCCGGGGGCGGGGGTGCGGCGGTGCTGGTTGTAGTAGCCGAGGATGGCAGCCAGGACGCGGGCGGCTTGCCCGGGGTGGGACATGGCGGCGGCCCGGTCGCGGATGGTGCGGTAGCCCCTAAGGGTGGGCAGGCTGCGGGAGGGCCACCGGATGGCTATGTACCGGGGCCGGAAGGGGGTCAGGCGGGGGTAGTGGTGGGGCTGGTCGTCGATGAGGTCGCCGATGAGCGCGGCCAGGCGCTGGGCTGCATCGGCTGCGTCGTCGGGCTTGGTCCGCCAGCCGTGGACATAGAGGAAGACGTCGGTGGTGGCGGGGTCAAGGCGCAGGTACCGTTCGACATGGGCGGGGACCTCGTCGGCGTCGAGCGGGGTGCCGGTGCGGGGGTGGATGAGTTTGCCGTCGCGGTCGAGGTCGAGGTGGGTGATGCGCTGGCTCATGGTCTCTTTTGCTGGTCGGGTGTTGCGAGGTGGGTGTCGATGCCCCGCAGCAGGGTGAAGATCAGTCCGAGAGGGCTGGCGTGTTTGATGAGGAACTCGCGGGTGAGTTCTCTGGCGATGTGGGCGATCCGGGCGCCGGTGAACGCTTCTTGGAAGAAGCGGTGGGTGTAGAGGCCGGCGAAGTCCATGGGCACTTCGAGTTGCGGGCCTACGAGGCAGCCGACCCCGAGTTGGAAGAGGGGCCTGCCGAGCCCTTCGTGGATGTGGGTGGCCGTGCGTCCGCCTTCGCACACCATCATGAAGCAGAGGGGCTCTGGAAGGGGTTTCTTGCGTTCCTCGCGCCAGAAGTCCAGGTCGGAGCTGCAGATAGGGTCGTCGTCGCTGAGGGTGACCTGGGCGGGGATCATGCCTTGGTCGTCGAAGCGTTCGGCTGTGCCGTGCGCGCCGAACAGGAGGATCTCCTCGGCGGTGGCGGGGTCGCAAAACGCGTCGGCTACGTCCTGCTTGCAGCTGCGGGTTGCGTAGTCAGTGTGCTCGTCAATGACGGCGTGGACGGGGGCCAGGGGTCCGGCGGGGTGTTCAGGGTTGATCAGCCGCAGGTCGAGTTGCAGTCCGGTGCGTAACCGGCGCTGCGGGCTTCCGATGCGCTGGCGGGTCGAAGCTCTGCCGGCGGTGGGCAGGACGTGTTCGATCAGGTGGGTGTAGCCCAGGAAGCCCGACCAGTCCCATGAGGCGTTCGCTGCGGAGATCCGCGTGTCGGGGTCGGCGCAGACGTAGAGCATGCTCCAGGGGACGAAGAAGTCGTCGGATATGACGGTGATGGTCTGAGGCCTGTTGCGCAGGGCGTGCTCCAGGCGCTCTCCGAGCCGGCGCAAATCGTCGTCACCGTTGCAGAAGATGCGTTTGAAGAGCTTGTTGCCGTGGCGGGCCAGAGCGAGGCCCTGCTTGCTGAGGTAGGTGCGCGCGCGGTCTTCCCCGAAGTCGACGACAGGCGATCCTTCGAAGGTGAACGCCTCCTGCCCTGGCGGCTGGTGCTGGATGACGTCCTTGGACCAGCCGCGCAGCAGCTCTGAGGTGGCGGCGGCGAGGTCTTCCCTGCTGAGGTGGATGGCCCCTTCCATGCTCAGGCTGCCGTCGCGTTGGAACTCTGTGCCGTGGGCGAGCACGGTGTACTGGCCGGCACGGTTGGTGCTGATGTGTAGGAAGATGCTGCGATTGGCGATCTTGTGCGGCTCGGGCGTGGCAGAGGTGTCCTCATCGAGGCCTGCGTGTACGAGCGTGAGGTCGAGATTGATGTTGAGCTGGTCCATTACGAGAGCGCTGCGTTCTCCGGTGCGGCCGCGGGCAAAACGGTGGTCAGTTCCTGCAGGAGGGCCCCGTCACCGCGGCGCATCACGCTGAGCTGGACTTTCACAGGTGTGCCGGTGCGGGGTGTCAGACGGATGCACTGCGTGGGGGTGCCGGCATCGCGGTCGACACGGGTGTAGAACAGCCGCGGCTCGACAGCGGCGTCATCGGCCGACACCACAACCGTCAGGTCGAGCGGGTCGTCACCGCAGACGGGAACAGTGCCGGGCTGGTGCGACTGGTAGTCGAAGGCAAGGAGGATCTCGCGGCCCGCTGCCGCGGGATAGGTTCCCCCCACCACCCTCAGCCGAGCCGAGGACTTCGCCTCAGGAGGCGGAGAGGAGGCAGGGGGGACCGCAGGAGGCGGAACGAGCCCGGCAAAAGGGTCCGAGGGCACATCCCCCATACCAGCGGGGTCCACAGACAGCAGCCACTGGGCCACGCTCGCGTCAGCGGACGGTTCGCGCAGGCTCCCCAGCAGCATCTGCCAGGCGGCGAGCGGGCCGGATCCGGGCAGGTACCGGATCTCCGCCTCGGGGAAGGAGAAGCTCCATGGCCGCGGCCAGTGGCCAGTCCCCGGAAGGGAATACAGCAAGTCGCCCCAGCCCTGCTCCTCAGTCGGGGCGGAGCCCTGGGCAGTCAGCGCCAGCGGGTCGGGGCCGGACGCAGCAGGGGAAGTCGCCCACGTGATGGCCAGGCGGCTGGCCCCCGCAGCAGGCGCCCAGCCGCGGGCCTGTGCAGTCGCAGCCAAGCGCCGGGCAACGGCCGTCTGCGTATGCGACTGGTAGGCATCGATCAGCAAGGTGACGCGTTCTGCGCGCGAGGTGCGCAGCATCTCCACCAGTTCGCTGACCGAAACGGACTGCTCCCCCGCCAAGGCGACCATCACGTCGAGGGAGTCGCGCTCGGAAAAGACACGCGCAGCGCCGGAGAGGTACACCAGGACCAGGTTCTGCCCCTGCGAGGCCAGCTCGCTGATCTTGCTGCGCAGTTCCTGCCGGGTCACCGATCCGACCACGGTGGTGGTGTCGCGGGTGAAGCCCCATCCACTGGCCAGCAGGCGCTCGTATAGCCACAGGGCGTTCTTGTAAGGGGAAGTGTCCTGCTCCCGGGCACCCCACAGCGCCATCCCGCACACCAGTGCGTAGCGCCGCGTGTCGGCGGGCACGAGCCGGCCCAGCGCCCGCCGCACGAGCCGGCCTGCCCGCCGCCTGCGCTGCGGAGCGGGGTCGGAGGCCTGGGCCAGGAAGCTGCGGAAGGCATCGGCATTGCCCAGGCACGGCGGCGGATAGCCGCTGCGTTCGAGCTCCTGGACCAGCCACTCGTGGGCGGCCTGAAGCTTCAGGGGCGTCATCGACTCCGCAGCTCTCAGCAGGAGGTGCGCCAACACCTGCGTGAAGACCGAGGTATCCCGGCTGTTGGCGGCGAATCCCGTCACCGTCCGCCCCAGACCGGCCCACACCGCCACCCCTGGGCGGCCCATCGACGTGACCACCTCGGACACATCCACGTCGCTCCGCGCGCCTGCCGCGCTCTGCCCTGCCCCTAAGCAGGCATCCAGGATCAGCAGGCGGTCCCATCGGTCGTCGACGCGCGGCGACATCGACTTGATGAGCAGGTCTGCGGGCATCCAGGTACTCAGATCGTCCGAGCGTGAATGCGGCAAGGCCAGACGCACGCCGTCCTCCGGCGTGATTGCAGCGTGCCCCGTCCAGTAGACGACGAGGGACGGCTGCTCCTGGGCCACCGCCGCAACCTCATCCAGCACCTGCGAGGCATCACCAGGCTCCAGGACCCGGCAGGCCTGCGGCGCCATCGACGAGGCGTCATCGTGGGCATGCTGGGAGGCCGTCAGCGCCTCTCGTAGTTCCTCAACGTTGCGCGCCGTGCCCGCCGGCAGCTCGAGCGCCGCATCCTCGTACGAACTGACACCCACTAACAGATGCCGCACCGCTGTAGCCGTCATAGCCCCCCGATTCCGCCATGCTCAGTACTGCCCAGAGTAACGAGATCACTACACGCCGCGTGGGCTACTGACGGGTACTCAGCCGGTACGCCCTCGGAATGCCCCCTTTAGAGGTCCTAACAGAAGCTGTCGATCATGTGACTGTCACCCTGAGTGCTCGTTGGTCTTGTCGTGGCGAAGAGGGAGTCGCGGCCGTGGATCGTCTCGGATGAGCTGTGGTCGCTCATCGAACCGTTGCTGCCGGCCCCGGGTGTGCTTCTCCAGCAGTCGCAGCGACCACCGGGCATGTCCCTTGGGCGGCGCCGAGCAGGCGAGCGCGATCAGCCTCGCCTCGACCTCCCCGGTCACCGGGGAGGGCACCGGCGGCAGTGCGCGTTCCTTCCGGCCGACCGTGGCCCACACATCGCCGCCGGTCTCCGCGTACCGCTTCGAGATCAGGCGGACCGAATCGCACGAGACCCCGACCCGGTCCGCAATCACCGCCCCCCGGCCGGCGGGGGCTCGGCACGAGCCGGCCCCGTCCCCGGCCCCGTGCGGGGATCGGTGCCAGGGCGATCCGGACCTCGGCAAGGGATGGCAGCACGATGCCCAGGCTCTTCCAGCCGCGCGGGGAGATCTCGGGGAAGGACCTGGCCATGGTCAGGCGATCCAGCCCCTTCGGATCTCGGCGGCGGTGCCGCCAGGCAGCCTTGCGTGCCCGCCGCCGGCGCGACGAGGACCGCCCGCGGGGGCTGTCCGCCCGTGTCCCGCCGCATGCCGCCGCCCGGTGGGCTGTCCGGCTGCGCGGGCAGGGCATGTCCGCGCAGGACATCGCTGACCGGGCCGGCCTGTCCGTGACCCTGGTCCGCCGCGTCCTGCGGACCCCCGCGCACGACACCACGGTCCCGGATATCGCCCGTACTTCCGCGGACGCCATCCTCGGCATCCCGCTCCCCCACCGCCGCAACCCCGGCGCCTCTGGCCTGACCGACTCCGCGGAAGCATCCCGGCTGCTGGCCGACCTGGCACGTGCCGGATGGCCCGCCACCACACTCGCCCAGCGCCTGGATGTCAACCCACGCACCGTCGCCGAGGTCCGTGACAGACGCCCCCGCCTCCGCCTCGACCTGGCCCTGCACCATCCTCATCGAGCCGGTCACGTTTCTCCTGATGGCGCTCGGGCGCCGGGGCCAGTGGGGTCCCCTCGCTCAGGGCCGCATCCTGGTCGGGGGGGCGCAAGCCCTGGCTCGCTCCGCGTTTCCCGGCTCTGTTCAAGGCGCCCTGAGCGCGACGGGCCGCGGCGGCCCGACGGTGGCCGGCTGCCTGTGGTCGTACGGGCTCGGTGGTCACCCGGGTTCGGGGGCGGTGACGGCCGGGGCGGCGCCGAGGAGGCCGAGGAGGGTCTCGCGGTGGAGGTCCGCGATCGGGCCGAGGAAGTCCGGGTGGCGCAGCAGGGGGGCCGCGCGGTGGTCGCGCGGGCTGGGGATGGTCAGCCGGCGCGCGTCGCCCACGCTGTCGGGGCCGTGGTGGGTGGCGGCCAGGCAGGCGGCGGCCAGGGCGGCGAGGTCGGCGTCGGACAGCAGGCAGGCCGCCCAGCTGACGACGGTCTCGTCGACCTGGGTGCGCCAGGCGTGGGTGGCGTCCGTCAGCGGGGGTGCGTCGGCGCCGGTGACGAAGTCCAGCCGGCCGGAACCGCCGGGGCCGAGCAGGTCCAGCAGTTCGGCGTCCAGCGCGGTGGGGTAGCGCAGGGCGGCGGCGATGGTGGCCGCATGGCCTGCCTGGGCTTCAGCCAGGGCCTGGTTCAGCGGGCCGGTGGCCGGGGGGAAGGCCGCCAGCAGCCAGCGTGCGGAGGCGGCGATGACGGGCGACAGCGCGGTGGGCATGGTGGACCGTCCTGTGCGTATGCCCGCCTGTCCTGGGTGTTCCGGTGTGGGTGATCCGGTCGCGGGCACTGCGCGCCCGGGCGGGGAGGTGCGGACAACGGTACGGCGGCCTCCCCCGGGGGCGACAGGAGCTGCGTCACAGCCGGGGATCACCGAGGGCGGTGAGGGCCTCGGTGCGGGCGGTGTCGAGTTCACCCTTGGTGGCGATGCCTTCACCATGCTCAGCCGCCAGGCAGTGCACTTGCGCGGGCCCGAGTTGCGGAGCCGGGCGCAGGGCTGGGTCCGGGTGGGACTGTGGTCGCAGGAGATGGAGGCATGGATCGGCGCCGTCGGAGTGGACGGCGCCGCCATCGCCCGAGACTGCCGCACCGCGGGCATCGCCCTGTCCGCGATGAACGTGTCCCTCGACGGCAGGCGCGTCAAGGACCGCCTGCGGGGCGGGGAGCCCGCCTTCTCGGTCCTCGCCCGCGCGACAGCCTGCGGGCGCTCACTGTCCGACTGACGCCGCAGACCCAGCCGCCTCGTCCTCCGGCGCGGGGAAGGTGCCCGGCGCGGAACTCCCGCGCGAGCACCGGAGGCGGGCGGCGCGCGGTTGGTTGTCGGGGCGGCCCTGTACCAGGGCGCGTGCGAAGGGGGCCGCCCCCAGCCCCGCCTTCGTGACACGGCAGAGCCTCATCGACGGTATCCGCCGGGTCGCCGAAGCGCTGCTCGGACGGCTGCGGATCAGGGTGCCGCCTTCGGCCTGGTGGGCCAGGTGTCAGCCCGCCGGTCCGGACTCGAAGGCGGGGACGCCGGCGGGCGACAGGTCCGGGCGCGGCCGGTGCCAGCTCGCGGGATGCCGCCAGCGCCCGGCATTGTCGCGGGCGACGTCGACGCCGACCTCCACCACCAGTTCCGGCATCGCGAGGGTGACGTGCAGGCTCTCACGCGAGCCCCATCCGGCGGAGAACGTCCAGCCTGTCCAGGGGTGGTCGTTCCCGGCCGGGGTGAGGAGGCCGGCGAGAGCCCGGCCCGCGGTCTGCGGGAGCGTCGTGCTGCGCCCGATGTAGCGCAGGCGTCCGTCGGTGTCGTAGCGGCCCAGCAGCAGCGTGCGAGGCGCTGCCGGGGAGCCGGTGAACGCGCCGACGACGGCGTCCTCGGTCTCGCGGGCCTTGTGTTTTCTCCAGCCTCGGACGGACGGCTCGTACCGTCCCTCCAGCCTCTTGTAGACCACGCCTTCGAGCCCGACCGCCGTCCAGCCGGTCAGCCACTCACGCACGGTCGCCGGATCGGTGGTCGACGGGCACAGCACCCAGGGCGCGGTGAGCCGGTGGTCGGCGAAGAGGGCTTCCAGGGCGGCCCGGCGGCGGCGGTAGGTCCACCCGGTTGGGTCGGTGCCGGAGAGCCGGAGCAGGTCGAAGGCCACGAAGTGCGCCGGCCACTGCCCGGCCAGCCGGGTCGCGCCAGCTCCGCGTCGCTGCAAGCGGCCCTGCAGCCGCTCGAACGCCAGACGGCCCGCGGCGTCCCAGACGATCAGCTCCCCGTCCAGGGCGGTCGCGTCCGGGAGCTGCGCGGCACCGGAGCGCAGCTCGGGGAAGGAGGGTTCGAGGTCGGTGCCCCTGCGGGAGCGCAAGACCAGGCGGTGAGCGTCCCAGGACAGCAGTGCACGCCAGCCGTCCCATTTCGGCTCCGCCGCGTGCCCCGGGGGCAGGGCCGGGTCGGACACGGGGGCGGCGAGCATCGGCTCCGGCAGCGTCCAGGTCATGAGCCATGCCTTCCACAGCTGTCGACCCGTGTGCTCCGACGCGTGGTGCGAGTGTCCTGGAGCGGTCACAGGCGATCCAGACGAGCGCCGAGGTGCGGATAGCGCGGGCCGCCAGGACGCTGCAAGGCTCGTCCGGCTCGAATGCCCCTGCCCGCAGAAGCAGGCACGTCCTGCGAACCGCACCTGATGCACGTCACGTTCATGGACATCCGCCGCCACGAGCAGCCCAGCTTCACGGTCACCGGATCCGTCTCATGATCAGCTCAGCGTGCGCGACCCGTACGGATCGCGCACGGGACGCGCACGCATGCCGTACGCGCCTCGCTATGGCCGGGACTGCTGTGACCCGCGAGGAGGCTCGTAGGGTGGCGGTGGTCCCCCGCCGGCGCGGATGAGGGCAGGAAGGGAACCAGCACCGGCGAGTGAGGGGGAGGGCCTGAGCGACGTGCGGCTGCGGCCCAGCGCACTACCGGCACCGAGCTGAGACACCGCGCGCCTGGGGAGGACGGATGGGGTTCACCGCGGTCCACGCCGACTGGGGGCGGCTGGATGCCTCGCTGGACGATCTCGGGTGTGGCCGTGCCTGGGAGGACGTCCATCGGGTCGAGGGGCTGCACCTGGTGTGCCCGGAGTGTGGGGGCCGGATGTTCGCGCGGTCTCCTCACGCCGTGCCCGGCACTTCTACCACCAGGAGCGGCCGGCCGAGTGCGAGCTGGCGAACGAGTCCCCGGAGCACAACCTGCTGGAGCTGGCCATGGCCGCCCGGGCGGCGGGGTTCAGGGCAGAGCGCGAGGTCAGCAGCGAGACGGGCACCTGGCGTGAGCTCGCGCCGGAAGCAGGACAGCGTCGCAATGCCCCAGCTCCTGCGCCACGTTGCGCCAGCCCCACCCCTATGCCCCCTTCCCCGCAGCTCAGCTCGGAGCACAGCATCGTGCGGAGCCTCGCCGCACATCAGGAAAACGCTGGAAAGCTTGGAACCCAGCGATCTGATGAGGTAGCACTGCGCGTATGACTGGGGGGTCAGATGGAGTGGGCCACACTCGTTGGCACAGCACTGGGCGCACTAACCACGTTGGCTGGCTCGTCGTGGTCGGAGCACCTGCGGGCACGACGAGATCGCCAGACTCGAGATGAATCGCAGCGGCAGGAAGCCCACGTCGCATTCGTACTTGCGTGCAATGCATCGCATGAGCAACTTCGCCGCATCGCCCGTGGCGATGCCAGCGATACAGAACGAAGGGATGCCTGCCGCGACGCGCTGCTGGAAGCGGGCCTATTCGCGCAAAGGGAGCGACTACTGATCACGGCTTCGCCAGACGTCGTGTGCACGGCAGAAGTTGCTCAACGATCCCTGCTAACCATCCGTGACCTCATCGGATCGGGTGGAACCACCGAAACGGAAAATTACCGGGAGGCGTATGCACGCTACGCGTCCGCGCTATGGCAGCTGCGACAAGCCATGCGCAAAGATACGGTCGCGACCCCGCTCAATCTTGAAGATCCAGTGCTCATCAGGGAACAGCTTCCTCCGGCCAACAGAGACGACTGAGGCAGAGGTTAAACGGCAAGCTGAGCGCAGGTCAGCGTAGGTCTGCGACTTTCAGGCACGTCTGGCAAGTAGTTGAACGCGGTCGGGTAGGTCGCCTGCTGTTGCACGACGGTCAGGTCAGGAGGGTGGTGTAGACGCTGGCCACGGTGGCGGTGAGGGTGATGACCGCGGCGAAGGTGACGGCGGCGCGGGTGAGAGCGGCGGGGTAGGTGGCGCCGTCCATGCGGGCGAGCTTGCCCGCGCCTGCGGCGGCCAGCAGCGCGACGACGATCACGAGTGCGGTGGCAAGGAGGACGACGGCGACGGTCACGGCAGACTCCGGTTACACGTTGGGGTGTTGACGTGGTCGAAGGTCGTGGAAGTGGTGTGCGCCGGGGTTCGCCGCGACGAAGATGAACACCGGCGAACACATCACGGCCCGGGGGCGAGCAGATGCGCGACGAGCACAACGGCCACAATCCGGCACTCGCCGAACTACGCAAGAAGTTGAGCGACGGACTGGCCAAGCGCGGGCTGAACCAGACGGAGCTAGCCCGCCGGGCGGGGCGGGGGCGTACGACCGTGTGGGAGGCCTTCCAGCCCGATGGGCCGCTACCTTCGGCGCAGACGGTGGCGGCACTGGCCAAAGCGCTGAAACTTCCGGTCGAGGAGTTGCTGGCGCTGCAGCGGGAGGCGGCCGGCAACGGGGGCGGTGGGCAGCCACCCGGGCCTGGCAGGTTGATCGGGCAGTGGGAGCCGCACGATCTGGAGGTCCATCCGGCCGGGCACGGCAAGGTCGTTGACGGCTTAGGTGCGCCTGGGACACGGGCGCTGCCCGGGTACGTGCGGCGTGACCATGATCGGGTGCTGGCCGATGCGGTCAGGGATGCGGCGGCCGGCCGCAGCCGGATGGTGGTCCTGGTGGGCACCTCCTCGACCGGGAAAACCCGGGCCTGCTGGGAAGCCGTCCAGCCCCTCGCGGACCGGGGATGGCGGCTGTGGCATCCGTCCGACCCGACCCGGGCCGAGGCCGCCCTGGAGGACCTGCACCGTGTCCAGCCGTGCACCGTGGTGTGGCTGAACGAGGCCCAGCACTACCTCGGCGACCGGGCGGCCGGTGAGCACATCGCGGCCGCCGTCCGCGATGTGCTGCTCAGCGCGGAGCGCGGACCGGTCCTCGTGCTGGGCACGCTCTGGCCGAAATACGCCCGCCGGTACACGGCACTGCCCGCCCCGGGCGGGGAAGATCCGCACAGCCGGGTACGGGAACTGCTTTCCGGCCGCACTGTGACCGTCCCGGATTCCTTCGACGCGCCGGCTCTGGCCGCGGCGACTGCATTGGCCGAGGGCGGTGACCAGCTGCTGGCCGACGCCCTCACCCGCGCCCGCACCGACGGACGCATCACCCAGGACCTGGCCGGTGCCCCCGAGCTCCTCAACCGATACCGGCACGCAAGCCCCCCCGCCAAAGCGCTGCTGGAAGCGGCGATGGACGCGCGCCGCCTCGGCGTCGGCCTCCACCTCCCGCAGGCCTTCCTCACCGACGCCGCGGTCGACTACCTCAGGCAGAGCGACTACGACGAGCTCACCGACGACTGGGCCGAAGCCGCCTACGCCGAACTCGCCGAACCGGTCCACGGCAAACAAGCCCCCCTGCGGCGCACCACGCCCCGATCGCCACGCCGCCCACCCGCCCCGTCCGCAGCCGCAGCCCCGCTCGTGCCACAGCCGTCGGGGCCGGTGTTCCGGCTCGCCGACTACCTCGAACAACACGGCCGCACCATCCGCAAAGCCCTGTGCCCGCCCGCTTCCTTCTGGCACGCCGCCCACACTCACCTCACTCACCCCGACGACCTGGACAACCTTGCCGAAGCAGCCGCGAACCGGCACCGCCTGCAGTGGGCTCACCACCTCCGCCACAGGGCGGCGGACCACGGCAGTGCCAATGCCCTGTACGACCTGGCGTGGGCGCGGGAGCAGGGTGGGGATCGGCAGGGTGCTGAGGGCCTCTTCCGGAAGGCCGCGGACCACGGCAGCGCCGCTGCCCTGCACCGCTTGGCGTGGGCGCGGGAGAAGGCTGGGGATCGGCAGGGTGCTGACACCCTCGCCCTGCAAGCCCTCGACCACGGCGGTGCTCATGCCCTGCACCGCCTGGCGTGGGCGCGGGAGAAGGCTGGGGATCGGGAGGGTGCTGAGGCCCTGGCCCGGCAGGCTGTCGATCACGGTCATCCTGCCCTGCTCCACCTGGTTATGTTCCGGGAGGAGTCCGGGGATCGGGAGGGTGCTGAAGCCCTGGCCCGGCAGACTGTCGACCACAGCATCCTCGACCCCCTGTACAGCCTGGCCGAGACACGAGAGGACGCCGGGGATCAGGAGGGTGCCAACGACCTCTACCAGCAGGCCGCCGACCACGGCAACGGTTACGCCATGCACAGCCTGGCTTTGTCGCGGGAACTGGCTGGGGACCTGAAAGGCGCCGAAGACCTCTATTGGCAGGCCTTCGACCACGGCGACCCCGCCGGCCTCCGCTCCCTGATGCTGATGCGGGTGAAGAGTGATGATCGGGAGGGTGCCGAGGCCCTGGCACGGCAGGCCCTCGAACACGGCGACCCTGACGTCCTGTACCTACTGGCCCAGTTGCAGAGATGGGTTGCGGACCGGAATCGCTGGAGGGCCGAGGCCGAGGCCCTGGCCCGGCTGGCCGTCGACCACGGCATTGACTCGTCTGGCGGGGCAATTCTTGAAAAGCTGTGGCCCCACGGTCTGGACCCAGACGGCACGCCCACGCCTCCATGGCAATGATCCGCGCACCGGCGGTCACGACCGGATGCGTCTGCCGTCGGTGCGGCGCCTCCCGCTCCGCGCGGCCCCCCTTAGTACTGCACTCGCGCCCGAACACCGCCGTGGGCACGGGGCTCTGTACGGCGGACTCAACCAGGGCCGGATCGATGTCGCCCGACTGCGTCGTGCTCTGGTCGGGGTGCGGTTGCCGAGGGCGGCGGATGGTCGGCTCGTGCTGGCGGTGGATGTCTCGCCGTGGCTGCGACCGGACGCTAACACGTGTGCTGACCGGGCCTTTTGCCACACCTTCGGCCGGGGCGAGGGCAAGCATCAGATGGTGCCTGGCTGGCCGTACTCGGTGGTGGCCGCACTCGAGACCGGCCGTACGTCTTGGACGGCGGTACTGGACGCGGTCCGTCTGGAGCCCTCCACCGACGTTGCCGCCGTGACCGCGGTGCAGATCCGCGAGGTCGTCGAGCGCCTGCTCGCTGCTGGCCAGTGGCAGCCGGGTGACCCGGAGGTCCTGGCTGTGCTGGACGCCGGATACGACGCCCCGCGCATCGCTCACCTGCTAGGTGACCTGCCCGTCGAAATCCTCGGCCGGCTCCGTTCGGACCGGGTGATGCGGCGTCCGACGCCCTCCCGCCAAGAGTTCCACCTGGCCAACCCCAAGGGCGGCCGGCCGCCCAAGCACGGCGGCGAGTTCGTCTTCGGCGACTCCACAACCTGGGGCAACGAGCAGGCCATCACGATTACGGACACTCGGCTCTATAGGAAGGCGACCGCGCAGGGGTGAGACCGGCTGCACCCGCGGCTGACCCGCCGGGCCGCATGGCTCGACCATGATGGGCCACTGCCCGTCATCGAGGGCACCGTCATCCGCCTTGTGGTGGAGAAACTGCCCAGCGGCGGGGTGAACAAGCCGGTCTGGCTGTGGTGGTCAGGCACCGGCGCTACCGCAGCGGATGTCGACCGCTGCTGGCAGTCCTTCCTCCGCCGCTTCGACATTGAGCACACCTTCCGCCTGTTCAAGCAGACACTCGGGTGGACAAAGCCCCGGCTTCGCAGCTCGGAGGCGGTCGACCGGTGGACCTGGCTGGTGATCGCTGCTTATGCCCAGCTTCGACTCGCCCGGCCACTGGCCACAGATCTCCGGCGCCCCTGGGAGAAGCCGGCCCCGCCGAACAAGCTGACACCCTCCCGCGTCCGCAGGGGGTTCAGGAACCTGCGCACGAAGACCGGCTCCCCAACCAGTGCACCGAAACCGTCCAAGCCCGGCCCTGGCCGACCACCTGGTTCCAAGAACCGTCACTTGGCCGCCCGGCACGAGGTGGGACGCGTCCTCGCCACCGGTGAGGCCTACAGTCGCCCCAACCACCACAAGGTCGGTACCAAACCCCGCAGGACAGGCTGACAAGCGGCATAGGCGTCAGCACACTGAACGCATGCGATATGAGGAGAAAGCGACGCTCACCATCGCGAGAGCACTGGTGGGGCCATCCTCATCTCCTCACCGGTCCTGCTAATCGCCGGAGCGCCGATCCGCCACCGATACCACCGGTACGTCTACCGGGACCAGGCCCCACCGATCCTGGACAAGAAGCAGGGCTGGATCAGCATCCACTGGTTCGTGGTCACCAATCCTCTTCTCGAATGGCTCTGCTGGCCCACAGAGTCACTTGCCCGTCTCGTCTCACGCCAGGGTTAAAAGCCAAGGTAACTGCCTGTTCTCTAACCGCTTGCGTGGTCGGCTGGGTTCGAACAGCGCCCTGGATCCGGTGAGTTGGCCGATGCCGGGGCATGGAAGAGGGACCTCTTGGTAGCTCGCGGTTGTCGAGTCCAGCGAGAGTCAAGAGGCCCCGTTGTCGAAGTGTCGCGTGGTCGCGGTTGCCCGGTCCAGTTCGTCCACTCCTGCGTGTGACTGCCTCGCCCACAGTTTCGGGAACACCCTGCGACCAGCCAGATCGCCGGCCCCGCTACAGCTCGGACATGAGTGACGCAGAGTGGGCTGTGGTGAAGAATCTACTGCCGGTTCCGGGATGGCTGACCGACTACGCCGACCCCTACCAGGCCTAGTGCTTCGACCCGCCGGTCACGGTCGCATCCAGGTAGCGAAGGCGTCGACGAGGCCCGTGTAGAACCGCTCGCCGGGTACTGAGCCCGGGTTTTTGCTGGCGTCGTAGAACGCGACGTTGGTGAAGGTGGCAGAGGCGGAGGCGTTGAGGTTCTTGTAGAAGGCGAGCTTGCCGCGGCCGAATCCCACAAACAGCCAGAAGACCCCCAGTGAGGCGGTGTTCTGCAGCATGGAGCGGACCTCTGCTTTGTCCCAGGGCTCGTCACCGACCTGGGTCACGATGAAGGCAGGGTCTGCAGCGCCGGACTCCTGATAGTGGCTGACCGCGCGGCGCATCGCGCCGGCAACGTTGCCCCAGCCCCAGTCGACCTGGGTGTGCAGCTGCCCGATACGGCCGCGGTAGTTGTCCAACCGGATCTCCTCGAGGAACGGCTCTCGCCCACTGGAGAAGATCACGGGCACCGTACCGTCGTCGTCGAGGTTGGCCGACAGGGCCAATACGCGTTCGGCGAAGGCCTGCACGGCGAACGACTCGTACAGCTCCTCCATGTGCCAGTCGTGATCCAGGATGAGGTAGACGGCAGCTCGCCGCCCTGTAATCCCCCGGTCGGCGAGAGCCTGACCAGCCTGTCGCACGGGCGCCAGCAGCCCCGGAGCTTGCCGCTCCACCTTCGTCAAGTCCACGGCAGGTGCCGCGGTCGTGCGTGTCTGCCTGGGAAGCAGCGCGGCAGCGGGTTCGGGATCGATGTCGACGCCGTAGTCGGTCGCCAGTCCCGCAAGACCGGAGGCGTAGCCCTGCCCCACAGCCCGTACCTTCCAGCCGTCACCGCGGCGGTAGAGCTCCGCCAGGACCACGACCGTCTCCCACGACCCGAAGTCCGGCGCGGTGAACGACAATGTGGTGCCGCCGCTCTGGGTGATCGTCAGCTGGGGTACTCGGGTGAAGACAGTGCCTGGCTGCAGCGGGTCCACACTCACCACGACCACGACACGGTGCACGTCTGCCGGCAGGCGGGAGAGCTCCGCAGTCACCGCCGCGCCCTCGATGGAGACACCGTCCTGAGCCGGGTGGTTGTAGAAGACCAGGTCGTGATCGGCGCGAACCTTGCCATCAGGCCCGAGCAGCAGCGCGGACACGTCCGCTGCGGGCCCCTGTACAGACACCGACAGCACGGTCCGCGCTGTCAACAGCGTTGTGTTCTCTCCCTTGCGCAGCGACGTCGTCTGCATCCCGTCCCCCTTGATCACCTGGGAAGAAACGGTAGTCGCCTGGGGGCGCGTCTGCCGCCCCTTCGGCGTATCTGCCTCGAGGGCTTGCCTACCGTGCCTGCCAGTGCTCGTCGGCCGCGTCCAGCAGGCGCAGGGCAGGCGGGTTGATGGGTTGGGGTGTTCCCTGCAGGTCGTATTGGAACAGTGCGACGTCCTGCTGGGTTGCCCATGTGATGGCCGGCGGGGTGTAGCCGGCCATCGAGAAGAAGAGTGCGGCGCGCTGCTTGGCGGTCGCGACACCGTGGAGTTGCTGGACGGTAGGGCGGGTGGTGCGGCTGCCTTCCTTCTTCACCTGCGCCACAGCACGCTCGGCGAGGACGTCTATGCCCCCGTCCGCACCGACAGGCGTGGCCGCGGCATCGGTGAAGCCCAGGTAGCGCATCCAGTCGACGGCCGCGAGTTCCGCGTCCCGGGCGTCGCGGATCAGCCGTTCCGCGGGGCGATGGACTGCGGCAGCGGGCGGCGCGGCCACAGCGGCTTCTTCGCGGGCCGCCAACGCGACCCGCAGGCGCGAGTACCGGGCGAACCGAAAAGCCAAGTCCCCGACGCCCAGGTGTCCGAAAGCCGTCTCGGACGCCTCCCACACGTCCTCGGGCCGGGGATCGAACCGGTAGGAGACGCCCTTGTCCGATACGGCCGCTCCCCTGTCGGTGAGGATCAGCAGAGCGGGGCGTGCTCTCCCCTCGGTCACCGACTGCTCGACACACAGGATGCGTTCGTCCACGGCGACGTGCCGGCGGGCGAGACGCTCAGCCTCCGCCTGCAGGCGTGGATTGCGCTCGCCGAGCGTCTTTTCCAAGCAGTGGGCGATCGCCTCGTCCTGCGGCGTTCCCCGCGGCGGGAGATCGTCGAGCAGTTCCCGTACCGCGCGTCGCATCGTGCGTGCCGCTTCGCGTGCTCGGCGCTTCTCGAGGGCGGCGGCAGCCGCCTGCCGCTCCTGCTCTGCTTCCGCAGCGGCCTGGGCCTGCTCCCGGGTGCGGCGGGCTACGTCACGTTCATCGCGTGCGGCATTGCGGCGACCGGCGGGTGTCTTGCCGAGCAGCAACGCGGCAGACGTGGTGAGGAGGAAGACGACCGTCGCGCTCCCCCACACGACGTCGGACACAAACGCGCCCACAATCAGGACGAGCAGTGCGAGGAACGCTATGCAGAAGAGCAGCAGTGTGATCCGCTCGACGTGGCGGTCGCCCGGTGATTGCGGCGCCAGCTGTTCCGGAGTGTGACTGTCATCGGCCGCTGCTGTCACGGCCTGCTTCGGCGGCTGCCAGCCTACGGGCCTCCGGCCGAGCCCACGGCAGCCTCCGGCCCCACCCGTACCGTGGAAGCCGATGACCCCGTCGTTCGCCGGTGCTCTTCGCCCACACACCGGACACTTACCGCGTTCCACCGGACCCCCTCAACGCGCCCCTGTTGGTAGAAGTATGAACAATAACGGAAGCGTCAGAACAGCCCGGGCCGGGCCAGAGGGGTCGCGGCCTCCCGCGATGACCGGCTCAAGTGCGCTCTCAGTCGGCCTGCATGAGCAGTGGCGGGTCAATCGCTCCAGTCACCTGCCATGATTCCTGGCATGTCACAGATGACCCCGGCCATAGCCACGCAGGCAAGCGCACTCCGCCGTGTCCATCCCGTGCTCGCCGCCGCTGCCGGCGCCGTCGTCGGCGCGGCGGTCACTGGCGCGGTGTGGTGGGCCACCTCGGACCGGGGAGCCGATGTCCCCAGCGGGCCTGCGTTCACGGTGTCCGGCAAGGTCACGGTCTTCGGTTCCTGGGTGAACGGCCAGGACGGTGAAGGATGCGTCGGCACGGAAGACTTCGCCGACTTGCGTGGCGGCACCCCCGTGACCGTCTCCGACCTGGACGGACACAAGCTGGCTCAAGGCGCGCTCGCCGACGGCGTCCAGGGCGAGGTCGTCGCAGACAGCTGTACTTGGGCTCTGTCCGTCAGGGGCGTTCCCGGCGGGGCCGCGCAGTACCGCCTGCAGGTCGGCGACCGGGACCCTGTGATGAAAGTGCGCGAGCAGCTCGAAGCGGGAGTCAAGCTCTCGTACGGTCAGCAACAGTGACCTCGGCGGCACTGTGCCGCTGTGAAGGTGCGGGGCTGCACTGACGGCGGGCCAGCACAACCCCGCTCGCCCATCCTAGCGGTGGCGTGGGATGCAGTCCGTGCCACCCGGAGGTGCCCGGTGCCACGCCCGCACAGCCGTGAGCGCGGTGGCCTCAGGGTGGCGCGCCGCGCTTGCTGCAGGCCCGCCGCTCGATCTGCTCGCCGGTTGCTGGAGCCTTCACCGTGGAGGATGTCGTGTGGCTGCCGCCGGCTTCGACTGAACGCTGAGCACCGGCCCCTCGTCGACGCCGGCCTCCCGGCAAGCACGCCGCTGGGGGATTCGGACCCGTCGATCGCCTCGCGACCGCCTGGCACGACGAGGGCCTGCGCCGGTGCGCCGTCGCCGCGCTCGACGCTAGCGGCGTCCCCGCCAGATATCCAACGCCTGTAGGAGACAGCCGCATTGCGGAAGTGCCGTCGGCGTATAGAGATCGTCGGAGACGAGCCGTCCCGCGCCTCGGTGTCAGCGCACCCCGAGAAGACGATCACAACTCCATCACATGAGCTGCACGGGCTTCCATAAGCTGCCTTGGGCAACTTATATCTGGGCCGTGAAGAAAACCCTCAGCACCACAGCCGTCACCCTCCTCCTCGCCGGCCTTGCGGCCTGCAGCAGCAACAGCGGCAGCGGCGCTTCGGATCAGCAGTCCACCACGGGGAAGGCTGGCGCGTCCGCCACACCCACCGCCAGCAAGCCGCTCGACGCCAGCAACGCGTTCACACAAATCTCCGGCAAGGTCGCCTCCGCGAAACTGTCGGGCACCGTCACCGCGGCCAACGACCCGAACCATCTCCTCGGCCGGCCCGGCCAGTACACCTCGAAGATCACGTTCGACGACACACGGATCCCGGCCAGCGAGGTCAGCGGTACCGACAAGGGCGATATCGAACGCGGCGGCGCCATCGAAGCGTTCGCGACAGCCGCCGACGCACGCAGCCGCGCGAAGTACATCGCGGCCGTCACGAAGTCCATGTCAGCGCTCGCCGAGTACGACTACGTCCACGGCACCGTCCTGGTCCGTGTCTCCCACTACCTCACTCCCGCGCAGGCTGCCGCGTACAAGGCGGCAATCGGCAAGCTGAGTTGAGGCACGCTCCCACAGAATGGAGTAGTAGATCGCCGTCGACTTTCGTTTGGTAGAGGCTTCCGCCCGCCTGTTCGACACCCGAGTGCGGCGTGCGGCCCGTACGTATGGCCAGGTCCCCGTTCGGGACGTTGTCCGGCCGTCCGCGTGAGCGGCGCACACGAAGCAGGCAATGGCGCGGCGTGGAGGGCAGCGAGACGACGAGGGGAAGCCGCCCCCAGGGCGTGGGCGCTTTCCCCTCTTGTCCGCCTGCATCGCTCGAGTCGGTCGTCCCAAAGGACGGAACGGGGCATCCACCGGCAAGTGAAGCCCAGCGAGAGGCCGAAGCATCCACCGGCCAATCCGGTGCGGGGCAGGCAGCAGAGTCACTAGCAAGTGGAACAGGCTTGATAACTCCCGATGATGCATCTACGACGCAAGGAAACGCAGTGCAGAAAATAGCGCGCAGCCGTCTTTTCATCATGGCTTCAATCGCGGTGGCGGCCGTGGCGGTTGCCGTCTTCCTGGCGGTCAGGCCGACCGGGTCGCCGGAATACCGTAAGTACAAGGAATACATGGGCCGCCTGCATGCGGAATGGGATGTTAGCCAAGACACAGCCGAGTCGTTCGCTGAGGGCAACTGCAGGCACCTGGAGGGGGGCGGACAGCCCGGGTTCAAGATACAAAACAAAGAGCATCTGAACGCTACAGCCGCACTTCTCGCCGCCTACTGCCCGAACGCGATGGGGCCGTACTTGGACACCGTCCGCACGCTGTACCCGGCATATCAGCTTCAGGCGAAAACAATTGAGAACACCCTCTACAACGTCGAGTCTACCAACTGAGTGTTTTCAGCGTGGCCACTGATCGGGTGACGCCGGCGAGGTCGAGGTGAGGGCCGCAACGCACAAAGCCCCCGTGCCGTTGGGGGAGGTGTTCGAAGTCTCAACCCATCGGCACAGGAGCCCTGTTGGTTCCCTATCCTGCCGCACTCGACCTCCCGCATGCCCTCGTCGAGTGGGTCACCATGCTCATCGTCACCCGTGAGGGCGACCGACGGTGCAAACTCCCGCCGCACCAGCGGGCGCTCGTCGCTCTGGTGTACCTACGCCGCCACGACACCCTTACCCGGCTTGCATCCGGCTTCGGGATATCCGTCGGCACCGCCCACGCGTATGTCACCGCCGTGACCGCCCTGCTCGCCGAACGGGCCCCGGGCCTGCTCAAGACTCTGCGCGAGCATGATCCGGAGTTCGTCCTGCTGGACGGGACCCTTGCCGAGTGCGACCGCGTCGGCGACAGCCGAGCCGACTACTCGGCCAAGCACCGCCGGCACGGCGTGAACGTCCAGGTCGTCACCGACCCCGCCGGTGAGGTCCTGTGGATCTCGCCCGCGCTGCCGGGCCGTACCCACGACCTGACCGCAGCAGGCACCCACCGCATCATCGAAATCTGCGAACGCCAGGGCGTCCCGATCCTCGCCGACTGCGCCTACCAAGGCGCCGGCCCCTGGGTCACCACGGGACTCAAACGGCCACCGGGTGGTGAACTCACCCTCACCCAGCGCACCGTCAACCGGGCCCTGGCCGCGGCGAGAGCACCAGTCGAACGCGGCATGGCACGGCTGAAGTCCTGGCAGATCTTCCGCAGGTCCCGGATCAGCCCCAACCGCATGACCGTCATCACCAAAGCCGTCCTCACCCTGGAGCGTCAACGCTGAAAACGCTCACTGAACCTCTTTCATCCTGAATAGTCGCAGGTCAGCAGTACGTGGATGGCTTGGACGGTGCGGCTGATGCGGCGGGTGGAGGAGCGTGCCCTGCGCATGATGGTCCAGGACTTGAGCCGGGCGAAGGCGCGTTCGCCGGGGGCTCGGAGCCGGGCGTGGTCGCGGTTGAACTGCTGGTAGTGCTCGGGCTGTTCGCTGTGGTGGTAGTACGGGGTGCGGAATGTGGCGCCGGCGCCCTGGTAGGCGCGGTCCGCCAGCACGAGGATCTGTCGGGTCAGGCAGGCTTGGGCGATGCCGTGGGCGCGGGCCGAGGTCAGGTCATGTGTGCGGCCGGGTGTCGCGCGGGAGAACCACAGCGGTGTGCCGTCAGGGCGGGCGATGACTTGTACGTTCATGCCGTGCTTCTTGTGTTTCTGCGAGTAGTACGGCTGATCGGCGCGGACGCGGCCGGTGGGGATCAGCGTGCCGTCAACGATGACGTGGTCGCCCTCACCGAGGCCGGTGAGGGCTTCTTGGAGACCTGGGGCCCAGGAAGCCAGCACGTCCAGGGCCTCGTCCACGTAGCGCCAGGCGGTGGCCTGCGATATCGCGAACCCGGCGCCGAGCTGGGCGAACGTCTCGTTCTTACGCAGGTGGACCAGCGTGAGCAGCGCCTGGTCGAAGCAGCCGAGCTTCCGCCAGCGGGTGTTACGTGCGCGGCGGTGCTCGTACAGCAGCCAGGCAACGTGCTCAACGAGCTCATGCGGGACGTCGAGCGTGGCAGGATACGGAACCAACAGGGCCCCTTCGGTCGCCGGTGTGCTGAGTGGAATCACCACGCCAACGACGAGGGGCCCTGCCTCGTCACCACACTCACTGACCAGCCCATTTCACCCGCCAGCACAGGATGAAAGAGGTTCACTGATGCCCTCCGCCGGCCGGTAGCAGCCTGGTCAGGCTGCAAATGTCTGCAGAGCGGTTCGACGGCGGCCGTCTGGCGCCGGAGCGCCTGACGGGCCGCCGCGTGCTCGATGCGGCCCGTCAGGGGGTGGCTGGTCAGGATTCAGGCGTGGCGCTCTCGCTGTTGCCGGTCCCGTTCTCCGCGTCTGCGTTCTTGGTGTCCGGCGGCGTACTGCGGAAGGCGTGCCAGGCGCAAGCCTCGATGCCGGTGAGTACGGCCAGCGCCCCGTAGAGGCTGGTCCAGATCCACGAGTCGTGCCGGATGCAGCTGGTGGTGGTGGCGACCGCGAGGAACACGGCGGACAGCGCGTACAGACGGCTGAACTTCCGGTTGTGGCTTTTGAGCTGCGCGGCGTGCTGGCCGCGCAGGGCTGCACTGATGGAGCGGTCGGGGTGCGGCTCAAAAATGGCGTCAGCGTGAATGCGGCTGCGGGCAGCGCTTGTAGGGGCAGGGCGAGGCACAGCCAGGGGGCTGGAGCAGTGAGGAACTGCAGCATGGGATTTCCGTCTCTTTGTGTAGAGGCGCCGGATCGTTGGTGTCCGGGTGCGTCGCACCGTGGGTGATGACCGGGCAAGCCCCGCAAGTCCTGCCGATGCGCCACCGCGAAAACCCTCATCACCGAATTCGCCCGCTACCTCGGCATCCCCGTGGCCACCCGCATGAACCAGACCCAGATCACCGACGCCGTCTGCCACACCTACACCGCCGCCGGCGTCCACCTCGTCCTCATCGACGAAATCCACCGCCTCAACCCCCGCACCACCACCGGCGCCCAAACCGCCGACCTCCTCAAAGACCTCACCGAACGCCTCCCCGCCACCTTCGTCTACGCCGGCATCAACGTCACCGACACCCCCCAGGGTCTTTGAGAAGTGATCTTGTGTCCGGGTTCGTCAGGTCAGTCCGAGGGCGGTGAGGGGCCGCTGGTGGTCGCGACCGGTGCGGCGTAGGGCGGCGGCGATGTTGGTGTGGCCGTCTTGGCGGTGGATGCCGATGGCGAGGTTGCGCAGGCCGGCCATGACGCGGGGCAGGTTGCGGGTGCGGATCTTTGAGGCGTCCTCGTGGAAGGTGCGGTCGCGGACGTGGTGGAGTTGGTTCTCGATGTGCCAGTGTCCGCGGATCCAGGCCGCGAGTTCGCTGCCGGTGGCCGCGCCGGGCGGCAGGCTCGTGACCAGGTAGATTCGCTCGATCGTCAGCTTGCCGGTGCCCATGTCCCGTCTCCAGCGCACGACTTGGAGGGCCTGGCGTGCGTGGGGATAGTCGATGTGCGCAAATGCGGTGGTCTTCAGCCGGCGGATTTCGTCGCGGTGATGGGCCCGGGTGCGCTCGATGTGGTCCAGGCGGATGTCGCGCCAGGGAAGGCGGCGGACTCGCTCATGGAGTCCGGGGTGGTTCCGCTTGACGACGGCCAGGTAGTGAGCTCCGCGTTCGTGCAGGTAGGAGGCGTGGTCGTGCTGGGTGTGGAGGGCGTCGGCGGTGATCACCGCGTCGGTCAGATCGATGCCGTCCAGGAGCGGGGCGAAGGCCGGGATCTCGTTGCTCTTGCCGTCGACCTGCCTTTGAGCCAGGACCTGTCCGCCGTGGGTCATTGCGGCGATCAGGGCGGTGGCAGTCTTCTGTCGGGTGCGGGAGCCGCGGAGTGTCTTGCCGTCGACGGCGATGAGCCTGCGACCGGCGGCCGGCGCCTGGCGTTCCTGGAGGAAGCGTCCGATGGCCCGGTCCAGGGCGTCGCCGTCCGCGGCGGCCAGGACGAGGCGGATGGTCGTGGCATGGGGCGGCCGGAACAGGCCGGTCAGCGGGTCAGGGCGGAACCCGAGCAGGGCCAAGACGCGCTGCGGCGCGTCGGCGACCCACTCACCGATTGCCGTGATCGAGACGGCGCCAGACAGAACGGCGGCGGCCGCTGCGGCGAGCAGGGCCGTCCACGGGTGCCGGATGCCACGACGGGCCCGTGGATCAGGTACCTCGACCAGATACTTCCGCAGGTCAGCGACCGTCTCCGGCGGGGCTGGACCGGAGGAGTCCCCCAGTTGTCGCAGGTATGAGGGCATACGGGAAGATGGGCTCGCAGGCATGGACTCGCTCGGTGCTCATACGGACTCGACACCCACATGATCACCAGCGGCCATGCCTGTTCCGCGTCCGGGGGGCCACTGCCTACAGAAGCTGACAACCCGTCACGTGCAGCACTCACCAGGCGAACCGCCCACCTCGAGACTTCTCAAAGACCCTGACCGCGGCAGGGAGTGTAAATCGCTTGACAGACCCGACCGTGGCAGCGGTCCAGCATCCTTCAACCGGAACGGGAGCACAGACCAGGTCGACGACGGCGCCTACTCGCCTGCGCATGCCGTCCGGGCCCTGCTGATCGCGCAGGCCTCCCTTCGGTGGCTGAACACCGCGCTGGCCGAGAAGCTGGACGAACACGACGCCGCTTGTTGCTGTCCGCGCCAGCCGTGGTGTGTCTGCCGCGCACGCCGTCAGCCTGGCCAGACGGTGTAGACGGCGCGCACTGCCTTGGCCGTGGCCGGGATGCCGGTCCACTGCTCCCGGTAGCTCATCCCCGCGGGCAGGTTCTCAGGAACGTTGTCCGATGAGCCGGTGCCGCCGCCCACCACCCGGCCGTGCGCGTCGTACAGCACAACCTGCTGGGTGACATCGCCGTCGATCTTGTCGTGGCTGCTGTTGGTCACCTTGGCCGCAAGGTTGTAGGCGTACGGGGTGTTGGCGAGCAGGTAATCGCGGCTGCCCTTGGTCAGCTTGATCTCACTGGTGGCGAACATCGGGCTATCGACGCCCCCGGCCTGGCCGAAGGCGTCCTTGGCCTGTGAGACCTGAAGCTTGGCCGGAGTGCCGGTCAGGTCAGATCCGAGGCCCCCGCCGAGGTCGCCGAAGTAGTCGAAGGTGGCGCCGGCCGGGACGTTCGGCAGGGTGTCCTCGCTGGAGCCGACGATGGTGCCGGTCTTGTCGAGGGCGCGAACAAGGGCAACGGAGGCCGCCGACTTGCCGGGGTTCTTGACCCGGGCCACGTACCAAACCTCTTTGTCGCCGCCGTCTTTGACGGTGTGGCTCCAGGCAAGGCGTACGGTCACGGCCGAGGCCACCGCGGCCGGTTGCTTGAGCCGACTGCTGCTCGTGCTGGTGCCGGCGGCCGGCTGGTTGTCGTGGCTGCTGCATCCGCTGAGCGCGGCGGCCGCCATGATGGCGGCCGCGGACAGGCCGATGATGCATCTCATGTGAATCCCCCCAGCGTGGTGCTCGCTGGCGGGATGGTCCCATTGACCCCATAGGCGGTCAAATGGATCTATAGAATGCCCAGTTGGCGTGAAGAAGCCCTGCACGGTGGCAGCGCTTGGGTGACGTCACGAATAGGTGACTACCACACGAAAGCTGCACACCAGCTTCACGACTGGCGCTACGGTCGTCCCTCCCGAGCACCCTGGGGGACACATGAGCAACCCGTACATCATGCCGCCACAGGCCACCCGCCCCAACTACCCCGAAGTGGGCACGCAAGCGGTACGTCCTGCCCGCGATCGGCCTCGCTTTCTTCCTCGGCATCGGCGCCGGCGGGAGCGGCCAGGACAACCACAGCGATGCGAAGCCGGCGGCCGACAAGGTGCGGCCGACGGCGACGGTCACCGCGACGGCCACGGCCAGTCAAACGGCAACGCCGGAACCTGCGCCGACGGGGGTGCCGACTGGGGAGCCGGCCAGGCCGTTGCGGCGGTGCTTGCATTGGATCACCCAGCGCCGCCCGTACGGGTCGGTTGCCTTCACATCCGCGCCGAGATCTCCGCCGCCACCTATGCGGACGGCGTTGGTGCAGCCGTCGCGGCGCATCAGTTCCCGGATCGCACCTTCGAACCGGGCATGGTGCAGGCCGTCCAGTTCGAGCAGTTGGTAGCGCAGGCCCTGAGCGCGCACCGCCTCCCATCTGAGCTGCTGGCGCCGGGTGTAGAGCCATCCGGCAGCCGCCACAGCAGCGAGGGCCAGGACGACGACCCACCAGTGCGCTGCCAGCCAGCGGATGACCATCACCACCACGCCCGCGGCCACAAGAAGGCCGAGCATCCGGGCGTCGCGCTCTTGCTGCCGCTTGCCGGGGCGCTTCTTCCGCCGTGTCGGCGGGCGCTTGCGGCTCACCGCCGGCCCTTGGGCGAGGGGAAGCGGATCGGGTATGAAACCGTGGGCTGCGGCTGCGTTTTCGGCAGCGTCGCCGTGGTGTCGAAGCGGATCGGATAGTGGACCGTCGACTGCGGCCGCGGTACCTCACCGGGGCCGCTTGTGGAGCCGTTGGTGCCGTGGCCTAACCCGACCACGGCTAACGCGAACATCCCGAAGATCGTCATCTCCCGTCTTGCTGCCCGGAGCCCACCTCAAATGCCCTTTGACTGCAGTCCCATCGGAGCGCACGTAGTCACGTACCCAAGGCATGCTGCCTCCCCCTCGAAGCAATCTGATCCCCGCCGCTCGCATGATGGCAGCCACCACTGACAACGCTCTTCGGGATGGACACGGCCGGGCCCCGGCCTGGGTATATCTCCTCACGGGGCCGGGCTAGCCCGGCCCAGCCCCGGGTCACTAGCGATCGGCGAGCCCCGCTCTGATCGGTCGGGCTTGGCACGGGGCTAGGCAGGGCGCTGCCCTTACGGGCCGCACTGACGCAGCGGAAGCCGGTGTCGTTGTCGGACATGGTGACGTCGGCGTCGTTCAGCAGGGAGGGAGCGGCGCGCGTAAACGGTGACGTGAACGCGCTGCCTTTTAATTCTTGTCGCCTGTGCGTGGTCTCGGTGGCGCACCATTCCCAGGTGTTGCCGCACATGTCGAAGACGCCGTAAGGACTCACTCCCGATTGGTAGCGGGAGACGGGGGTGGTACGCCCTATCTCGCTGTCTAGGACGTTGCACTTCGCGGCGGTCGGGGCATCTCCCCACGGATAGGTGCGGCCCTTGGTGCCGCGGGCCGCCTTCTCCCACTGCTGGCTGGTTGGCAGGGCCTTTCCGGCCCACTTGGCGTAGGCGGCGGCGTCATGCCAGGTCACCCACACCACGGGGTGGTCGATGATGCTGTCTGGGCATTTTCCGTTGGGCCAATGTTGCGGAGCCCGGTACTTGGTGGCGCGTACGAACCGGGCGTAGTCGGCGTTGGTGGTCGGGTAGACGTCGATCAGGTATGCCTCGATCCAAGTGGGCTTGTTACCTGGCCCGGATAGGTAGATGCCCTCTTCCACCGGGACCATGAGCTTTCCGTCGACGGGGCTCTTAGTGTGTTGCCCTTCGCGGCGTAACAGCTGCTCGGCGCGTGCGTCTTGGTCGGCCGCAGCTCGCTCTGTGATGAGCGCGGCAAAACGCTCTTGGACTTCGGGGCCGGCGGTGGCGAGCATCGTGTCGAGCGCTGCCTGGTTCCCGGGCCTCGGGATGATGTTCTCGCCTCCGGTCTCCCACTTGACCAGCATGCGATGGCTGACGCCGACCTCAGTGGCGAAGTCCCGGCCGTTCCTGCGGAGGGCGGTGCGGAAGGCCTGCACCTCCCGCCCTGTCCATCGTGCGACCCCCGTCACTGCGGCCGCCTACAGGAGATCGCCGGGGATGGCGAGGTAGGCATCACGCAGTTGGGTGAGTGCGGGGTGCTCAGTGGCCATGGGGGCATCATCGATGGCGGACAACGGCCGTACGCCGATTGCGGTGTTGGTGGCGAAGGCTGCGTGCATGCCCTGGGCGTCGGCGAGGGTGAGCGGGGCGGTGTGGTGCTGGCCGAGTTGCTGCAGCAGTGCCATCGTCACACCTGGGAGTACATCGGCCTTGGGCCACACGATGCCGTCTTCGCCGATGAAGCCGACGTTCCAGGTGCCGCCCTCGCTGACGCAGTCGTCCGGACCGATGAACAGGGCGTCGTCATAGCCGTCCAGGAGTGCGGTGCGCCGTGCATGCAGCGCGCCGAACAGCCCTGCGTGTTTGACCGTCGGTACGTCTCGTTCGTAGCGGATGGACTTTACCGACAGAGGGGGCAGCGGCAGGTCGGCAGCCGGCCGGACAGTCACCAGCACGTGGGGGGTCTTGGCTCGGTCGGGGTGGGCCATCTCCACTGCTGGGTCGAAGACCGAGACGCGGACGACGAATGATCCCGTGACGCTCCCCACGGCTTGGCGGACGTAACTGCGGACCATGTCCGGATCCAAGTCCGCACCGAGCACGGTCCGGCAGTCCCTAACGAGGCGTTCCATGTGGAGATCGAGGCCACGTACGCGCTGGTTGTCCACGCGCATGGAGGTGAAGTGACCGTAGTTGGTGAGTGCCAGCGTCAGCAGGGCCTCGGGGGTAACGGGTCGTCCGTTCAGTTCCGCCATGTTCATCAGCATGGCATCAGCACCAGGAAATGCCGAGGTTGTCCAGTGTTTGACGACTAGTAAGTTCGCCAAAAGTTCCTTCCACTGCCCGGACGCGACGGTGTTCCCTGGTAGCTCTCCAAACACACAGGGTCACCGGAGGGTGTTTCCCATGACTGTCGCGCCACTCCTGGCGTACACCTACGTCCGATATGCAACGCAACGATTAGCGACGCTCGAAGTGGGCCTGCACGCGTGCGCGGAAGCGCTCCTGAGCCTGGCCGATGAGGGAGCGCTGGCATGAGCGTCACCCCGCAGTTACCCCGACGGGAACTGGCGTCTGAGCGGGAGTTACCCCCGACCGCCCCGGTCGGTTTCGGTTCAAGTCCCCATGCCGTGGACCCGCAGCACGTGGCTTCCGACATGGGGGACCTGGCGGCCCGCGTGCGCAGCCTGATGGCGCTCCAGCAGCAGCGCGTGTTGCAGCTCCCGCTGGGTGGGCGCTTCTTCGACATCGTGGTCACGGCCGGTGGCCCGCAGGCGTACGCCGCTATGAGGGTCCTAGACGGGATCCAGCACATGGGCGACGAGCAGCTCGACGCGTGCGGGCCGGTGATCGAGGACCCGCATCGGTCGTGGCTCATCTGGCTTGTCCCTCCGGGCACTAGCGAGCAGTGGGGGGCGCACCGGCACGCGCTATGCCTAGGCCGCGCACACCACATCGCTCTGCCCGCGATGACGACGACAGAGCCCCCCGGCCCCTACTGGTTGCGCCCCTGCCGACGTGACCGGCTCGTACCGCCAGCGGCCCTAGGCCAACTGCTCGACCAGTTCCGGCCGGGCCCGGCGCCCCACGAAACGCTCCTCGGATCCGTGCTGAGCACGATCGCCTGATCTCCAAGTGCGTCGTGGACTCCGGACTCTCGCCCCTATTCCACACGCGGCCCGACTCCGTGCCGTCAAAAGGACCCCTCCTCGGGCGGCAAGCATCGATTTTCCGAGGTAGCACCGTGCCCACACCCCTGCAACCCCAGGCCCGTGCCGCCCGGCTGGAAGCCCTGCGCCGGGAGTACATGGCCCAGATCATCGCCATCGCCGCCCGCAACCGTGGCACGGTGCGCGTCGTCCCCTACATGCTCGCGCAGACCGGTTCCGAGCGGCGTGCCGACCTCGCCCTGATAGCGCAGTACGCGACGCAGATGCGCTGGAAGACCACGCAGACGACCTTCGCCGACCTGGGCCAGCCACCGCCGCTCGACCAGCGGCCCGGGTTCGCAGCAGCCTGCCGGTACGCCGCGCAGGGCTACGCCCACGGCATCCTCGCCATCGCCCGGCCGGCCCTCACCACCGACAACGACACCTACGCCCGCCTCCTCGAGCACCTGCACACGCGAGGGGTATTCCTCACCTACCTCCCCGCAGCAGACGCCGCCCCCTAGACCCCTGCCTGGCGGCCAGGACGACCCACTCCCTGGCCATCAGGCAGGCCCACACTCCGCCCGCAGTCGATCCGGCAGTCGGCACGGGCGGAACGCGGCGCTGGGGCCACGCCCCCGACGTCCCCAGCGCCGCCCACACACCGTCCGAAATCAACCGAAGAGGCAACTTGAGTGGACGCCGTTTTCCCGGGATTCATCGACCAGCTCTTGGCACGGGGCCGCGATCCCCGCCACATCCCTGACATCACCGTGTCAACCGTCACCGGCTGGCTCTCTGCCCTGGCGTCTGGTGTTCTGCCGCTCCTCGACACCGGCACGTACCGCTCGGCGGGGTCGTTCCTCGCGCACGGCTACGCGTACCTGCCGCTGCATGGTCCTCACCATGACCGGTACCACCGTGCTGGAGGTGTACCGGGACCCGGACGACACGCGAGGCGGCCGGACGCGGTACGCGCGGGGGTTCGGTTCCGGGAAGGTTCACCGTGCACCTGCACGCCGTGCGCTACCCAAGGGACCGCGGCCGCCATGCAGGTGCTCGCCCCCCGACGGAGCCGGTGTCGACGGGAGGAGTTGCCCGTTTGTGCCGGCTGCAAGCCCGTTCGGCACAAACCCGCTGTCAGTCACCGCTCCCTGAGCGGTTTCCATCGAGCTAGCGCCGGCGCCGACCAGCGTCGGTGTACTTGGCGACACCCACGGCCCAGAAGCCCCATGGCCTCACGAGACTCACCCGCTGCCGGACCGCCTTCGGCGCCTGGACGACAGCGGCACCCGAACGGCATCCCGAAAACCCTAAGAGACAGGAGGCTCCGCGTGTTCATTGACATCCCGAGCGAACTCGAAGCCGCATTGATCGGCCTTCCTCTCCCGACGTGGAAATTGGACGGCTCGTTCCTGGCGACGTCCACCATGGAGCGGTACCGGACCGAGTTGACGGCCACTCCGCGGTTCGAGGAGACCCTCACGACTCTGCGCCACGCGCTAACCGGGGAGGGCGGCGGATACGCCGTGTTGCGCCTGGGGAACCTCGCGAAGGCGCTGGGGGCCGACGACGACCGGTTCCTGCGGCTGGTGACGGCCTTCGCGACCGAGGTGGCGGTCCCCTTCTCGCCCTTTCCGCGGTGGTCCCTGTGGAAGGACATCGGGGTCAAGGTTGATAAGGACCCCGGCAAGTCCAGCGGCATCGGGTACAACGCGTTCCACATGGACCTGGTGAACGGGACCCTGCCCCCGGATTACACCACGCTCCTGTGCGTTCGCCCCGATGCGCTCGGCGGCGGCCCCAGCATCCTCTCCGACGCACACGCGGCGGCGGCTCGGCTGTCGGAGGACAGCCGCGCCTTGCTGGCCGAGTCGGCCTACCACTACGGGACCTTCTTTGACCTGTTCGGCGTGGGCGGGGAGTACAAGCCGTTCCCGGTCCTGGATGGCTCCACTGCGGGCAAGGGGTTCGTCCGGTTCACTGCCAAGATGCTGGAGAGGTCCGAGCTCAGCAGGGCGCACGCCGACGCCGCCAGGGAGCTTGCCGCGGAGCTCATCCGGGGTCAGGTCTCCTTCATGCTCCAGCCCGGGGATTACCTCATCGTCAACCAGCGCCGCTTCCTGCATGGTCGGGAGGCGCTCCGCGGCGGTCAGGAGACCCTTCCGGTCGCCGACCGACGACTGCTCCTCCAGTTGTTCCTGCGCGCGAGGGCCGGCGACGGCTCGGCCGTAGGCCGACGGCACCGGTGACCCACCGAGTCCCGCTCCCGGGTCCAGCCACCGAGCACGCGGCACGGCCACGGGGCGGGGCCCGGTCAGGCACCCGTGGAAATAGTCACGCACCGGACTCCCCGAGCCCGCGCGCGGATTTAGATGCGCGAGTTGCGCAGCGACTGCCACACAGCGCCGGCCAGCGCACGCGTCGCCCGCGGGACCGACAGATGCTCGTGTTCGCGGTACAGCTCCCAGTTGTATTGCACGAGCGACAGCTTGTTGGAGGACAGGGATCCCGCCTGGTGGGCCCGGTACACCGCAAGTGGTTCAGCCAGGCCCCGGGCGTCAGCGCCGTCCCGCATGATCGACAGCCAGAGGGCGTAGTCCTGGCGCTTGCGCATCTCCGGCATCAGCCTCGTGCCCAGGACGTTGCGGTCATACATGGCGGTAAGGGCACCGATATGGTCTCGGACCAGCATCGCGCGGTAGTCCACGTGCTCCCGCGCATGGACCACCCGCCCGTTCGGGACCCAGTCGGTGCTGTCGCCGTCGTAGTCGGCGTCCATCTTGAAGTACGAGGTGAACGTCAGCGGCGCATCACCTTCCACGGCGAAGGCGAGCTGCTTCTCGGTCTTCTCGGGAAGCCACATGTCATCGCTGTCGAGAAAGGCGATGTAGTCCCCGCGGGCCCGCTGCATCGCCAGGTTCCGGGCCCGGCCCGCACCGCCCCGTTCGGGTGCCGACTGCGGCAAAACGCGCTCGTCCTGCTCGGCGAACTCGCGGAGCAGGTCCATGGAGCCATCGGAGGACTGGTCGTCGGTGACCAGCAGCTCCAAGTCGCCGTGGGTCTGCGTGAGCACCGATCGGACGGCTGCACCGAGGGTGGCTGCCGAGTTGTACACGGGCATCACGACAGACACCAGAGGCACAGCGCTTCTCCTTGCCAGACCAGGAACGACGGTCCATTCAAGCACCGCATTCGAGTAGGAGCTGCCATGCAGGTAGTTGTCGCTGGCCAGGGCTATGTAGGGCTTCCACTGGCCGTACGCGCCGCAGAGGCGGGTCACCGTGTCGTCGGCTACGACGTAGACCCGCACCGCGTCCAGCAGCTTGTCGCCGGCCTGTCTTACGTGGAGGACGTGGCCTCCTCGCGACTGCGGGCAGTACTGGACACCGGGGCCTACTCCCCGACCGCCGACGCTGTCGCCCTGGCCGGCTTCGACATCGCGGTGATTACCGTGCCGACCCCGTTGCGGGACGGCGTGCCCGACCTGACCTATATCGAGTCCTGCGCCCGGACCCTGGGCGAGTACCTTCGCCCCGGCGCGACGGTGGTCCTGGAGTCCACGACCTATCCCGGCACCACCAAGGAACTGCTGCTGCCGATCCTGGAAACGACCTCGGGCCTAAAAGGCGGGGTGGACTTCCTGGCCGGATTCAGTCCTGAGCGAATCGCTCCGGGGAACAAGAAGTGGTCGTTCGAGGCGACGCCCAAATTAGTGTCCGGAATCGACACCAAATCACTCGATGTAATCCAGGATTTTTACGGCGACATCTTTCATACCATTGTGCCGGTATCCGGGACCAAGGTCGCTGAGCTGGCCAAGCTGATCGAGAACACCTTCCGGCTCGTCAACATCTCCATGATCAACGAGTTGGCAACGCTGACCGACCGCCTCGGCGTGAATATCTGGGAGGCGATCGACGCCGCCGCGACCAAGCCCTTCGGATTCACCCGGTTCACCCCGGGGCCGGGCGTCGGCGGCCACTGCCTGCCCGTCGACCCAATGTTCCTCTCGTGGAAGATCCAGCAGGAACTCGGCGTCCCTTTCCGGTTCGTGGAACTCGCCGACGACGTGAACCGCCACATGCCCGACTACGTCGTCCGGCGTGTCGTGGAAGCACTAGACAAGCGCGGCATGACCATCAACGGATCCCGAATCCTGCTGCTCGGCCTGACATATAAGTTCAATGCCACCGACCTCCGTAATTCACCTTCGCCACGTGTCGCCGAACTCCTGATCGGCCTCGGCGCCGAGGTCTGCGGCGCCGACCCCAACATTCCGGACGACGCGGGTACCGAACTCAACGTGGTCCGGGTGGATGCGAGCGCGGAGGAGGTTGCTGCCGCTGATGCCGTGGTGCTCCTTGTGGACCACACCCGATTCGACCTCGCGATGATCCAGGAAAACGCGACCTGGGTTCTGGACTGCCGAAACCGCATGTCCGGAGCGAACGTCGAAGTCCTTTAGCCTGTCGCGATTCCCCCGACCGGCTGCCGATCTTCCATCCACAGGAGTTCTCTTGCGCGACGAATGGGAACACGCCCACACGGACTACACCACGCCCGCGCAGCGTCGCATTCCTGCCTCGCTGGCCGACAGCGAGGGCGACTGGCGCCACTATTTGGAACGCTCAACCCCCAACGGTTGGCTGATACGAAACAGCGCCATGACCGAAGCACTCGTCAGCGGAAAACCGATGTACCTGCTGCACACCACCAAGGACATCGACGCCATCCGTACCAGCCGGCAGTTGCACGTCTCCACCGGATGCCTGGTCGGGGCCCTGTACTGCTCGCCTCTCGTCAGTCAGCGTGAGGGACTGCGCCCCCACAACCTCGGCGCCTACCTAATGCGGACGAAGCCTTCCACCACGCCCATGGTCCTCGAAGTCATCCCGGACGCCCCGATTCGGCCCAAGGGCGTCGACTACCTGCATCTCGGTGTCATCCACCTGCGTACCTACGAGCGCTACCAGAGCTTGCTGACCCTGGCCGAGAACGACCAGCTCGACCACGTCGTGCTGACCGGGCTGCGTTCCGCGGCCGTGTTCCTCGACGTCGCCCTGCGCAACGCCACCGGCCACGCCACTCCGGCTCCCGAGTTCATCGACCAGCTGTCCGACGCCGTGACCCACGTACCGTTCCTTGGTTACCTCTACTTCGAGGTCCTGTCCGAATACCTGATGCTCCACTCCGCTACTCCGGAGACCAAGACGTACGCCCAGGCGGGAGAGTTGAACAACTGGCTCTACAAACGACTCGCCTTCGCCGCCGTGGACGGCATGGACCAGTTCTTCGACCTGGCCCGTTTCAATCCGCGGTATCACTGGCTCGCCCAGCTCATCGAAGGTATGGAACCGGCTCTCGGCCCGGGAGTCGCCGAGTACGTCCGGCGACGACTGTCCCACCTGTTCGCCCGGACCGCCCTGCATCCGTCCCAGGACGCAGCATCGGTCACCTTTCAGGGCACTGATCTCAGCACGCTCCGGAACGTCGCGCCTGGGCTGATCGGCCAGATGATCTTCCGCGAGATACGGTACATGGCCCGCTACGAGCAGCTCTACCACTGCTTCGAGAAAGCCAAGGCTCTTGAGGCATGGGATTACTGGAACAGTGAGGGAATACCCACGCCCTTCAATGGAATCCTCCCCAAGGGAGAGATAGGGATAAGTCCCGTCTACCCCCAATCGTCAGTCAGAGTATGGACAGCAGAACAGGACAGTAAGGGCTACTTACATCCGGCCGAGGAGGTCTCGGCCGTCGTCACGCCGCACCTGGCGTCGTGGTCGGCGCCACCTCGTCAGCACGAGAGGCAAATGTCGTCACCGCTGACGCACCATGACGGGATCTCTGCATGACCTCCAAAACCCTGAACGTCCTAACGGGCATCAACCGCACCTCCGAGCCTTCCTCCGGGAGTATGCTCCTTATCAAGGATCTCTACGGCGCGATGCCTGAAATCCACACGACCTTCCTGGGCAGGGCACCGGTCGATCAGGCTTGGACGGCCGCATTTGATCAGCTAATCACGCTCTCCACGACCAAACGCCCTCAGGGCCCCGACTTCGACCCGTATGTTGATGAGCTGACGCGTGAGGTCGGTGCGCTCATCGAGAAGATCCAGCCGCATGCCATTCACGCCCAGTACGTTGGGTTCGCTCTCAGCCTGGCCTTCACTCGAACCGCTGGCAACATCCCGATCATCGCCATCGCCCACGGCCCCGACGTGATGGTGGCCGAGCGCAGCACATCGGAACGCGAGACCATGAATGAAGTTGCCGCCGCAAGCGCCGCGATTGTCGCCCCGACCATTGCCCTCGCCGACCGCATCGACTGCCTTACCGGACGCCGCTTCACGGATCGGCTCACCCTCATCCCGTGGGGGATCCGTTTGAGCGATGCTCGGGTGCACGATCAGCCGCCTTTTCGACCCGCACCCCTATCTCTGGTGCACGCCGGGCGTCTGGACGACAACAAATCCACGATCACCGCCGTCGAAGCCCTCGCTTTGACCGATCAGCCGCACCACTTGACGGTGATCGGCCGGGGAGCCCTGCGGGAGCACCTGGAACAACGGGCTCTCGAACTCGGGCTGCGGGACCGGGTCCATTTCGATCCGTTCCTGCCCCGCGCCGAACTGTGGCGCCGCCTGCCGAACTTCGACGCCTTCGTCTTCACGACCAACGGTCTGGAGGCCTTCGGGCTCGTCCTCATTGAGGCCCAGGCCCACGGACTTCCGGTTGTCTACTCCGACCTCCCCGACGTGAGGGAAATCCTCGGGAGCTCTGGCGTTCCGTATACTCCTGGCGACCCGTGCTCGCTGGCCGTGACCCTAGACGAGATCGGCCGGGACTTCCATCGACGCAAGGCCCTGATCAAGGCGGCTCTCCATAACGCGCGCCGCTACGACATCACTGTCACCGGCCGCCAACTTCGCGAACTGACGCTCCGAGTTACCTCCTAAACCGGTGCTTCGATACCGGCCTCGGGACTGGCAGGGGCGTGTGTTCACGTGCCGCGTATGCCGGCTTCGCCTTCGACCGCCACGGCCCGCTCGTCCTGCGCGGAGCCCTCGCCATCGAGCCGCACGTGATGCTCCTCTCGGCGTTCGCCGCCCTGCTCCGGCGCGCCTACTAAGACAAATGCCGGGTCCGCGGGGCATGGGCGGTGTCCTCGCCGCTCTCCCCCGCTGCTTCTACCTCAATCACCCGCAGCGCAACCGCACCGCCGAGTACAAGCCGTCGCAGCTCGCGGTGGCGAACCAAGTCGATCTGTCAACGCCAGCCACCCTGATCACCACCGACCCGCAGGCGGCCAGGGAGTTCTGTGCCGCCCAGCGGGACGGCGCGAACTACAAGCCGCTGTGGACCAGCCCCCACCCGGACGCGGAAGGCCGGGCACGAACGGTGTGGGTGTCCGTCGTCGACCCGGACGACATCACCGACGCCGTGTCGGTGTGCCCGCACCTGTTCCAGGCGAAGGTTCCCAAGGAGTTCGACGTCCGGCTCACCGCCGTCGGTGACAAGCTGTTCGCGGTGCGCATCGACATCGACGGCAGCCACCTGGACTGGCGCAAGGACTACTCCCAGCTCCGCTACGCGGCCGTGCCCATGCCCGCCGACGTGGCCGGCGGCATACGGGCGTACCTGCGCGAATTCGGCCTGAGGTACGGGGCGTTCGATTTCGCTGTCACTCGTCGGGGCCACTGGACGTTCCTCGAATGCAACCCCAACGGCCAGTGAGCATGGTTCCCGGAGGACATCCGCGAACCGATCGCTCAGGCCCTGGTCGACCACCTACAGAAAGGTCTCTCGTGACGTCAGCACAAACCCTGCGGGACGCCTTGGCCGACCGACTCAAGGCGTCCGGCGATCTCGACGACCCGGCGTGGGAGCGCGCCGCCCGGGACGTGCGCCGTGAGGCGTTCGTCCCCGACGGCTTCATGCGGGCCCTGCCCGCAACCCAGCCCACCCTGTACGAGCCCGTCACACCGGCCGACAAGGGCTGGCTGGATGGCGTGTACGACGACACCACCCAGATCACCCAACTCGACGGGCACGTGCGCGCAGTCGACCTGACCGCGCCCACAGAGGGCGAGCCGACATCGTCGTCCACGCTGCCGTCGCTGGTGCTGCGCATGTGGCAGCAGCTCGGCGTCACCAGCGGGCAGCAGGTGCTGGAGATCGGCACCGGCACCGGCTACTCCACCGCGCTTGGCTGCCACCGGCTCGGCGACCCCAACGTCACCTCGGTCGAGGTCGACGAGGGCAACGCCCAGCGGGCAGCCGCCGCGCTGAAGCAGCTCGGTTACGCGCCCACCCTGATCGTCGGCGACGGCCTGGGCGCAACCGTCATCGACGGCGACTACGACGCGCTGATCGCTACGTGCGCGGTGCGGCACATCCCCTACGGCTGGCTGGACCAGGTCGGCGACGGCAGGACCGTGCTCGCCACCCTCGGCGGGTGGATGGGCGCGTACGGTCTGGTGAAGCTGACGGTCACCGGCCGCGGGCACGCCACCGGGCGGTTCCTGCCGGGCACCACCTCGTTCATGATCGCCCGTCCGCACGGCAGGCCCCCCGCGGCCGCCACTGGTCCTGCTGCCCGGCCGGCCCACGACCACAGAGACCCCTCTGGTGCTCCTCGATGACTGGACAGGCCGGTGGGTGGCGCAGCTCGCCGCGCCGTCGGCCGAGCGGCTCGGTGGAGGGGAGATCCAGGTGCTGTCCGATGTCGCTACGGGCTCCTTGGCCTACTTGGGTGTGGATGAGGAGGGACGGACGCAGGTCACCCAGCGCGGCCCGATCCCGCTGTGGGACCGGGTGACGGACGCCCTGGCCAAGTGGAAGGCGGCCGGCGCCCCCCACCAGTCCGGCTTCGGCATCACGATCACGCCCGATGTGCGGGTGTGTCAAATTAACGGCCGATCTTGGTTGTTGAGTGGTCAGTTGTTGCTCGGGGTCAGGCGGCCCTCGAAGGCGATCTGGAAGGCGTTCAGGGGTGCCTTCCAGCGCATGGTCCACCGCTTGCGGCCCTTCCCTGTCGGGTCCAGGCTCATCAGCGCCATGTAGATGCACTTGAGGGCTGCTGCCTCGTTGGGGAAGTGTCCGCGGGCGCGGACGGCCTTGCGAATGCGGGCGTTTACGCTCTCGATGGCGTTGGTGCTGCAGATGACCTTGCGGATCTCGACGTCGAAGGAGAGGAAGGGCACGAACTCGGCCCAGGCGTCCGACCACAGCTTCACAATCGCCGGATACTTCCGGCCCCAGGACTCCTGGAACTCCAAGAACCGCTCGGTGGCGGCGTCCTCGCTGGGTGCGGTGTAGACGGGCTTGAGGGCCTTTGCGACCTTGTCCCAGTCCTGGCGTGCGGCATAACGGAACGAGTTGCGCAGCAGGTGAACCACACACGTCTGGACAATTGTGCGAGGCCAGACGGCTTCCACGGCCTCGGGAAGGCCCTTGAGCCCGTCGCAAACCAGCATCAGCACGTCGTCAAGGCCGCGGTTCTTCCGCTCGGTGAATACGTGCAGCCAGTACTTCGCACCCTCGCCGCCGTCACCGGCCCAGATCCCCAGGATGTCCCGGGTGCCTTCGGCGGTCACCGCCATCACGACATAGACGGGACGGTTCGCGACCTGTCCGTCCCTGATCTTGACGTTGATGGCGTCCACGAACAGGACGGGGTAGACGCGGTCGAGAGGACGGCTCTGCCATTCGGCCATGCCCTCCATGACCTTGTCGGTGACGGTGGAGACGGTCTGCTTGGACACTTCGGCGCCGTACACCTCGGCGAGATGAGCCGATATCCCCCCGTGAGTGAGGCCCTTCGCGGACAACGACAGCACCATTTCGTCGACGCCGGTCAGGCGCCGCTGCCGCTTCTTGACGATCTGCGGCTCGAAGCTGCCGGCAGTGTCGCGAGGCACCTTCACCTCCACCGGCCCGACATCGGTCAGCACGGTCTTGGCGCGGGTGCCGTTACGGCTGTTGCCGTTGTTCTTGCCTGCCGGATCATGCTTCTCATAACCGAGGTGATCGGTGATCTCGCCTTCCAGGGCAGATTCCAAGACTCGTTTGGTCAGCTGCTGCAGCAGCCCACCCTGCCCGGTCAGCTGCAGCCCCTCCGACCGGGCTCGCTCCACCAGCATCGCAACCAGTTGCTCGTCGGACACGGGCGCGGGCTGCCCCACCTGGGCACTCTCGACGGGTTCCACGGTCTCCAACTCCACGGCGGTGTCAGTCACTTGACGTCTCTCCCATGCTCGTCGGATCCGCCGTTAGATTTACACTCCCTCACTAGATCAGCAGCTCAACGCATCACTCACACAGTGATCCTTCGTGGATTTGTCACTGCTGGGCGCGGTGGCCGGTGAGGTCGAGGCCGAGGCGCCGGGCGGCCTCGATCATCTGGTCGTTGGCGGGCTCGCCTTCCCACTTGCCGATCAGGCCGGCGGAGCGGACTTCGAGCTCGCCGGCGCCCCGCTTGGCGAGCGCCAGGGCGGCGAAGGGGCTGCGGCAGTAGTTGCCGAGGCAGACGGTCAGGACCTGGCGCACGATGCGGCTCCCGTGGTCTTGAGGGCCTGGCCGAGGACGGTGACGACCTGGTCGATGTCGTTCTCGGTGAGGTGCTGGTGGAACGGCAGGCTCAGCAGCTCGCGACTGATCTTCTCGGTGGCGGGCAAGTCGCGCCGCCACTGGGCGAAGGCGGACTGCAGGTGGTTGGGCGGGTAGTGGACGCCGACGCCGACACCACGGGCCTTCATCTGTGCGTGCACCTGGTTGCGGTTCGCGATGAGGACCTGGCACAGGTGCGGTACGGAGCGGTCGACGTCGACGTCGACCAGGCGTACGCCGTCCAGGCCGGCAAGGGCTCGCTGGTAGGCGCGCCACAGGAGGCGGCGGGTCGTCTCCGCCTTCTCGAAGTGAACGAGCTGGGCGAGGCCGATGGCGGCGTTGATGCCGGACATCTGGTAGCGCAGCCCGAAGCCCTCCACGCCGTAGCTGGTGGTCCGGCCGCGTTCGGCCTGGGACTGGACGACACCAAGCATCCGCAGGCGGCGGACCGTGGCGGCCTCGGCGGAGCCGCGCGGGATGACGATGCCGCCCTGCCCGCAGGTCAGGTTCTTGATCGGGCCGAAGCTGAAGCAGGTCAGGTCTCCTGTACCGCCGACACGGCAGGCGCCGTTGCGGGAGCCGAAGGCGTGCGCGGCGTCCTCCACGATGGCGATCCGCCGGGCGGCCAGCTCCCTGCGGACCCGGGAGAGGTCGACGGCCCGGCCGCCGAACAGGACCGGCATCACGGCGCGGGTGCGGTCGGTGACGGCGTCCATGACGAGCTGGTCGGTGACGCACAGCGTGGCCGGGTCGATGTCCACGAACACGGGGGTGGCGTCGGTGGCGAGGATCGCCTGGACGGATGCGCAGAACGTCATGGACGGCACGACCACCTCGTGACCGGGGCCGACGTCGGCGGCGAGCAGGGCCGTGTGCAGGGCAGCCGTGCCGGACATGACGGCGACGGCGTCACGGACGCCGAGGAACGCGGCGATGCGGCGCTCGAATTCCTCGGTGACCTCGCTGTGTCCGTACTGGCCGCCTTCCAGCACGCGGGCGACCGCGGCGGCCTCGCCGCCGTACAGGTGAGGGGTGTTGTTGCGTCCGGCGTCGGGCCTGACGGTGGTGGTCATGCGACGGCTCCCCTCGGGGCGGCTGCGATGTCCAACTCGCAGATGTCGCCGACGTGCAGCGTCTCCAGGTAGTTGTGGTGAGGAACACGCCGGTGCGGTAGGTGGGCTGGTCGTGGTCGACGGGTAAACCGAACAGGCCCTGGCGTAGGGACATTACCCAGACCCCGCACGGACCGCAGGCTCCACCACATCTAGCATTGGTCTAAACCACCAGAGAAGGGTGGGCGGGCAGGTGATCAAACCGACCGCACTCATGGTGGATGACACCGCGGTTCGGCCGAAACCGACCCGCCGCGCACCCGGGGTCACAAGGCGCGGTAGAGGGCCTCGACCAGTGCCATCTTCCGCGGGTCGTCGGCGATATGAGGCCCCATACGGTTCATGACGTACCCCAGTGACACCCCCGCCTCGGGGTCGGCCAGTCCGCAGGAGCCGCCGAAGCCGTCGTGTCCGAAAGCCCTCGGGTTGGGCCCGTAGGAGCCGTTCGGCCCGCTCAGCCACAGGCCGAGCCCGATCTCCGCAGCGGTGCCGAGTCCGGGACCGAGCACCAGGTCCCGGCACCTGCCCTGCCCCTCGCGCACCCGCTCCGCCGATTCGGGGAACAGTACGCGCTGGCCGCCGTACGACCCTCGTCCCGCGAAGATCCCGTACAGGGCGGCGACGGCCCGTGCCGTGCCGTGGCCATTCGCGGCCGGGATCTCCGCGGCCCGCCACTCCGGCGTGTTCGCCTCGGCCGCGCCCACCAGGGGATTGGCCAGCGCGGCGAGTACCGCCGGCGTCAACCGGCCGAAGGCCGCGGCCTGTTCGCTGTCGGAGGCGGCCGGCGGATGCACCAGCTCGGCGGCCCGCCCCGCCTCCTTCTCGGGCAGGCCGATGGTGAAGTCGACCCCCAGCGGCCCGGTCACCTCCCGCTCCAGGAAGGCCCCGGGCGCCAGCCCCGAGATCCGCCGTACGACCTCCCCGACGAGGTGGCCGAAGGTGATCGCGTGATAGCCGGACACCGTCCCCGGCTCCCACCACGGCTCCGTCGCCGCCAGCCGCCGTGTCGTCAGCCCCCAGTCGTAGAGCTGCTCAACCGAGTGCGGCTCGCGCAGGCCCGACAGGCCTGACCGGTGCGACAGCAGATGCCGTACGAGGACCTTCTCCTTGCCGGCCGCGGCGAACTCGGGCCAGTACTCGGCCACCGGCGCGTCGAAGTCGAGGAGCCCCCGGTCCGCCAGGATGTGCGCGCACAGCGCGGTCGGGCCCTTCGAGGTCGACCACACGTTGACCAGGGTCTCCCGCTCCCACGGCCGGGTGCGGTCCGCGTCGGCCCAGCCGCCCCACAAATCCACCACGACCTCGCCGCCGACGGTCACCGTGACTGCGGCGCCCAGCTCCCCCCGCTCACGGAAGTTCTCCTCGAATGCCGTCCGCACCGCCTCGAACTGCGCGTCGCAGTGTCCCCGCGCGACTGGCTCACGTTCCGCCATGGGCCCCTCCGTCCTCCGCCGGAAGCCCGGGCCGCACCGCCGCGATCCGGGCCCCATGAACGTACCGACTGGTCGGACTGGAGGGAAGGTCAGAGAAAGAACAGGTCGCCGGCCGGCTCCTTGTGACCGTCCTTGGTGTGCCAGTAGTCCCGTGTCTCGACCGCCAGACCGGCCTCGTCGAACCGCGCGAACACGCAGCCCGCCAGGGTGGACGGCGCTCCCCCCCCTCCTCGGCGAGCACCCGGAACTCGGCCACCGCCACCCCGTCCGGGCCGACGACCGGCGCCGAGAAGCGCACGTCCGTCACCGCTCTGCGGCTACTGGCCGAGCTGCGCGGCTGCGTCGGCCGCCAGCGTCGCGCGCCTCGACGATGCCATCGGTGTACGGCAGCAGGCGGTCCCCGGGTCCGAGTTGCTCGGTCGCCATCGTGATCGGCAGGCCGAGGGTAGTCGAGAGAGGAGTGCACCACGAACACCTCACCCGAAGGACGCAGGTAGAGGTACCAGATGACGCAGTCCTGTTGATCCCGCAGGAATCGCACGAGGAAGGCACCAGGCTCTACCGGGCTGGGCAGGGGCTCTGAGATATCAGTCCAGCAGCAGGTCACCGAGACCTCGTCCAGCGAGCAATGCAGCTTGGAGTCGGCCTGGAAGGTGGTGAAGTCCCGTGGCAGCGTCAAGCCCCTGGCTGCAAGGTTCTCTGCCAAGCGATTGAGCGCCGTGACCTGTTCGGGAACAGGTTCGCCGGTACCACCGAGCCATTGAAAGGCGCCCGTGAACTCGGTGGAGTCGACAGGCGGCAGGCTCTCGTAGGGGTAGTACTCATAGGTGTAGCGACAGGGCCGGTATTCACCCAGGTCGGTGGCACACCAAGCAGAGTCGAAGCCGACCGAGGACACGTCAGACCCAGATCGTCCACCAGGCATCGGCCCCCGTTGATCACCGTGAGCGGAGTTGTCGGCGTCAGCATCGCACTGCCTACTGACACTCCCTGTGACGGGTGGGCCAGGCCCGCTCTCTCCTGCGCCTCCCTGATCCCGTGGGGCGGCGCGCGGCAGCGGTTGTCGGGGTACGCCCTTCTGTGCCCAGGCGGGTACGGAGAAACGTGCCCACTTTCCGCATCCCTCCGGTCCCGTGCATCCTGGTCAGTGCTGCGGAGAGGGTTGAATGCGCAGGGGGTCAGCGACGCAGGGGGTCAGCGGCCTGTCATAGGGTCCCGCCAAGAGTCCCCCAGTCCTTTCGGAGCGCCTGTGCCCCGCCTTGCTCGCCTTGTGACTACGCTCGCGGCCCCTCTCCCGTTCTCCGGGGCCGACGCAGCGCCTCATCTGGAGCCCCGGCCCACATCGCGGCTCCTCGTACAGCGAGGGGACACGAAGCTGATCGTCCAGGAAGTCCAGCCGCCGACCACTGCCTCGACCGTCTCCTTTCCGGCGCCCTGGCCTCGCCGGTTCGGCACGAGCGCAGTGTCGCCTGCCGCTGACCTGGTTGTCTTCGCCGGACCGCATGCAGTGCGAGCCGTTGACCAGTCGGGAAACCCACGGTGGGAACTGCGGCACCGCTGCTGTTGCAGGCTGCGCGGGACACAGAGACTTCGCCGAGTACGCGGACGACAGAGACCACCGCTATGCCAACCGTGGCTTCGCCGGCTTCTCCTCGGACGGGAAGACCGTGTGGGCCCATGTCCACGGTTCTCTGGAGCACGACGCCCCGGACCACGACCGCGGGGAAGAGTGGCTGGTTATCGACGCCGCTGACGGCACGGTGCTGGCCCGCACCCAGACTCGGACGGCCGCGGCGGGCTCCGTCCACGTTCCGCATCCGGACCCCGGCCAGATGGGTCTGACCATCGGAGAAGGCCAGGACGGATCACCCCTGCGCTGGGGGAAGTGGGACGGTCACGCCCTCATTGTCCACAGCTTCGGCGACGAGGACCGTGTCCTGCTGGGGGTGAGCCCGAGCGGAGATCGTCTACTCACAGTGACCCATGACCAGGACCTTCTCGCCGTTCATCTGGCCGCCGACGGCTCCGTGGTGGCCGAACTGAGCGCGGACATGCTTCCTCCGCATCCCGCGTTCGAGGAGGAGACCACAGATGACGAGGCGCAGGCGTTCCTCGACTACGAGGGCGGCTTCATCGACGAAAACACCCTCGTCGTCGGGACCGTCGAGAGCGACGAGGAGTTCGGCCCAGGCCGGCACTGGCTCGTCGACGCGGTCCACATGCAGCTGATCGACCAGATCACCTATCCCTTCGAGGTGCCCGGCCTGCCCAAGGCTCTCGGAGACGGCACCTGGTACACCGTGTCCAACCTCGACCACGCCCTCCACATCTGGGCTCTGTAACGGCGCTGCCGACGATCAGGCGTACCCAAATGCTGAGCACGTTCACCTGTACGCGGCTGGGTACGTTCGCGTGTACGCCGACAAGGGCGAGATCGTCCTCTACAACCCGGCGAAGATGCGGGTCCAGCGATACACGTTTCGTGGAGCGCAGATCAGCACGCCCTACAACATCGACGAGGTCGATCCCGACGGAGCACGCTTCCGCCGGACGAACCACGGCGATGTGGCCTTCGTCGGCCAGGTCAGCGAATACCTCGCCTGACACATTGGATCACGTGGAGAGCCGGATGCTCGGCCAACGGGCACGTCCGGTTCGGCGGGCGGGGACGGGGAAACCGGTACCGGAAACGGTGCACGGCGTCCCGTCCCCGACCCAACACATGGAACTCGACCGACACGGCGCCGAACTGCTCTTCCATGTGCTGACCGAACGCGAGGAGAAGAAGAGCGTCGCCATCGCATCCAACGAGTCCTTCGGCGGCTGGACCAAGACCTTCACCGACCCCCGCCTCTGCGCGGCCATCGTCGACCGCCTGACCTTCAACGGCACCATCCTCGAGACCGGCACCGACTCCTACCGCCTCGCCAGCACCCGGGCACGAGCCGAGCAACCCGCCAAGGCCGGCTGACACCTGCCGGTCCCGGCTCGACCGCTGCCCTCACGTCGAGCCGGACGGTGGAGGAATCACCTACTCGTCGGCGCGGGCCACAAGCAGCGGCTGGAAGAAGCCTGTCTCCTGCGGCATCCGCCACCGGACGTCGGCAAAGCCGGCCTCGGCTGCGAGGCCGGCCAACCGGTCCTGGCTGAGAGACCAGTAGGTGGTCCGGCGGACCTTGACGCGCCATTCTCCGCCTGCCGGAAGGAGTTGGAAGTGCTCCAAGTCGTAGTGCTCACCGTCGTCGTGCCAGTGCCAGAGCTGGAAGGTGACAGTCCGCTCTCCGCCGTCGGCGGTCCGGTGGACTTGTGGGAGCGTCGAAACGGGGTGGTTGCGCAGCAGGTCGTCGTAGTTGCGTGTGCTGACCAGCAGCAGGCCGTCGGGGCGCAGCACGCGGCGCATCGCGGCCAGGGCGACGTGCACGTCCTCCTCTGTCAGCAGGTGGGGCAGCGAGTTGTCAGCGCAGACGACGACGTCGAACCGGCCATCGGGAAACGGGAGGCGTCGCATGTCGGCGGCTGCCGTGCTCAGGCTGAGGCTTCGGCGGGCGGCCTCACGGCCAGCGCGGGCGGCGGCGCGAGGGCTGAGATCGGTGCCGGTGACGCGGTGCCCGTGCAGCGCCAAGCCGATGGCCTGCGTGCCGATGCCGCAGGAACAGTCGAGCACCTTGGCGCGATCCTGACCGATAAGGGCGTCGAGGGCGTCCCCCTGTCGGCGAATGCTGGCGTCCCAGTCTGGGTAGATCAGGTGGTAGTCCTCGGCCAGTTCGTCGTAAAAGTGCGCCACCGATGTCTCAGGCATGGCCAGAGGCTACCGCGCCTGATCTTCCGGAGGCGCTAGTCGCCTCAGCGGTCCGCGCGACGCCCTCACTGACGACAGTGCCGTCATTTCCCGTGAACATCTCCGAGCGCGTTGATCGCCAACTGCTGTCGAAACCCATCGACAAACGCTGCTGCTGAACGTGAACGAAGCCACTGGGTACCGTCACCGCTGCCGCACTCCTCATCTGGCTCCGGTCATAACCACGCTGGGCGTTGCCCCACGACCTCGTCGTCAGTGACGGACCAGGCAGAACGGATGACCTGCGGGGTCGGCGTATATCCGCCAACTCCGTCCGTCCGCACCGTCATCCAGCACCTTGGCGCCCTGGGCCAACACCTGTTCTCGAGCGCGGTCCAGGTCGGCGACACCGAAATCCAGGTGGAACTGCTGTGGTCGGCTCGGGTCCGGCCACAGCGGCGGCTGGTAGTCCGCTACCCGCTGGAAGGCCAGGACGAGGCCGGATCCGGTGTGCAACGTGGCCCAGCCCTCGCTGAGCGCCCATCGCCGATCCGACTGGTTGACGGCGCCGCCAAGGAGCGACTGGTAGAACTCGGCGAGTTCACCGGGGTCGGAGCAGTCCAGCACCACGCACTGCAGATCAGCGATCACGGGGGCAGAGCCTATTCGGCAACGACGCGGGCACCGGCCAGTTCCTCGGCGGCGGCCCGCATACGCCAGGTCCGTGGCCTCGGCTCGGGAGCGCCCACGCGAGCGTGTGGCCAACCACACCCCGCACACCAGCGCACCCGCGTCCAGCTCCGGCGGCGCCCCGTACATCCAGTCGCGTGCCCGGGTACGGGAGACCTTGCCGACCGCGGCGCTGATCTCGTCCAGCACCTGGCGCTGGGGGGAGCCGGCCGAGCGGCGCTCACCCTCGCCAGCGCCGTGCTCATCCACGACGACGATCAGCAGACGGCATCCGCCGCCGACAACGTCGTGCCGCTGCGCCGACCACCAACGTGACGGCCGCCGCCGTCGGCGGCTGGCGATGCGCCTCAAGCGAGGCTTCCAGCCGCATCCACCTTGCGCTTTGGGTGCATCTCCAGACGATCACGCCTCGTCGATGTCGTTCGGCCAGGCGGGCCCCACATCCACATGGCCGAGCTGCACGCGTATCCCGGGGAGTGCCCGCGGGGCCGCGCTCGGGGAGAGCAGGGCGGTGAGGGACCGGCAAAGGCCGTTCTCGTCGCCTTCGGGATGCTTCGCGTGCAGGTGGTGAGGCCGGGGGTCCTGGGCGAGGACCCAGCTCGGGTCCCAGACGCCGGTGCGACGGCCCCGTACGACCGCGACGGCGTCCACGACTGTGCAGTGGTAGGTCACCCGGACGGGGAAACGCGCCGCGGAGTCGGACGTGCTCAGGTGCCATGTGGCGAACAGCTGCACGTCGGGGCGGACGTCGACCAGGGTCACGGCGGTGGCCCGTGCGGTGTCGACGGCCCCCGTGCGGTGTTCCCCGTCGATCTCGTGCACGAGGATCTCACCCGCCCCCGCGACCAGCGGAGCGCGCCGCTCGCGCACCGCGCTCCACCGCAGCCGGGGCCGCAGTTCGCGGTGGCGGAGGACCGGGTACCGGGTCGTCACGCCGCCGCCTCCTTCAGTGCTGCAGCGCCGTGGCCACGTCCCTGCCGATGCGCTTGACCGCCGCGAGGTCGAGACCGTAGTGGACGTAGCGGCCGTTGCGTTCCACGCACACGAGCCCCAGGTCGCGCAGGGTGCGAAGGTGACGGGAGACCTGGGGGCGAGTCATCGACAGCCGGTCCGCGAGGTCGGCCGTGGTCATCGCCTGGCGGGCGATGAGCCGGCACAGCCGGACCCGGCGAGGATCGGTGAGCGCCAGCATGCGGCTGCGGGCCAGGGTGACCCCGATCTCCGGGGCGTGCACCGGGAAATGGACGACTGGTGGCAGCCCCGGTTCGTCCTTCACCAGCAGGTGCGGGGCGCCGTATCGGGTGGGGATGAGCAGGATCGGCGTACGGGCCGGGCTGATCACCGCGTGGTGCACCTTGTCGAAGACGACCCGCGACGGACCGGCCGGCCGTGCGCTGGACGGGCTGAGCGAGAGCAGGGCCGCCTCCGGTCCCTCGTCCGCGAGCCGCTGCCGCACGAGGTGCGCGGCACGGGCGAGCGCGGGCTCGGTCGTCGCCCACAGGTCGGCGAAGAAGACGCGGCGGCACAGGTCGAGGAAGGCGAGGATGTCGGTGCGCAGTCGCTCCGGGTCGCGCAGCAGGTCTTCGGCGAGGGTCGGGTGCGGTTCCGGCAGACCGGAGGCCGCCCGGCGCAACGCGGCGGCCTGTGCCGGGTCGTGGAGCAGGCGGCTGAAGTCGAAGCCGCGGTAGCCGCTGGCACAGGTGTGGGCGGTGAGTTCGGCGAACCGATCCGTCGTCAGTTCCGGCAGGGGGGCGTTCAGCCCCGGGTAGAAGCCCCGCCAGCGCAGCGCCGTCCACAGCGGGGCGAAGCGACGCAGGCCGGCTCGGAACGCGGGCGGGGCGTCGCGGGTGGTCTCCTCGGCCCAGGGCGCGTGTTCGGTGTGGTGGGTGTGGTCTGTCAGGACGTGCAGGCTCGCTGCCAGTTCCGCGAGCGGCGACACGGTGACGGTGAAGCGGTCGGGGGCGGCGCCTTCCAGGACGATCACGACCGGCATGACGGGAAGTGTAGGATCGCGGGCCGCTCACGTCAGCACTCGGCTCCCGCAGCGACCTGTGCGAACTCCGCTCTCACGGCCGCCAGCAGCTCCTCGTCCGTGAGCAGTTCGGCGACTGTGCGGGCCAGACCGGTCGCCGCGATCTCGGTGCGGTCGTGGGCGAGCGAGGTCGCCGCCGCCTCGCGCATCGCCTCGGAGTGGGCGGGCGTACCCGGCTCGGCGATCTGGATGTACGGGTGGATCACCGGCAGAAGCTGCGAGAGGTTGCCGATGTCGGAGGAACCGGCGGGGCTGTCCGGACCGGCGGGCGCGATGTCCAGGCCCAGTGCGCGCACGGCCTGCCCGAACCGTTCGGCGAGCACGGTGCTGTCGCGGCGTTCCGCGTAGAGCGGTCCGGTCTCTGACACCTCGGCCGCGGTTCCGGTGGCCAGCGCCGCTCCCTCGGCGGCCGCGCGAACCCGCTCGACCAGGGCCCCGGCCGATACGGCCGTACGGTCCCGTACGTACAATTCCACGGCGGCGTGGGCGGGAACGACGTTCGGGGCTTGCCCGCCGTCCGTGACGATGCCGTGCAGGCGTGCTGTCGGCGGGACGAACTGCCGCAGCGCGTCCAGGGCGGTGAGGAACAACTGGGCGGCGGCCAGTGCGCTGCGGCCCTCCCACGGTGACTTCGCGGCGTGCGCACTCACGCCGGTGAAGGCGACGCGCAGGTGCGCCGCAGCCAGCGAGTGCTGGGTGGTGACCGAGTGGTCGGCCGGGTGGAACATCATCGCCGCGTCCACGCCCTCGAACACTCCGGCCTCGGCCAGCCGGACCTTGCCGGCGCCGCCCATCTCCTCGCCGGGCGTGCCGATGACGGCGACCGTTCCCGGGTGCGACGGCAAGGCCCGTACGACGGCGATCGCGGCCGCGGCGCACCCGGCTGCGATGAGGTTGTGCCCACAGCCGTGCCCGACGCCGGGCAGAGCGTCGTACTCCGCCAGGACGGCGACGTACGGGCCGGGCCGGCTGCCCTCGTGCACGGCCACGAACGCGGTGTCCATCCCGCCCACCGCCTCCGTCACGGCGAAGCCGGCTTCCGTGAGCCAGCGAGCCAGCGTCGCCTGGGCGTGGAACTCGAAGAACTTCAGCTCCGGCCGCGCGTGGATCGCCAGGCTGACCGCCTCCATGCGGGGACGCAGCGTGGCGAGTTCAGCGGCCAGGGCCTCCAGCGGGGGCGGCGCGGTGGTGGGCATGTGGGCCTCCGTCGTACGGGTCGAGCACCGGGACGTACGGCCTGAGCTGTCACGGTGTGCGTCGAGACTGCGGCAGCCTTCGCGTCGCCGGCTCGCGATTACCGCGCCGCAGGTAACCCAGGCGGACTGCGCGCTCCGGAGGGACAGGATGCCTCCGTGACGAAGTGAACTCAGGGGTGCCGACCCGGGTCCTGCCTTGTGGCTCGGGACGCCGAACGTTATGGAGGGGGAGCATGGGCTCGGAACGGGGACGACAGGCCTCCGTGCGGGATTGCGCGGAGGCACTCGGTCTCGGCGAGGAGCGAGGAAGTTATGCCGTCGCAGGGCTGTGTGGCGCCCTCGCACAGCTCGCACGACGGTTCCTTGCAGGGCTGTTCGTCGTCTTGCTGGTCTGTATGGTCGTCATCTCGTCGGGATTCCAGAAGGGCGTCATCACGATGGGAGCCGTGATGCTCTCACTGTTCGGTCTCACGCTGGCCTGGCGCGGTCTCAGCGCCAGGTTCGGGCTGCGCAGGTGCTACCTCTACACGCGCGGTCTGGTGGTCACCGGCACCTTTGGCCGAGTGCGTCATGCGGTGGCATGGAGCGAGGTGACCGAGCTGAAGTGGATGGCGGCCAACATGACGCTCCTCCTGGCTTTTCACCGATTCGAGATCGAACGGCGCGGTGCTGGGCGCGTGGCGTTCCTGGCCCTCGGCATCAAGCCCCGACTGGTGGAGGCCCTGGTAGTGCCGAAGTAGACCCGGTGGAACACGCCGTCGCGAATCGCGGTGATGCTGCCTGGGCAGGGCTACCTGCCAGAGAGGCGAGGGCAGCACGCAAGTTACGGTCCGGCACCACAGCGGAGATCCGCTGGCTACGGAAGACGGCCAACCCTTCCTCGACCGCGCGGCGGCCGCGAGGCCTGAGCGTGACCCGGAGCTCGCGAACCAGCTCCTGGTCGGTGATCTCGCGGGGCGCCGCTGGCTCCATGGGCGGCCCTTGGGGATACGTCTGCGTGTTCAGCAGACTCAAGTCGGTGAGCGGGAACGGCGGCTGAGCCAACAGGCGCAACGCATCACGGCTCGGATCTTTCGCCTCGCTATGAATGCTGGTGGCGCCCTAATCAGCTGACGCAGGCGTGGCCGACGCCACGGCGGTGGGCAGCAGAGTTGCGGCAGCCAGCGTCACGGCCCCGGACTCCTATCTCTGTCCCCAGGGGAAAAGTAGCTGTCAGTGATGCTCTGGCTGGCGGTCCCAGAGGTGCACCGTCTCGCCGACTTTGAGCGGCTTGTCGCTGGGGCCCTTGATATGAGCGGGCACGATGCGGTCTTCATGCTCGCACCCGCCGTCGGCGTGGGCGCGGGGATTGAGGTAGGCAAATAAGGACGTGGAGGCGCGCCCCGGACCGATCACGGCCCGGGGCGTTCGGACGCGGGGGGGGCTGGTCACTTGCACATTGTGCCGTTGACCGGGGGTTTTCCATGCAGAAGGTAGGTGTTGACTGCTTTCTGGATGCAGGGGTTGCCGGTCATGTAGGAGGTGTGGCCTTCGCCGTTAAGGGTCAGGAGGACGCCGGAGCCCAGTTGTTCGGCCAGGGCGGGGGCCCAGGTATAGGGGGTGGCGGGGTCGCCCGTGTTGCCGATCACCACGATGGGCGGGGCGCCGGGGGCGTTGATGTGGTGGGCGGGAGTTCCCTTGACCGGCCAGCCGGTGCAGTCCATCTGGCGCCAGGCCAGGGTCGGGCCGAAGACCGGGGAGGCCTTGGTGAACGCGGGCAGTGCTTTCGCCACGTCCCGCTCGGTGTAGCGCTGGGGAGTGCTGGCGCAGTAGATGCTGCCCGAGGCGTCGAGGTAGTTGGTGTAGTGCCCGTCGGGACTGCGCTGGAAGAGGGCGTCGGACAGGGCCAGCAGGATGGTGCCGTCACCGGACTCCGCCTGCTGGATCGCCTGCCAAAGCGCCGGCCAGATGGCCTTGGAGTAGAGCCCTGTGAGGACCCCCGCTTCACCGAGGCTCTGGGTGAGTTCACGGCCGGTGTCGGTGGGGATGGGTTTGGTGTCCAAGCCGTGCAGCAAGGCGGCGACCCGGGTGACCACCGCGTCCTTAGTGAGGCCCTTGGCCTTCGCGTTCGCGTTCGCTTGCGGTTGCTGGGCAGCCCATCTGCCGAAGTGGCCGAGCGCCCGCTGGAAGCCCGCCGCCTGCTCGCGGAAGAACCGTAGGGGGTTCAGTTCGGTGTTCACGGCGCCGTCAAGGATCGTGCGTCCTACCTTCTCCGGGAACCGGTGGGCGTATTCGGCGCCCAGCCAGGTGCCGTACGAGAAGCCGAAGTAGTTCAGCTTCCGCTCGCCCAGCGCGATCCGGATCATGTCCAGGTCCCGGGCGGCGGCGACCGTGCCGACGTACGGCAGGGTCTTACCGGACCGGTTTGCGCACCCCTTGACGAAGGCCCTTCCTCTGGAGAGGAGGGCGGCCTTCTCACGGGCGTTGTCGGGGCTGGTGTCCATCGCCAGCCACGCGTCCTTGCGCTTGTCGCCCACGCAGTGCACCGGGCGGCTCCGGCCGACCCCGCGGGGGTCGAAGCTGACCAGGTCGTAGCGAGCGCCCAGCTTCTTGAACTGGGCCGCGGAGCCCCCAGCGAAGGCGTCGATCCCGGATCCGCCGGGGCCACCGAAGTTGAACACGAGTGAGCCGATGCGGTGGGCCCGGTCGGTCGCCCTGAGGCGGATCAGGGCCACCTTCATGGTCTTCCCGCGAGGCTTGGAGTAGTCGAGCGGCACCATCAGCTCGGCGCACTCGAGGCTTCGCGGCGCCGGTCCGCCGGGCGGGGCGGGCGGGAGGTCGTGGCACGCGCCCCAGGCGAGCGGCGCCGGGCGATAGGGCTCGCCCGCCCGGGCGCCCGGCGCGGCCGCAGCTTCGTCGGCCGGTCCGTACTGCCCGATCACACCGACCGCGAGGAGGGCCGCTCCGGCCACGAGAAGGGGCTTGCCGCCCCTCCCACCGAGCGCGGATCGTCCGCGGCCGCTGATCGATTTGCCGGTGAACAGCATGAGCTGTTCTCCTTTCCCATGGAGGCACGTACATGTAAGAGCACGCCCGTGGGCGTGGTGGTGCGTCTTCCGTCCGTGGGCTGCCGAGTGACCGCTCGGCAGCCCACTTCATGACACGGTGAAGTGTGCGAGGCCCTATTCCTGGTCGGGTTCCTGGAGGGATTCCTCCGAGAAGTTCCTCAAGCGCTCCAACTGGTCCCAGTGATGGGCGATGCGCTCTCTCCCGACCGCAGTCAGGGTGACGCTCGTTTTGGGCTTCTTGTGCACGAAGGTCTTGTCGATCTCGACCAGGCCCGCATCCTCCAGCTTCGACAGGTGGCTGGAGAGGTTCCCCTTGGTGAGCCGTGTCGCGCGCTGAAGGAAGACGAAGTCGGCGGCTTTCACGGAGGACAGCACCGTCAGGATCGCCAACCGGCCCGGTTCGTGGATCAGGCGGTCGAGGATCAGCTCCTCGTTTCCAAACTCCGGCATGACAGACCTGGAGGTTTCAGATTCCGAGAGTCCGGACCCTGACGTTTCAGGCCCGGGCATTGCTGTTCCCGATGGTCGGTTCCTCGGAGGGCCTGAAGGCGCGATTGAGGGCGCGATGGTCGAAGATCCCCGTCGCGATGGTGGCCGCCCCCGCCAGGATCAGACCCAGGTTGATCTTGCTGTCCGCTCCCGCACCACCCCAGACGGGTACGAGGCCGGCTGCCAGGAGAGCGCCGCAGATGATCGCGTGGTGCGCCCTCAGTCCTACGCCGACGGCGTAGTAGACCGCCATGATCAGGGCGAACGAGGCCGCGGTGAGGCTGAGCGGCAGATCGAGGGACCAGTCCGTCTGCACTCCTGCGGCGACCACCACCGCGCTGACGGCGGTGGCGACGGCGCCCTTGGTCTGGGCCCTTGTGGACAGGGTGACCCGCCCGTAGTTCTCGTTGTAGTAGCGGGCGATGAGCAGGTATGCCGCCGCGGCCGCCAGCAGGCAGCCCATGAAGACCCAGGCGTGGCGCAGTGGGCCCCAGGCCAGGTTGCCGAGCCCCGCGAAGATGATCACGGCGCCTACCGGGATCGAGAGAAGGCCTCTCAGGTAGTAGTAGATCGCCGCCGCTGACTCCAGACTTCTGCGTTCCATTGCCGCCCCTCCCAAACTGGTCTGTGCCGCAAACCATATGTTCGGGGCAGCATCTCGTCAACTGGTTTGCACGGCAAACCTCAGTGGTGGGCGGTCACAGTTCCGTCGGGAGGCCGTCGTAGCCCGCGACACCCGGGCGAGCGGTGGCCAAGGCGGGCGGTGGCCAGGGTTGACACGACGGTGGGGTGCGGGGAGGCGTCGACCACCGGGTAGTCGATCTCGCCCTGCGACGGGTCCACCGGCCAGGCCAGGTGTTCACCGTTCAGGGAGAAGCGGGCGTCGACGCCCGCCTTGTTGCCACGGGCATCAAGGCGGATCCAGCAGTCTGCCGACGCGAGATGGACCGTGGTGAGGCCATGCAGCACGAAGCTACTGGGGGCACACTCCCAGCTTCGTTCCAAAGCAGGAACGCAAGGAAGCAACAGCCTCCAGTTGGGACGAGGTTCTGGGCAGTGGCCCTGACGGGCATCCGCGCTGGTCGCGACACCCGCAGGGCATGGCCGAACCCTCGGATAAAGAAACCGGCCGTCCGCTCCCGGTTTGTCCGGACCTCCGAGCACCAGCCCCCGGCCGCAGGCCGTAGAGGCGGACGATCTCGGCGAGGTCGGCCGGCGGGTGGGAGCTGGTGGCGGCATGGGGAGCGTCGGGGTGGGGCAGGTTGGTGGCCAGATACCAGGTGGCCTTCTGCGGCAGGCCGGCTGGGTCGGTGGTGGCCACGACCAGCCGGCAGGGTGAGTCGGGGCCGTAGCCGCCCAGGCGGGCATCGGCGGCCCACCAGGTCTCGGTGTGCCCGTCGCGGAAGTGACGCTCAACGGGTGTCCAGTCGCCTGGACGCCTGGCATCGCGCCAGGCCAGGGCACGAGCGGCTTCGATAGGGGTGTGCGGCTGGTCGGCCCGGGCCCAGGTGCCGCGGTGCGGCTTGAGCGCGACCACGTAAGCCAGGCCGGCCTCGCGCAGCGCGAGGTACCAGTCGTCACTCACGGAGTAGGCGCAGTCGGCGACCACCGCCCGGCAGCCGAAGCCCGCCTCCTTCCCCCGTGCCGCGAGGGCAGCAGCCAGCTGCGGTTTCGTACGGAAGGCCGGATCCGAGCGACCGCGGGCGAAGTGATGGGCGGGAGTGTAGGGAGTCGCGTGCAGCGGGTAATACACGCGGCCGTCGGTCCACACCGTGGTCACCGTGACGATGCCGTTGTCCGTCTTGCCCAACCGGCCCAGCCACTGCCGGCCCACGTGCGCGGTGGCCGTGCCGTCCTTGCGGTCCCCGGAATCGTCGATCACGATGACCCCGCCGTCGTGCGGAGCCGTCGCCGACTCCTCACGCAGCAGCTCAAGCCGCCGGTCGTTGAGCAGCTCAGCCTCCCAGGGAGACTCGGACAGGAAGAACTGCAACCGCTGCACCCCCGGCATCCCCGCACCCACCACCGGCTCCGCCCCCGCCAGACAGGTGATCGTCTTGTTCCGCTCCCGCGGCGCCAGCAGCCCGGTCAGGTACGCGCGAAATCCTCGCCGCTGCGCCAAGCTGAAGAAGAGGTCGTCGAACCGGGCCGCGTAGCCCTCCAACGGCCCCGGCGCAGGCAGACACGGACGGCGAGCGGTCATCTTCAGCCCCCAGCAAGGCAGTTCACTCCTCCCACCGGCCTACGGCCAACCCGACCTACCGTCAACCCACACCGCCCACCGGATTTAACGAACTACCGGTAACCGCCGGCCCAACCAGCCAACTGATCAGCCCAGCCCCGGATGCCGATCAGAACGGACGAACCGCGACACTCAGGAGGGTCTCGGCCTCGGTCGATGGCGTCGTCGATGCCGTCGTCGATGACCTCTTCGCGGTACTCGGTGGGGTAGTCCTTGCAGTTCATGGCGACGCGGTGCAAGCTCGGCGAACATGTTGCCGACGCAGAGCATGAGGAAGTTCTTGTTCTGGTCCTCGAACTCCGCCATGAACTTCGTGTCGAGGGGGGCTCGGAGGAAGCAGCTCGATGGGGCCCTCTTGTCAGACTTGGTCGGCGACTTCGTCATCGACGTTGCCCTCGGCCTTCTCACCTCGTCGGTCCGCAGCCGCTTCTGTTCGTCGTCCAAGGGCGCGGCGAGCGCGCTCGTGGGCTGCAGCAGGGTCGTCGTCCTGCTCCTCGTCGGCGGCCTCGCGGCGGAGGGCGAGCGCTTCAGCGGTGCCGCTGCAGACGACGAGGAGTCCGTTGAACAAGGCGTGCACCGAGGGGCCGGCGGCCTGGCGTGTGGCCGTCCGTCACGTCCTTCGGACGCCGGGAGCAGCCGGTGAAAGCGCCGTGCAGCAAGGGGTCGTACGTCAGTCGTCCTCCCGCTCGGCGCCGGCGAGGTACTCGGTGAGGGCGTGGAACACGCAGAGGTTCGGGATCCCGGACGCGACAGTGGCTCACACCTGCCAGCGGCCGGCGGCGCGGACGGCGACGAAACCGTTGAGTATCTCGATCTGCTGGATCTGCGCCCATCGCAGGGCAGTCCCTCCGCAGCTGACTTCGTCCCCGGTGATCCATACGGGGCCGAAGGCCAGCCGTGCTCCCTGGTGCACGGCCAGGGCCCGTGGCACCTGAGCGTCGACGACGGCCCGGCGGATCCCGGGCCACCACTCCCCCGGACGGTCGAAGTCACCGCAGCGCAGTTGCGCAGCCGGTACACGTAGACCGGTACGACGTTCCCGTCCGGCATCTCCCTCCCCCATACGTTCTCCAGCAGTTGCCGCTGGCTGATGGAGCGGCCCGGACTCAGCGCCAGCGCCGCCAGCACCGCCTGCTGCCGCACGGGGCCGACGTCCACGGGCCGCCCCGCGAGCCCCATCCGCAACGGTCCGAGCAGCGACAGCCGGAGCTCGGAACCGGGTACGGTGCCCGCCCGTCGTCCGACGGCTGTCCCCGGCGCCGGCACCGGCCCGCGCGGGCCCTGTCCCGGCACGACCAGACTCGGCTCACTCGCCGGCGGCCTCCTGGACGGCATGATCGTCGGGCTCCTGGCCGACTTCCTGTTCGGGCTCGTGCACCGGCTCACGTACACGGTCACGGGCAAGGTCATCAGACCGTCCGCCGTACGCCTGCAGATCCGCGGCCGGCCGGAGACCAGCACGTGGACGGCCGGCCCCCGACTGGTGATCGGCACGCTGGGCGGCGCGCTCTTCGGCTTCGCCTACGATTTCGTGATCGGCCTGGTGCACGCGTACGGCTCGAAGGTCGGGCTGCCGACCGCGCTGTACCTCGGGCTCGTCGACGGGATCGTCTACTGCCTGGTCTTCGGCGGCGGTGCCGGACTCACCTTCTGCTTCCTCGGCCTCCTCGAAACCCCCCTCGACATCGGCTCCGCCGTCAGCCCGCGCAGCGTCCTGGCTGCCGACCGGCGGGCGGTGATCACTCAACTGGCTGTCTGGACACCAGTTTTCGGCGCAACGGTCGGACTCGGAATCGGGGTGGTGGTCGACCTGCTGCAGGGGCGTCTGGGCCGACTCGTCGTCGACCCCACGGCCAGCCTCATGCTCGGCACCATCAGTGGCCTGGGCGGCGCCCTCGGCTACACCCTGAGTCTGACCGCCTGGGGCCAGTGGTGCGTACTCGCCCGCCTCTGGCTGCCGCTGACCGGGCGCCTCCCCTGGGCCGTCGCCACCTTCCTCGACGCCTACCAGCGCGGCGTCCTGCGCCAGGCCGGTGCGGTCTACCAGTTCCGCCACGCTCGTCTGCAAAGCCGGCTCGCCCAGGCCCACCGACGGAGATGAGCCGCCCCGGGTCCGGCTACAGCGCAATTTCGTCGCTGCTCCCGGCCCCGGGGACAACATGACCTCCTGACCGCGAAGGCACCTATTGATGGAACGTCAGTTGTCGGTGATCCAGGTGCCCTTGTCCGGGTGCCAGTGGATGGTGGCCTTCTGGAAGCGCTGCGCTTTGCCGCCGCCGGCCTCGTCCACCTCGTCGCTGGTCGGGTAACCCAGGACGCTCTCGTGCCCCGCCGCGTGGAAGGCGTCGTAGATCGCGTCATGCACGACATGCGTGCCGGTGGACGCAGACCACAAAAACAGCCCCCGCTCGAAGAACTGGTAGCGCCCCCGGGTCCCGTCCGGCGCCCGCGCGGCATCGGCCTCGTCCATGGTCGGGAAACCCCAGCGCCGCTCCGCGTCCGACGCCCAGAACGCGCTCAGAATGTCGCCGTACACCGCATAGGCCACATCCGGATGCCACAGGACGATCCCGTGCTCGAACTGCTGGAAGCGCCCGCCCAGCGAGGCATCGCGTTCGCCCCGGACGGGCTGCCCCAGTACGCTGCTCGGACCGCCCATGCTGTCGTACTTGACCGCGATGGTGCCGTACGGCACAAGGTCGTCCAGCTTGTTGTAGCGGCGGGGTGAGAACCCGCGGAGCCCGTCGGTCCACACCTGTTCCTCGGCCACGTGTCCGAAGTCGTACTCCTCACGGACCACCGGTTGGGTGTGGGCCGCGTCCGCCCAGCGGGCGAACAGTGCCACGTGGTCGGTGCCGTCCGAGTCCCGCAGCAGGGCGTCACCTGGTTGCAGGTCGTCGGCCGGGACGTCGAACGTGACGTTCCACAGGTTCCAGGTGGTGAGGGAGCTGCTCAGATGCCAGGCCATGGACACATAGCCCGAGCAGTCCGGGCGGTAGCATCCGAACTGGTTGTTGTGGCAGCCGGTCTGGCTGTACGGCACCTGTTCGTCCATCCACGACCATGCGCGGTCCATCACTTCGCCCCGCCCGATCGGCTCGTCGGGACTTGACGCGCTCGCGGCCGGTATGGCGCAGAAGGTGACCGCAAGGGTCGCCAGCGTCAAGGCCGCCATGCGACGCACCGTCCGATGAAGGAACCTCAAGAGAGCTCTCCTGTTCAGTTGTCGGTGATCCAGGTGCCCTTGTCCGGGTGCCAGTGGATGGTGGCCTTCTGGAAGCGCTGCGCTTTGCCGCCGCCGGCCTCGTCCACCTCGTCGCTGGTCGGGTAACCCAGGACGCTCTCGTGCCCCGCCGCGTGGAAGGCGTCGTAGATCGCGTCATGCACGACATGCGTGCCGGTGGACGCAGACCACAAAAACAGCCCCCGCTCGAAGAACTGGTAGCGCCCCCGGGTCCCGTCCGGCGCCCGCGCGGCATCGGCCTCGTCCATGGTCGGGAAACCCCAGCGCCGCTCCGCGTCCGACGCCCAGAACGCGCTCAGAATGTCGCCGTACACCGCATAGGCCACATCCGGATGCCACAGGACGATCCCGTGCTCGAACAGTTGGAAGCGCCCGCCCAGCGAGGCTGCCTCCTCGGCACGGACCGGCCGGCCCAGGACGCCGCCCGGGCCGCCCATGCTGTCGTATTTCGCCCCGATCGTGCCGTAGGGCTGGAACGCCTCGTCCTGCAGCGCCCAGGCGGTGTCCTCCGCCTGGTCGTACCGGTCCGGGTAAGCGGAGCGCTGGACGGCCTGGGCGAGCTGCCCGGCGGTGCTGCCCTCCATGCCAGGCTCCATCTGCAGGGCCACCTCGAAGAACTTTCCCGCCGCGTAGTCGACGTCCATGACCTGCTCGGGGGAGCCCCAGCCCTGCGAGGGGCGCTGCTGGAAGACGCCGAGCGAGTCCCGGTCCCCGCATGACAGGTTGTTCATCCGGGACTCGACCCAGCCTGTCTCGAACCCGGCGAGCATGACCTTCTGGGACACGTTCATGCGCTGGCCCACCTCGTAGACCTTTCGGGTGACCGCGATGTCCCGCTCCGGAGGGACGTAGCAGTACAGCGTGGCTGGGGCCGCGTGGTTCAGGGGGCCGGGGATGCCCTTCAGGGGCTTTGCACTCTGGGCGCCCGCGGGGCTGCCGCTCAGTGCGGTCAGGGTCAGGATCGTGAGGGCGAGCAGCGCTGTGCTGCCCGGTTTTGCGCGTCGTGAGCCGACGCCGCTCATCTGTTCCTCCTGTGCCGGGGATGTGTGCCGAAGGGGGATTGCGGAATGCGGACTACGGGTTGATGCCGTCGTACTGCAGTACTCGGTAGGGCGACTGGCCGGGCTGCCCGTTCCACTGCGACACGATCAGGGTCAGGGAGTTGGGGCCGGCGCTGCCCGGGTGGATGAATCCGCCGTAGAGGAACGGAAGTTGGGGTCTGCCCCAGTGGTTGGGCGGCCAGGCGGCGTCGCCGACGATCTGCGACTTCGGCGCACTCCACACGGCATCGGGCCGGGGAGCGGTGCGGGTACAGATCGAGTAGTCGGTGACGTCGAAGTAGCTCATGCAGTACGTGCCGCCGATGCGCTTCACCGAGAACTCTCCGATGTTGTTCCCGGACAGGATGATCGAAGGCTGGACTGCCCGGGTCCACTGCCAGCGGCCGTCGAGGTAGGCCCAGTTCTCCTGGGCTCCGAAGTTGCCTGCGCGGAACTCTTCCGGCTGGATGCGGAAGAGCTGGATCGCCCCGCCGTCACCGGTGTTGCGGTGGCTGCCGTTCCAGCGTTTGGAGAAGATGTACAGCCAGCCGTCGGGGTCGATGCCCGCGAACGACCACATTCCGTACAGGGACTGGTTCACGCCCTGCGTGTCACCCGCCCAGTGGTAGGGGTAGTCGTGCCAGGTCACGCCCTGGTCGTCGGAGTAGGCGACGCCGGACATCCGCGAGCCGTCGTAGCCCGCGGGCGGCTGCCAGACCTCCACGGAGGTGTACTGGATGTACGTGCGGCCGCCGAACTCGATGCAGTCATTGGGGATGCGGCTGACCTCGAAGCCGTGCCCGTTGTCGGCGTTGTGCTGGTAGTCGAAGAGCTGCCGGGCGGCGCCTCCCGTGGGCATGGCCCAGGTGAACGAGATCGGGGTCGCGCCGGAGGCGTCGAAGGCGGCCTGGTTCAGCATGACCGGGGAGCCGAGGTAGTCCCCTCGCAACCCTGGTTCGGTGAAGGAGTCGCCGAAGACGTAGCCCCAAGTGCTGTCGTGCTCCCGGTAGTAGGGGATGGCGAGATCCCCCGATCCCAGCCCCTGCGAGCTCGCCGAGTCGCCGGGCTGTTCGCACAGGGGGGTGCCGCGCTGGGCCGCGGCGGCGCGGGGAGCGGCGGCGATCGAGCTGCCCAGCGCGCCGGCGCTCAGGGCGACGCCCGCGCCGGCCCTCAGCAGCGATCTGCGGGTGGGCGGGAGGCGGTCGGGGTGTGCGGGGTTCGACATGGGCGGCCCTCCAGGGTCGGCTCACCGCGGCGAACGCGGTGTCGAGTCGGGATGCAGTCCGCGAGCGCGGCACGCTCATCCTGGCGAGGGGCGCTGAAAAGTTGATGAAGTCCCGGTTCACCGCCCGGATGCGGCGTTGCGGTGAGGTGAGAGGGCCACCGTCGAGCAGGCCGGGGACCGCCTGACCGGAATGCGGCTGCGCCGCAAACACCTGTCACCGATAGGAGTACGTAGCCGACACCACGTGTCTCCCGCCGGCCGGCGCCATCGAGGACACCGACCGCGACGCCTGGTACACAAGCCGGGATTTCACCCTGTGCGGCGACGGCACCGGGGGCGCGGCGCATCATCGAGATTTCATCGGTTCTCCCTAGCGTGGCCACGTTCGAACGAAGACCGCTACCACAGGGGAAGGACGGCTCGATGGCGCGGAGAAGATTCAGATCGAGGTTACCGATGGCGGTCATGACCGCGACCGCCATGATGAGCATGATGGCGGCTACCGGGTCGTCTGCCACCGAGCAGGGGCCGGACGAGCCGACGATCCGTTACACCGAGTACGGAATCCCGCACATCATCGCATCGACCTGGGAGGGGCTCGGAACGGGCTACGGATATGCCGCGGCCAAGGACAACATTTGCACCTTGGCCGACACGTATCTGATGGTCAACGCCCAGAGGTCCCGCTATCTGGGACCCGATGGCAAGGCGAGCCCCGGCCAGACCCAGAACGGCACCACCAATCTCAACAGCGACCTGTACTTCCAGCGGATCAAGGACAACCGGGTGGTGGAGCGGCTGCTCGAGCAGCCCGCCCCCAACGGGCCCGAGCCGGAGGTCAAAGAGGCGGTTCGCGGCTATGTGCGGGGATACAACAGGTACTTGGCCGAGACGGGCGTGAACAACATCTCCGACCCGGCCTGCCGCGGTGCGGCCTGGGTGCGGCCGATCACGGAGCTGGACGTCTACCGACACGCGCACGCCGAGATCATCATGGGCAGTGCCGATGCGCTGCTGGACGGTGAGGTGAACGCCGCACCCCCGGGTGCGTCGGCCGCCGCGTCGCCGGCGCTCTCCGCCGCACGGACCGCGAAGAAGATCCGCGCCGCCATGGCGGTGAGTCGTCGACAAAGCATGGGAAGCAACGCGTTGGCGGTCGGCTCGCAGGGCGTGTCCGGCGGCACCAGCATGATGCTGGCCAACCCGCACTTTCCATGGCAGGGAAAGAACCGGATGTGGCAGAGCCAGCTGACCATCCCAGGGAAGGTCGACGTCTCCGGGGCCGGCCTGCTGGGGTTGCCCGCGGTGAACATCGGGCACAACAACGACGTCGCCTGGAGCCACACGGTCGCCACGGTGGCGCCGTTCGGGCTGTTCGACGTGCAGGTGGATTCGCTGAATCCGACCAACTACCTGGTGGACGGCACCTGGCAGCGGATGACCTCGCAGCAGGTCGCTGTCGACGTGAGGAACGCGGACGGCTCCATAGGCAAGGTCACCAGGACGTTGTGGTCCACCCGTTACGGCCCGATCACCACATCGATGCAGGGCGTCCCGTTGCCCTGGGCGGTCAGCGCCCACGCGGTGCGTGACGTGAACATGGACAACCTGCGGGCGTTGAACACCTGGTTCCATCTCGACCAGGCCAAGGACGTCAATGACGTCGTGAACACTCTGGAGACCACGCAGGGCGTGCCCTTCTTCAACACCGTCGCCTCCGACCGCAAGGGCAACGCGCTGTACGCGGACATCCAGGCCACCCCGAACATCACCGACGCGCACGCTCAGTCGTGCCTCACCGAGACAGGTAAGTTGCTGTTCAACCAGCCGCTACGCCTGCCGAACGTGCCCCCGATCTCCATCCTCGACGGCAAGCGCAGCGAGTGCGACTGGCCCAACGATTCCAACGCGGTCGCGCCAGGGCTGCTGGACCCGCACAAGCAGCCACGCCTCATCCGGTCCGACTTCGTGGGCAACGCCAACGACAGCGCCTGGCTGGCCAACCCCGAGCAGCCGCTGTCCTTCCCCAGGGTGATGGGCGACACGGCGGCGCCCCGGTCGCTGCGTACCCAGGAGCTCACCCTGACCGCGCAGAACCGGATCAACGGCACGGACGGCTTGGCCGGCAAGGGCTTCACGCCGGAGAACATGCGGCAGTTGCTGTTCGCCGACAACAGCAGGGCGGCAGATCTGGCCCTCAACTCCACGGTGACGATGTGTCAGAGCATCCCCTTCGGGACCATCCTGGTGGACGGCACCCTGGTCAACGTCAGCGAGGCATGTCCGATCCTGGCCGCCTGGAAGGATCACGACTACACGGCGGACAGCCGGGGGTCCTGGCTGTTCGCGAATTACTGGGCCTTCCTGCTCGGTGGGCAGGGCATCGAGAAACTGCCGTGGCGGGTTCCTTTCGACCCCAAGGACCCGGTGCACACGCCCAACTCGCTGGACTCGGGCAGCTCCGCCGTCCGCGATGCGCTCGGCCGTGCGGTTCTCGCGCTGCGCAAGGCGGGCATTCCGCTGAACGCGCCGCTCTTGGACGTCCAGGAGATCACCCGCAACGGTGAGCAGATCCCGATCCACGGCTCGATCAGCGAACTCGGCGTGCTGAACGTGATCACTCCCGGCCAGGTCGACGGCAAACCGGACGTGGTCTTCGGGTCCAGTTTCATCCAGGAGGTGCGGTTCACAGCAGACGGTCCGCCACAGGCCTCCTCCGTATTGGCCTACTCCCAGTCGGCCGACCCGAACTCGCCGCACTACGCCGATCAGACCAAGCTCTTCTCGGCAGGCCAGTGGGTGACCGAGCGGTTCACCGAGCAACAGATCGCGGCCTCACCGGCATTGGAGGTCAAGGTCCTGAACTGAGATCGACGGTGAGCGCGCCGGAGCATGGATGGCGGTGTCCGGCGTGCTCTTTCATCGGAGCCTCACTGCTTCCCGGCACATCTCGCGCCGCACGACAAAGAACTCACGAGGGGACACACTGTGGCAAGGACATCGAACAAATGGCTGACGGTGACGGCATGGATGGTCGCCGCCCTGGCCATGGTCATGCTGCCGACCGGTCCGGCACAGGCCGCTGACAGCACCGCGCCGCCACCGATGGCGAACGGATTCGGCCTGACCCAGGTCGACACGGCCGTAGGAGGCCCCACCAACTTCACCATCACTGTGACCACGCCCGAGGTCACGGGTAAGCACCACATCAAAATCATTCTGCCGAGCGGCTATTACGACGACCCGGCCCGCCGCTATCCGGTGCTGTACTTCCTGCACGGTTCACCCGACGACCCGATTCAGCAGACCTATCCGGCGCTGACCATGTCGGACTCGATGATCACCGTCATTCCGGACGGCGGCGCTCGGGGCTGGTATGCCAACTGGCTCAACCAGAAGACTCAGCTGGGGGCCCAGAACTGGGAGCACTTCCACCTCAAGCAGGTGATCCCGTTCATCGACGCGAACCTGCGGACCATTCCCACCAAGAAGGCCCGGGCCATCGCCGGTGTCTCCATGGGCGGGTTCGGCGCCTTCCACTACGCCCAGGTCCGTCCCGACCTGTTCAGCCAGACCGCATCCCTGTCAGGAGACATCGACCTGTCGGCCAAGTCCATGGACTTGCGGCTGGCCGTCGTCGCCTCCGTCACCGATGCGCTGGGCGCGATCTGCGGCTCGTCGTCCGGAGCCTGCGACCCTGACAACTCGCCCTACAAGCCCGGCGTGGACAGCGACGCTCTATTTGGCTCGCCCTACCCGGTGTTCAACGCCGACTGGCGATGGAACGAGGTCGACCCGGCAGCGCACATGGACAAACTCGCCGGAGTCGGGGTGTCCATCTATGTGGGCAACGGAGGCGGCTCGCCCCTCGAATCCGAGTTCTGGCTCGAAGGGGCGGCCAAGCACGCCAAGGACAGCATGGACGCGCTGGGCATGTCCTACCACTACGTCGACTACGGCGACGGTTCCGCCTGGGGCACCCAGTGCGACGGCGGCCACAACGGCGGCTGCTGGGAACAGGATCTCCGGGACCTGATCCCCAGGCTGGAAAGGTCCTTCGCCTCCTGACCGTCCAGCACAGCCGGACGTGGAGGGCACCATCCTGGCCGTGCAGACCATGACATCCGTCGCCGCGTGTCGGAGGATCATCTGGTGCGTCACCGGCATTCGGCTCGGAGGAGGCCCCACGTCGTCGGACAGGCGGTGGCGGGTACGGCCCAACACGTTCGGTGTCTTCGGGGGTTCGGGGGGCTAGGGTCGCCGGGGACCCCGTTGCCCGCGTCGGTGCAGGCCGTCGAGGGTGCGGGCGAGTTCCCCGGGCTCGGTCCGGGAGCCGGCGACGGCCCGCTCGAAGCGGTCGCGCGCCTGGGCGAGGTCTTCCGTCGCGGCGTGGTGCCAGCCCAGCCGGTTGCGGATCTCGGCCGCCAGCCGGGTGCCGGACCGTCCGCCGACCGCCGCGAGTGCCCGGTCGTGGAGTTCCGTCGCCCCGGCCAGGTTGCCCAGGCACTCCTCGGCGGTGGCCAGCCTGCCGAGGACCGCGGCGTACAGCGGGATGTCCCCCACGCGCTCGGCGAGTCCGGCGGCCCTGCGGAGCGCGTCGGCAGCCTCCGCGTACCGCCCACGGTCGAGTTGCAGGGTCCCCATGCGAAACAGCGTCTTGCTCAGGATCCTGGGTCTGCCGATCTTTTCGGCGAGGACGACCGATTCCGCGTAGCAGTCATGCGCCGTTTCAAGCTGTCCCACCTGATGGTGGATGGCGCCGACGTTGGCCAGGTACATGACGGTGAGCCAGTCGTCCTCCACTGACTGGGCAAGGTCCGCGGATTCGGCCAGGAGCGCGGCGGCCTCGGCCGGTTCCCCCGCCGCATTGGCGAAGATCCCGAGGGAACCCAGGGCCCGGGCCTGCTCGATGAGGTCTCCGGTTCGGCGGCTGATCTCCAGGGCATCCCTCAGCCAGCGGCGCGCCTGCTCGTACTGGCCCTGGAGACCGTGCGCTATGCCCATACAGGTGCGCAGTTCGGAGACCATCCGCTGGTCGGTGGCCTGCTCCGTGAGCGGCAGCACGATCTCAACGGTGGCCCGGCACTCGTGGTACCGGCCTTGCCTGGTGAGGTAGTCGCACAGTCCCTCGGCGAGCCGACAGGCGTCGTCCACGTGCCCCACGGCCGCCGCGTGGCCGACCACGTCGACCAGTTCGCTGCCCACCGCGTCCAGCCAGGCCGACGCCTCCTCACAGTCCGCGAAGGGCGCGGTGTCCGGCTGCGGGCCGGTCGGGAAGGCAGAGGGGCCCCAGTCGCTCGCGCGGCGGGCGGCGACCACGTAGAGCCGGAACACCCCGGTCCGGGCCGCAGCGACTTCCGCGGGGTACGCGCCGGCGACGCGCCGGGCGTAGACCGCGACCAGGTCGTGCAGGCGGTAGCGGCCCGCGCCCGCCTGCTGCACGAGACTTGCCTCGACGAGGCTCTCCAGGGCGCGCTCGGCGTCGGGTGGTGTCATGTCGAGCATGGCGGCCGGCGTCAGCCGGTCGAACTCTACGGTCGGCGACAGGCCCAACGCCCGGAACGCGCGCCGTTCGGCGTCCGGAAGCTGGTCGTAGGAGACCCGGAAGGCCGCCTCCACGCTGCGGTCCTCGACGGCGAGCTCGCCGAGCCGGTGTTCGTCGTCAGCGAGCCGGACCGCCATGCGCTCCAGCGCCCAGGACGGGCGGCTCTGCAAGCGAGCCCCGACGACGCGCAGGGCCAGCGGCAGCCGGTCGCAGAGGCGGGCCAGCTCGCGCACCGCCGCATGCTCGGGGTCGGTGCCCGGGCCGCCAACGATGCGGGTCAGCAGCGCCACCGCCGCGTCGATGTCCAGCGGCTCCAGCGAGAGCCTACGGTCGGCGTCCAGCCCGGTCAGCCGCTGCCGGCTGGTCACCAGCACGAGGCTGCCGGGACCGGCGGGCAGCAGGGGGCGCACCTGTTCTGCAGCGGATGCGTCATCGACCACCACGATCAGCCGGAGGGCGGCGGTCGCGGCCCTCCATGCCGCGGCCAACCCGTCGAGGTCGTCCGCATACTCATTGTCGCCTTCGCCGACGTCGCCGACTCCCCGCAGCAAGCGGCGCAGCACGCGGTCCGGGACCGCTGCCTCCCGCCCCTCGCGGTGACCGTGGAGGTCGACGAACAGGCAGCCGTCCGGATAGCGCTCCCGCATCGCACGCGCGGCGCGCACCACCAGCGCGGTCTTGCCGACCCCGGCCATGCCGTCCACAGCGCGGACCGTCACCACCTGCTCATCGGCCGGCGCGAGGAGCATGTCGAGTTCACGGCCCCGCCCCGTGAAGCCGCCGACGTCGACCGGTAGTTCGTTGCGCACGCGTGGGAGTGGGCGAGCGGCTGCGGGCCGCCGGTCCGTCGATTGGTGTGACCGTGACGATGCGCCGTCCGCCGAACGGCGCGGCCGTGGCGACGCACCGATGAGAAACGTTTCATCAGCGCGCAGCACCGCCTCGTGCACGCGTTGCAGTGCACCGCCCGGCTCCGCCCCCTGTTCCCTCACCAGACGACGGCGCACCTTGGCGAAGACACTCAGCGCATCGCCCTGCCGGTTGCCGGCGTAGAGGGCACGCATCAACAGGGCGGCCAGGGACTCGTTGTGCGGATGCGTCTCGGTCAGAGCGAACAGCTCTCCCACGACCTCGGCGTGGCGGCCCAGCTGCAGCTGGCACTCCACCTTGTCCTGCACCAACGCCAGCCTGTGTTCCGTCAGCCGGAAGCGCTCTCCCTGGGCGAACGGCCCGGGGATCTCGGCCAGGGGATCGCCCCGGAACAGCTCCAGGGCGGTGGACCACGCGCCGACCGCGGCGTCCAGGTCACCGGAGTCCCGAGCGGCGTGCGCCTCGGCGACGATCTCCTTGAGCCGAGCCACGTCCATCGAAACGTTCCGCGGGTCGAAGCGGTAGCCACCCCGGTCGGTCACGATCACGGAGCCGGAGGGGCTTGCTCCATCAGTGCCCAGACGTCTGCGCAGCTGGTACACATAGACCGGGATCACCTTGGCGCCCGTGCCCGGCGGCTCCGGACCCCATGTTCCGTCGAGCAACTGCTGCCGGCTGACGGTCGTCCCCGGCCGCAGCAGCAGCGCCGTCAGCAGAGCCTGCTGGCGAGCCGGACCGAGCTCCAACTGTACGTCGCCGCGCCAGGCCCGGAGCGGACCGAGGACAGCGAACCGAAGCCGACTGTCGCCCGCTGACGACTCCCCCCTCGATAACACGCAGGGGAGTATAGGCCCAGGATCCCCCGTTTTCCCGCGGACATGGTCAAGTGGACAGCCGGTCTCCCGTCCGTGCGACCGTGGGGAGCGCCGTGCTGGTTGGGGTTTGGCAGACAAGAACTCGATGCAGCACAAGGCGGCGAACCCAGAGACCAGCGAGGATCACAGACTGTAGTCAACTCTTGATCGCAGGGGGCGCTGAACTGTTGCTCCAAGTCCTGACCGAACGCGAGGAGAAGAACAGCGTCGCCATCGCCTCCAACGGGTGCTTTGGCAAAGCGCACATGTTCCGGCGAACACGTGCCAGGCGGCGCCGAAACGTCACGGGTTCATCTTGCGGAAGTCCTCGTACTCGTCGCAGACCGTGCCTTGGTTGACCCAGCGTTGGGGGTCTGCGGCGAGGGGCCTTGACCAGGCCTTGACCCTTGATCCTGGACACACGAGACACTGGATCCTGAGGATCTGAGAACGGACATCTCGTGGTAGAACTATCCGCCGCAGTTCAAGGCGGACGCGGTCGCGTTGTACCAGTCGCGGCCCGAGGCGACGATCCGGCAGGTCGCTGCCGATCTGGGAACCAATGCCGAGACCTTGCGGAACTGGGTTCGGGCAGCCGGTGCGAGCCGGCCGCGGGGACGCCGGGCGGAGGTGTCGGCCGAGCCGCCGACGCCGCTGAAGGCGGAGAACGCCGCTCTGCGCAAGAAGGTCCGTGAGCTGGAGGAGGAACGCGAGATCTTGCGCAAGGCGGCGAAGTGTTTCGCCGGGGAGACGCGCTGGTGAACCGCTTCCAGTTCGTTGCCGACCACCACCGCCGCTACGGCGTGAAGCGGCTGTGCATCATCCTGGGCATCGCCCGCTCCAGCTTCTACGACTGGCGTCGGACGGCCGCGGACCGGGCCGCCCGACATGCGGCCGACGCTCGCCTCGCCTCCCGGATACGGGCCGTGCACCGCGAGCCGGACGGCACCTATGGCGTTCCGAGGATCACCGCCGAGCTCCGCGAGGCGGGCGAGCGCGTCAACCACAAGCCGATCTCGCGTGTGATGCGGGGCGCCGGTCTGGTGGGCGTGCGCTTGCGCCGCAGGCACCGCACCACTGTTGCGGACCCGGCCGCGGCGAAGGCCGGATCTGATCGGCCGCGACTTCACCGCAAGCGAGCCGAACACGAAATACGTCGGCGACATTACCTATCTCCCGCTGGACGGCGGGAAGTTCCTTTATTCGGCCACGTCATCGACCTCGCCTCACGCCCCCTGGCCGGCTGGGCGATCGCGGACCACATGCGCACCGACCTCGAAACCGACGCCCTGGCCGCCGCCGAACGGACCCGCGGCAGCCTCGCCGGGGCTGTCATGCACACCGACCACGGGGCCCAGTACACCAGCCGGGCCTTCGCCGGCGCCTGCCGCCAGGCCGGCGTCGGCCAGTCCATGAGCGCGATCGGCTCCAGCGCGGACAACGCACTTGCCGAGTCCTTCAACGCGACGTTCAAACGCGAGACGCTTCAGGGCCGCAAGACCTGGTCCAGGGAACGCGAGGCCCGCCTCGACGCGTTCGGCTGGCTCAACCGCTACAACACCCGACGCCGTCACTCCCGCCTTGGACAACGCAGCCCGATCGCCTACGAGACAGCGTCCGAAACAACATCGACTACGCTGACACCAGCCGCATAACCCGTGTCCAGGATTCCGGGTCAAGGCCCAAGGCCGGGAAGTTAGCCTGTTTGTGCTGGTGGCAAGGGGGTTGAGGTCCAGGCAGTGGCTGCGTAGAGGCCGGGCCCGAGTTTGTGGATGAGCCCGGTGTCGGCCCATCGGGAGAGCTGCCGATACATGGTGTGCAGGGTGATGTCGCCGAAGTGTGCGGCGATCTCCGCGGGTCTCCATAGGCGCGTCGGGTCGTCCTGCAGCAGGGCGAGAATCCGGTGTCGTCGGCGCTGGGCTGGGGCGGTGTAGCGGTCGTCGCGGGAGGCCGTGGGCAAAGGCGGCTGTTCGGGGCCGGGTTCGAGGACGGTGACGGTGAGGTCGGTGATGGTGCGGCTGTGATCGGGACGGCCGTCGTCGCGTCGCTCGCTGTAGCGGGACATCGGGGACTTGACCTTGCGGGTGCTGGTCCGGTGTCGGCGGGGCGCGAGGAGTCGGGCCAGCACCCGCCGGCCGATCAGCCCGAGGGAGTTCGGCTCGTCCGGGACGATCCCGGCGGCCTGAATGAGCTGGTCACGGGCGGTCTGCAGGGCGATGGTGCAGCAGCAGCGGTCGGGGTCGGTGCCGGGGACGGACTCGGCGGCCTCAACCATCACGGCCCGTAGGGCCTGGTAGAGCGTGAGCAGGGCCCACATCTCCTGTTCGAGGCCGACCCGGTCGCCCGAGCGGAGGTTCCGGCCGGCCAGGATCGTGTGGCGGAGCGCGAAGTACGTGCTCTCGTGTTCCCAGCGCTCGTGGTAGAGGTTGATCAGCGCCCTGGCTGAGTGTCGGCGGGCGTCAGTCAAGGTGGTGACCAGCCGGTAGGAGCCGGTGAAGACGGTGCCGTCGCTGCAGGTCACCGTGATCTCGGCGTCGATGATCCGGACGTTGACGGTGCCGATCACCGACAGGTAGGAGCCGTCGTCGAGACGGGCCAGGACCGGGGTGCGCCGGTTGCTGCGGAGTCGGCCCAGCACCTTCGCGCCGGTCGCGGTCACCTGGGTGAGGAAGCCGTTGGCGTCGAAGCCCTTGTCCCACAGCACCAGCATGTCTGGCCTGAGCAGGTGCAGCAGCCGGAGGGCGTAGGCGGTCTCGCCCTCGTCGGTGGGGCCGAACACCGCGCCGATCAGTGCTCTCGTCCCGGTCTCGACCAGTGTCATCAGCTCTAGCGTGGGATAACCGTGATGAGCCGTCCGCCCGAGCCAGGCCCGGTTGCTGGGCGAATCGGGTACCCGCAGCGAACTGCACCCGTCGAAGGACACCGTCCGGTAGGCACCGAACCGCACCCCCGGCGTCGTCGGGCGGGCCAGGGGACCGGCGAGCACCTCGAACAGTGACCGCACCGGTGCGGCCCCCAGCCGACGGCGCAGGTCCCGCAGGGCCTTCGCGCTCGGCGAGGCCACCGGCATCCCGGTCAGGCCGCCGGTGAGCTTGTCCCACACCAGCCGGTAGCCGACCTCGGGGAACAGGCACATCGCTAGCAGGAAGTAGACCCCGACCCGGGACGGCAGATCACGCAACCGCCGCTGCACCGTCCGCGTCTCCGCCAGCACCGCGTCCACCAGCTCGAACGGCACCACGGCGGTCAGCTCCCCCAGATGGCCCGGCGCGAACCGGCCCGCCGCCACGGTCACCGAACGGGTGATGGCCGTCAGCGCGGACGGCAGGACAAAATGAACCCGCAACGGAGCTCCTCACGTACAAGTTGTCTTGGTCGACTGCCTGTACCAACGAGCTCCGTTGCTCTGCGTCGGAAATCCTTCAACTCACTTGCGTGACCTGCGAAAACGCTAACTTCCCGGCCTTGGGTCAAGGCCCGTGGCCCGCCTCTCCCCGTTCGTACGGCACCACGTCAACATGCTCGGCCGGTACTCGTTCCAGCTCCCCGAACTGCCGGGCGACCTGCGCCCGCTGCGCGACCCGGACGCGGCCGAAGAGGTGTGACCCAAGTGCGGTGACCGTCACCGCCGGGGGCTGTCCCGGCGGTGACGTTTGCACTGGTTACCGACTCGTAGGGTGCCGTGAGCCGTAACACCGGCGGAGGGCGTGGCGGCTATGCGTGGTGGCGGGTGCGGTAGGCGGTCCGTAGCGCGGGTGGCGTGGACGGCGGCCGGAGCAGCGGATCAGCCCGGCGTCACCGCGCCCTCCGGCACTCCGAACCACTCCTTCAGCGCTTCCGCCAGACCGGCCGTCGACGTCGGTGCCTGCGCCCCCGCGTCGGCCGCCCAGGCCGTGAAGCCGTCCGGACGGACGAGGATCGCCGCCAGTTCCGGGCGGGACGGGCAGCCGGCCGTCAGAGTGTCGACATGGCCGGCGTACCCCGCGGCGAGGGCCCGGAGCTCCGGGTCGTCGGTGAGGTCGAGCAGGAGCGCCCGGCCGCCGTGGAGGTGGTCCGCGAGACGGCTGCCGTCGGTGAGTTCGAGGTCCGGGGTGCTGCGGCCGGTCAGCGGGTGCTCGCCCGGCAGCTCGTACCGCACCCCGCCACCGTTGAGCCGCACGGTGAGGTACGTGGTGCCCACGACCGTCCCCGCCAGGTCGCTGACGATCTCACGCAGGGCCCGGGACTGCGCGTCCGGGCGCATGGCCGCGACCTGGGACCGGGTCCAGTCCAGGACCCACGCACCGACCGGGTGCCGCTCGGAGGTGTACGTGTCCAGCAGCCCTTCCGGAGCCCGGCCGCCGATCACCGCGGCGAGCTTCCAGCCGAGGTTCATCGCGTCCCCGATACCCAGGCTCAGCCCCTGGCTCCCGAACGCGGAGTGCACGTGCGCCGCGTCGCCCGCCAGCAGCACCCGGCCCTCGCGGTACTCGGTGACCTGGCGGGCGTGGTCGGTGAAGCGGGTCGCGGTCCGCACCCCGGTGATCGTGACGTCCACGCCGGATACGCAGCGCAGCCGCGCCTGGAGGTCCTCGGTGGTGACCGGCGCGTCCCGGTCGGCCGGTGGGCCGTCGAGCTCCACCGTGACGACGCGGCCTGGCATCGGCCCGTGGGCGTACACCCCGGTGTCCCTGGCGGTCCAGCCGACCTTCAGGTCCTCGGCGCCGGTCATCTCCACGACCGCCTGGTGACAGGTGATCTCCGGGTCCGTACCGAGAAATTCGAACCCTGCGAGCTTGCGGACCGCGCTGCGGCCGCCGTCGCAGCCCACGAGCCAGCCGGCGCGTATGGCCCCGTGGCTGGTCCGCACGGTGACGGCCCCGTCGTCCGCGTCGAAGCCGGTCAGCTCCACTCCCCGGCGCACGTCGACGCCGAGCTCGTCCGCCCGCCCGCCGAGCAGCCGCTCGATGTCCTGCTGCGCCACGAAAGCGATCTCGGCGGCGGGTCCGGCGTCGCCGAGGCCCGGCTCCGTACGGTCGACCAAGTCGGCGCGCAGCATGATTCCGGCGAAGTGCCCGACAATCCCGAGCCTTTGGCCCGCGGTCCCGCCTCCGTCCCCGCCGTTCTGCTCGCGTATGAATGCCTGGAAGCGGTCCATCGCCTGCCGCTGCACCTTGGCCAGCGCGGGCAGCATGCCTCGGCGGTAGAGCGCCTCGGCGCTGGGCGTGGTGATCGCCCCGCCCTTGATCGTCGGGTTCACTTCGGTGAGGCGCTCCAGAACGGCCACCCGCGCGCCTCCGAGCCGGAGCTCGCAGGCCACCATCAGTCCGACCGGGCCGCCTCCGGCCACCACTACGTCATAGTCCATGGCGCCGACTATGACCGAGGGTCAAAAAGGCCAAAAAGACGCCGCGATGTCAAGGGGTCGGCCCCGCGAGGAGAATGGGGTCGGCACAGTCAGCGCTGAGAACGATCAAGGAACGATGCTCATCGGCTGCTATCGCCGGGAGCGAGCAGGCTCGTGAGCTCGGCGATCGCCTCTGGGGACGGCTTGAAGCAGCGGCGGACGTTCTCCGGCTTCTTGTGCCGTGACTTCGCCATGAGCATCAGGAGCGAGGAGCCCTGCTCGCCGAGGTGGGTCAGAGAGGAGTGGCGGTATTCGTGCAGGTCCCAGCCCGTACGGGGACCGCGGAAGGCAGTGTGCTCGTCCAGCAATGCTCGGGCCTGCCCATACGACAGCCTGGCCAGCCCGGTGTCCGGGCAGACGTCGCGGGGGCAGACGACCTTGCCCGGCCCCGGACGGCGGTGGGTGACGAACACCGGTCCGCGGGTGCGGCCCTTGAGCAGCCGGGGCAGGAGCCGGGCGGTGCCGGCGCCCCAGTACACGGTCTCCAGCACATAGTCCTCGCGCGCCTGGCCGCGGCGGCGGGCCTTGGCTCGGGCGCCCTTGGCCTTGACCAGGCAACGACGCCCGGCGAAGTCCAACTCCTCGATATTGACGCCCAGGACCTCCTCGGCCCGCCCGGCGGTCTCGTGGAGCATCCGCCACAGCGTCTTCTCCCGCAGGTGGACCTCGCGCCGCGCGATCAGCCGGTCGATCGCCGCCTTGGAGCGCGCCGCGGTCTCGGAGTCCGGCACCGCCAGCCGCTTCGCCCAGGCCGGGACCATCGGCCCCTCGTAGCCGCGCTCCCGGCACCGGCCCAGCCAGGACAGCACCCCCGCCCGGCGGGAGTTCCACGTGTTCACCGCGGCGGTGCCCCATAGCAGTTCCAGAGTTCCAGGGCCTCGCCGATCTCGTCGTCCGCGACCGACGCCAGCGGCCGGGCCTCGTCGAGTCGTTCCGCGGTCTTGCCCACCCTCCTGGTACCAGAGCGACGAGCGCTGGCGCGACGAGTACCGCGCCGCCCCCGTCCGGCTCTGGGCGAAGTGCAGCGCCCCGGGCCACAAGCCCTGGAAGCTCGCCTTCGCGGTGCCGCAGGACGGCGGCTGGGCCCTAGGCGGCGCCTGACCCGAGACGGGCGTCGGCCGTCGCCACGGTCAGTCCTCGTCGTCGTGAATCCGGGTGTCAGGCTGTTCGGTGATCCGACGCTCGCGTTCGCCTTTCCGCGACCCCCGGGTCCAACTGCCGTAGCTAGGCTGCGCCGCAATCAATGCAGACTCCAGTACCGGGCTGTCCTCCGCCAGCCCGGCGGTCCCTTGAGGAACCTAGCCGAGCCAGACCAGGTCGAGGACGTACAGGCGCCCGGCTGGTCGGTTGATCCAGTACACGGCGGTGACCTGGCCGACCGAGGCGGAGCGGACGTCTTCACCTTCGGGGTCACGGCTGTCGAACGGCGGAAAGGCCCACGGGTCGCGGCCGGCGATGTCGAGCACGTCGCGCACGATTTGCCGCGCGTAGTCGGGCAGTTCGGTCAGGACGCCCTGGGCTTTCGCGGACAGGCGGGCGCTGAAGGCATCACTCACGTGCGCGTCCCAAGGACGTCCTGAGCGTCGATGCCGTCGGAATCGTCCATGCCACTGTCCAAGAACGCGGTCACGGCCGGCAGGGCGGCAAGACGGGCCGTCCAGGCGGCGACCACAGCGTGGAGGGGGGCAAGGCTGTAGCTGTGCCGGGCGTCGTCCAGGGCGGCCGTCCAGTCACGCTCGAAGGCCGGCACCCAGCTCTCCGCCCGGCTGCTGGCACGAAGTTCAGCGAGCAGCTGCTTGGCCGCAGTGGGCGCTAGGGCCGACGGTGGCGCGGCGTGGTCGGGCTGGGCGCTCATGTCTCCTCCAGGCGTCTCAGAGCTACGGTATCGCCGCGTACGCTGGGCTGGGAGGCGCTTGCGACATCAGCGCGCAGGCCCCGTCGAAGCTGATGTCGGCGAACTCGGCCTCCAGCCCGCCGTTGCTCCGGCTACTGGCGGCACGTCCTTCTGATGTCGTACAGCCCTTTGGCTTGCGGGGGGGCTGGATGCAACGTCAGCGCTGAAGCGGATCCGTGGAGTCGGGTATCCCCAGGGCGGTGTCCGGTCGGCGGAACTCGCAGGCACGGAGGAACGACCGATCGCCGGTAAGCGCCTGGCGGGCGTCGCCGACACTGACGGGGCTGGCGCCACGCTGGACCACGGTGCAGTCGGCGCGGTGGACGGCAGCGCCCAGGGGAGAGAGAGGTGCGCAGCGGCCCCGCAGACAGGAGGAGCAGGGTTCCACTGCTGGGTCCGCGGGGCCGGTGCATGACTCACGTACCCTGCGATGCGTCCGATACGCCCGATCCCTCCCAACCGCCCGCACCGGCGGTCTTGTTACGCGAGTGGGGCCCGGCCGCATCCGGCCGGACCCCACTCACCTCTCGCGCGTGCCGCGCTCCTCACGCTGGGTGCCTTCTCGTCTACCAGCGGTACCAGCGGCCCTTGCGGCCGCCGCTGTCCGCCGTACGGACGACGAAGCCCAGCAGCCACACAACGAGCACGATCACCGCGATCCACCACAGCGCCTTCAGCGCGAAACCCGCACCGAAGAGGATCAGAGCCAGCAGAAGAACCAGAAGCAGGGGAACCATTGTTATCAACCTCCTGGCCACCAGGTGCCCTTACCTCGGGCCGACAAGCCCACAAAGCGGGAGTTATTTCCGCGGGGCACGGGGCATATGCGCGGGCGCCACGCGCCATGCCTGGTTCCCCCAGCCCCACCCCTCACGCACCGCAGGTCCACCTCGTCAACTGCGGTGGGCCGGCCTGTGGTCAGGGCGTGTCGCCGCAATAGTGGAAGCGCCAGGCGATCGCCGGGCCTGGTGTGCGCGGCTCGTCGGCGCTGGGGCGCGGCAATATCGGGCCGGGGTCTGGGACGATCATGCTTCCAGCTTCTGTGAGCCACACTTCGGCATCCGAACGTTCTCCTTCCGGAGCATTCGCACCCACCGATAGAACTCAAGCGGTCTATCCGGTGATCTTCATCGACTGCGTGCACGTCAAGGTGCGAGACGGGCAGGTGGCGAATCAGCCCGTCTACGTCGCACCCGCGGTCACGGTGGACGGCACACGCGACATTCTCGGCCTGTGGGCCGGCGACGGCGGGGAAGGCGCCAAGTACTGGCTCCAGGTCCCGGCCGAGATCAAGGGCCGCGGCGTCGAAGACGTGTGCATGGTCGTCTGCGACGGGCCCAAGGGCCTGCCCGACTCGATTTCGGCGGTCTGGCAGCAGGCCGCGACCCAGACCTGTGTCGTCCACCTGATTCGGGCGTCGTTCCGCTACGCGGGTCGCCAGGACTGGGACAAGATCTCCCGCGCACTCAAGCCGGTCTACAAGGCTCCAACTGCGAGCGCGGCGGAAGAGCGATTCCTGGAGTTCCAGGGAGATTGGGACACCAAGTATCCGGCGATCGTGCGGCTCTGGGAGAACGCCTGGGCAGAGTTCGTGCCCTTCCTCCAGTTCGCCACCGAGATCCGCTGCGTCGTCTGCACCACCAACGCGATCGAGTCGGTCAACGCCCGCATACGAAAAGCCGTCCAGGCCCGCGGGCACTCCCCGAACGAGGCCGCAGCCCTCGAATGCGTCTACACGGCCGTAATGAGCCTCGACCCCACCGGCCAGGGACGCAAACGCTGGACCATGCGCTGGAAGCCGGCCCGGCAGGCCTTCGACATCGCCTTCGACGGCCGACTCTCCGTCGGCCGCCGCTGACTCACCCCACCCGAGTTACACCGTTGGCTGGACAGACCCCCGGCGGCAGCAGCCGCATCGCGCGGTTCACGACGAGGTGTTCCAGGACCACCTCCTGCACGCATTGGCGCAGGAGACGCGCATCGCTCTCTGACCGGTCGGCAGACACCGTGGCGTCGGGGGCGTCTCACGGGCGGGGCTGCAGCATCTCCAGGGCGCCGGTCTCGGTGTCGTAGCTGCGCAGGGTGACGAGCCGGGCCGACAGCGGTGGCGCTGCGAGGAGTTCGGGGATCTGCCGGGCGGCGAAGGCACCGGCCCGGCGGGTGCGGCCGAGGGTGATGTGCGGGCTCCAGCGCGCGGGGTCGTGGAAGGGGTTGAGGGTCTCGGGCGGGCTGTCCGAGGCCACCGCCTCCCACACCCGGCGGTGCAGGCCGGCCAGCGCGGAGTCGAGGTCCAGCGCCCAGGCCAGTACCGAGGTCGGCCGCTCGAAGCGGACCAGGCCGGTGAACCGCACCGGCAGCGGCAGCGCGGCGGCCGCCTCGGCGAGTTCCCAGCGGATCGGGGCGGTCAGCTCCGGGCAGGCGGCCAGGGTGAGGTGCGGGCTGTTGGTCGGTGAGCGGTGACGGGCCTGACTGGGCAGGCCCGCCACCGCGAGCCGCCGCCAGGCCTCCCGGACCGCCAACTCTGCCGCCTCGTCCAACAGAAGCTCGACCGTGCGCACCACCGCAGCCTACCGGCGGTCGTCGGCGCGGTCGCCGGCTCTCTGACCAGCGCCTCGCTCCTGGACAAGCCGCGTCGACACGCTCTCGGGAGTGTCGACCCCCGCAGTGCCCTGCTCTCGCGTCCGCTGGTTGGGGCTGTGGCGCGCGATGGAAGAGTGCCGGTAGACCTCCTGGTCACCCGCGCAGGCGGCGGCGAGGACGGCGGGCAGCCGGACGGGAGGGGGCGCGGCGGTGAAGTGGGTGAGGTGTTCGAGGGTGGTGGGGCCGGTGCGGTGGGTGACGAAGTACGGCGGCTTGGGCGTGAGCGAGGGGCAGCCGGTGAACAGGCCGCGGGGAGCGGGAGCGAAGGGGGCGCGCAGCCCCGTCTTCGACGTCCTGGAGCATGAGGGCGTTGTTGACGACGCCGGGTGCCGCTGCCGATCGCCTGCCAGGTGTGGCCCGGGTAGGCGCCCCACGGGGTGTAGCCGGCAGGAAGTCACGCCGGACCAGGTGTTGACGCCGATGGTGCCGTGGCGCAGTTCGGCCAGGGCCTCTTGCACCGCGTACGGATGGGTCCGCTCGGTTCGGGGGTGCACGATCAGGGTCGCGCCCAAGGTGCCGGTCAGGACGGTGTTGGCGAAGTCGACGGCGTGTCGCTTGTCGATCAGCGGGGTGTCGTCGCGGCGACGGCGTGCCGCGTGGTCGTCGGTGCCTCAGACGATGGCGTCGTGGGTGCGGTCGCTGCCGGTGACGTTGAGGCAGGCCACGTAGTCGTGGGCTGCGAGGTAGGCGCCCTCGGCGGGGCCGCCGTCCACGAACCGCAGCCGGCCGCGCTGGACGTACTCGGCGAAGATCTGCTCGAAGTGCGGGCGCAGGTAGGCGTTGACCGGGTTCATCTTGGCGATGACGACGTGGCCTTCGCCGTAGAGCTTGTGCAGGATGTCGGTCGCGGTGAGTGCGGCGATGTTGTCGGCGCCGAGGACCAGCGCCACACCAGGATGCTGGACACCGCCCCGGTACGGTGCGGCCGCGCGGTGGCGTACCTGCTCAGGGGTGATGCCGTCCTGCATCCGCACCTGGGCGAAGTAGCCGCCCAGCAGCCGCGGACCCAGGCGGTGGCGGGGAAGACGCTCACCCACCCAGGTGCGGCCGCCTCGCTCGTGCACCGCGCCGGCGGGCAGCGGTTCGCGGCCTGCGGCGAGGTGGCGCGGCACGTGCAGCCGTGTGGTGACGTGCTGGGCCAGTGCCCACGGGGGCTTCACCGGCGACATCGCCTCCGTCGCGGCGGTGAAGGCACTGCGCAAGGCGGAGCCGAAGCTGAGCCTGCTCGCGGCGGTGCAGCTGCAGAAGGCGGCCGTGGCCCATCCGGAGCAGCCCCCGACACAAGCACTGCGTGGGCGGACAGTGGGGTGCAGAGTCAGCGGATTCGGCGCCGGTTCACCGGGGTGTTCCGTCGCGGGCGAGGGTCCCCCATCCGCCGGGTTGTTCGGTGATGATGTCGCACGCCTCGGTGGTGACCCGATCACTGATCCAACCGAGGGGTTCGACGTCCGTCACGAGGGGTTCATTGTCGGGGCCGCGGGCCGCCTCACGGCCGTGCAGCAGCCACGGCCGGGTCCGCGGGTCCTTGACCCGGGGCAGATGGCAGTAGTCGTACAGCCGGCGCGCGACCCAAATTTTCGCGGGCCGCTCGCTCCACCAGGCTTCGATGTCCAGCGAACTGGCCGAGAGCCCCGGCAGCCGAAGGCCGGTCAGGTCGTCCTTGCTGCGGGCATGCGGCAGGTCGCATGCCGGGCCGAGGGACCAGCGCACGTACAGGCCCCGGCGGCTGGTGACGAGCCGGGTCAGTTCCTCGAGGCTGGCGACGGTCGGCAGATCGGCGCGGGTGCTCATGGTGCAACGCGGGGCGAGCGGGGGGACGGTCAGGCGGTGAGCAGGGAGTCGTCCTGCGGGCGGGCGCCGGGCAGCCGGTGGCGGGCGGCGATGAGGGCGGCGTCGATGTCACGGGTGCCGGTCGCCACGCACAGGGTGTAGGCGACGTCGTCCATGCGCTGGCGCACCTCGGGGCTGCCGTCTTCGGCGTGCAGGATCCGCAGCGTCTCGTACTGCTCGATCAGGTTCGTCAGTACGGCGGGGTGCGCCATGAGCATCGAGGGTCTCCTCATCACCATAAATCACTTGGCGTGTACACCGACCCTTGTGCCCCGCCTTGCGGCCGTCATTCCCGCGCATCCCGGCGAGGCCGCCCGCCCCCTGACAGCGGCCCGGAATGTCGTCGTCCCGGGTGACAGGGAGCCATCAACGCGGATGGTGAGGGTAGGCGGTAGTGACTCTCAACCGTTCGCACGAAAGTGGTGCCCCGCCATGGCCGAAACCCAGGACGTCGTCGACCTCATCCTCCAGGACCACCGGCGCATGGAGGACCTGTTCCGCCTGATGCGCAGCGTCGAGGCCGACCGGGCCGGTGCGCTCAAGGAGTTCGCGGACCTGCTGATCGCCCACGCGCAGGCCGAGGAGGCCAAGGTCTATCCCGCCCTGAAGCGGTACAAGAACATCGACGACGACGAGGTCGAGCACGGCGAGCACGAGCACGACGAGGGCAACCAGGCCCTGCTGGACCTGCTGGAGGTGGAGGAGGTCGGCTCCGAGGAGTGGGACTCCAAGCTGGAGGAGCTGGTGGAGGCCGTCACCCACCACGCCGACGAGGAGGAACGCACCATCCTCAACGGCGCGCGCGAGAACGTGGCGATGGAGCGGCGCGAGGAGCTGGGAGCGGCGTTCTGGGAGGAGCGCGAGCGGCAGCTGAAGGCCGGCTGCGGCTCGGTCGAGAACGTGCGCCGCATCGTCAATTCCTGATCGCGACCGCCCCGGCGCGGGGCGCCGGTCCATCCTGCGGAGGAATGGGGCGCCCGCGCCGAAGGGCGGCACGTCGGCGGTGGTGGCGTCCAGGCCCAGCCGAGGCGACCACCGACCGTGATCGCGCACAGATTGACGCCTGCTGTGACGGTCCCCAAGCTTGAGAAGGCGATGCAGGAAGGGGCCGTGGCCGTGAGCGGTGGGCAGAGGACTTCCCCGGCTGTTGACCGCAGCGGAGAGGGCGGCACCGGTGAACGCCGTCGAGGTGGTCGCTGAGCACCTGCGACGGCGTTTCGGGGCCACGGAGGTGTCCTTCCTCAGTGGACCTGACGGGGAAGGCAGTGGCGCGGCTGGCCCCGGCCGTCGATGTGGAGGGTGGACGGGAAGCGGAGCGGATCAGCTTGTCAACACGTCGCCACGAGCTGGAGTACCTGGAGTGAAGTGGCTCAGCTAGTAGTGCTTCGTTACGTCGGGTGATCTCGCCTGGTGGTGGGCATCTTCTCCGGTATGAGGTTGGGGGAGGTGGAACGGCTCCCGGGCGAGTTATCGGAGTTCGTTGCCGATGTGTTCGGGTCGGTGCCGCGGCGGGATCAGCGGCGGTGGGGCGAGTGTTATCTGCGGGGCCTGATGCTGGACGGCCGGCGCAAGTCGATCCAGCCGATGGCCGAGCGGCTGCCGGACGGCAACATGCAGGCCCTCCAACAGTTCGTGAACCAGTCGCCGTCCGCTGCCCGTCAGACAGCGGATCGCCGAGCGGCTGTCCGAAGTTGTCATGCCCGAGGTGTGGGTGATCGATGACGTGTCGTTCCCCAAGTGCGGCAAGACGTCGGTCGGGGTGGCCCGCCAGTACTGCGGAGCGGTCGGCAAACGCGCGAACTGCCAGGTCGCGGTCAGCGTCCATGCCGCCACCGACACCGCCTCGTGCCCGCTGGAGTGGCAGTTGTATCTGCCGCGTGAGTGGACGGACGAGCCGGACCGATGCCGCAGGGCAGGTGCCCCCGACGACGTGGTGCACCGGGAAAAGTGGCGTCTCGCGCTCGGCCTGCTGGACACACTCGCCGAGTGGCAGCTGAAGGCGCCGGTCGTGATCGCCGACGCCGGCTACGGCGTCAGCACCTCCTTCCGGCTCGGTCTCGAGGAGCGAGGACTGTCCTATGTCCTGGCCCTGAACGGGAAGGAAGCACCCGGAGGATGCCGAGCCGCACCAGCCTGCTTATGGCGGACTCGGACCGCCCACCCTTCCCCGCTACCGCACCCCACCGCGAGCCGTCTGCGTCCTCGCAGCGCAGGCGGGTGCGGAGCGGTTCACCGAGGTGACCTGGAGGCAGGGCAGCAAAGGCGCGATGACACCCGGCGGTCACCGACCGGCACGTCGGCCACCGTCCGCAGGTGATAGCCGTGCACCCGCCCCGACGACGCCCCACACACCGAACAGACCGCAGCGTCCTGCGGAGTCCGAGCCTGCACCACGATCCGTAAACCCTCGTCGGCCAGACCCTCTATGACCAGCGGGGACAGACCCGAAAACACCTCTTGCACAAGCTCGTTGAGGTCATGTCCCTTCTCGTGGTGTAGCCGATCATTTGGCGGTCGTGTTGGTGGTGTTGGGTAGCGCGGGGGCGCTTTCGGGGAGTTCGGTGGGGTAGAGCTGGTCCATGCTTCCCTCGGGCAGGTAGCGGCGAGGGAAGGCGATCCATTCGTCGTGCAGTTCGAAGAGCACGGCGGTGACCAGTCGCAGGAGTGCGTCGTCGTTTGGGAAGACCTGGACGACGTCGGTGCGGCGCTTGACCTCGCGGTTGATCCGCTCCAGCGGGTTGGTGGACTGGATCTTCTTCCAATGTCGCTCGGGGAATGCCGCGAAGGCGGTCAGGTCGTCCTTTGCCTCCAGCAGCATCTCTTTGACCTTGGGGAACTGCTTGCCGAGCATGTCGGCGACGGTGTCGAGCTGGGTGCGGACCGCGTCGGCGGTGGGCTGGGCGAAGATCGTGCGGATCGTGGCGGCGGCCATCTCGGCCGCTTCCTTGTTGATCACGCTGAACACGTTGCGCAGGAAGTGAACCCTGCAGCGCTGGTAGGCGGCCCCGAGCATGACCTTGCGAATGGCCTTGACCAGCCCTAAGTGGTGGTCGCCGATGACGAGCCGGACCCCGGTCAGACCGCGTTCGCGCAGGTGACGCAGGAACTCGGTCCAGAACACCTCGGTCTCGCTGTCGCCGACCATGACTCCCAGCACCTCGCGGCCGCCGTCCTCGGTGATCCCGGTGGCGATCACCACGGCACGGGAGACGATCTGGTGCTCGACCCTCGCCTTGCAGTAGGTCGCGTCGAGGTAGACGTACGGGAAGCGGACATGGTCCAAAGGCCGAGCACGGAACGCCGTCAGTTGGCCGTCCAGGTCCTGGCAGATCCGCGAGACCTCGCTCTTGGATATCCCGGTGTCCGCGCCGAGGGCCTTGACCAGGTCGTCGACCGACCGCGTGGACACGCCGTGGACGTAAGCCTCCATGATGACCGCATACAGGGCCTGGTCGATGCGGCGGCGCCGCTCCAGCAGCGCGGGGAAGAAACTCCCTGACCGCAGCTTGGGGATCGCCAGGTCCAGGTCGCCGGCCTGCGTGCTGAGCGTCTTGTCCCGATGGCCGTTGCGAAGCGCGGTGCGCGTCTCGGTGTGCTCGTTCCACTCCGCGCCGATCCGGGCCGTGGCCTCGGCCTCGATCAGCTCCTGGAGCATCCGCTCGGCCACACCACGGACGAGTTCGAGCCCGTCCGCCGAACGTAGTGACTCAAGCAGCCGGAGTAGGTCATGCTGAGACAGGGCCACCCTGCACCTCCCGCATTGAACTGCCCGTTCACTACGGAGAGTTGCACGGTGGCCCACCCTGCGGGCAGGGAGCGAAAGCCTCATCGGCACACGCCCCGGCGCACTCCCTCACCTTGATCGGCTACACCACGACAAGGGACGCCATCCTCGTTGAGATCCTTCACGCGAGCGTCAACGAACCTCACGACTCTCCGTCACCACCGAAAGTGAGACAGGGCCGTTCACTGGACAGACCCCTGGTCGGCCCTGCGCCACCAAGGCGGCCGCGTGGACGTAGGGGTGAAAGCGGCCGGACGGCGCCGACTATGACGCTCGGCGCATGGCCAGCGCGGTTCGCGCCAGCCCACGCAACCAGGCGTGGGCGTGGTCGGTGTCGTAGCGCTGATGCCACGACAGATATACCGGTGCGAGCGGTAGTTCGAGCGGCAGGGGGAGCACGACCAGGCCGAGGTCGGCGACCGCGGATCGCGTGGTGGCTTCAGGGACGCTGACCAGGAGATCGGAGCCGCGCGCGAACTCCAGCGCGGCCGCTTCCGTGGGTGCGGTCGCCACCACGCGGCGGGTGAGGCCAAGCCGCGCGAGAGCGTCGTCGAGGGCATTGCTGAGGTTTCCCCGTCGCGAGACGGTGACGTGCTCGGCGGCGGCGTATTGATGTGCGGTGACGGTCCTGCCACGGGTGAGGGGATGCCCCTGCCTCACGACGATGACGAGGCGGGACTCGCCCACGTTCTCGGCGCGGATGTCCGGTGCGCCCGGGTGGTTGGCGTTCGCCTCCAGGTCCACCTCGCCGCGCCGCAACTCCGGTGTGTCAATGCTCGATTCCGCGACGAAGCGCAATCGCACGCCCGGCGCCTGTTCACGCACGGCCGCGAGCAGCGCGGGGCCGCTCAAGGCGACCAGGGAATCGTGCCAGCGGAGTGTGAAGGTGCGCTCCAGTGTTGCCAGATCGAGTTCACGGCTCGGTGCCAGCACCCCTTGGACCTGGTGAAGCAGCTCGTGCACCTGTTCCCGGACGGCGATCGCGTACGGCGTCGGGGTCATCGTGCGGCCGGTGCGCACCAGGATCTGATCCCCGGTCGTGCGCCGGATTCGGCCCAGGCTCCGACTCATCGCGGGGGCGGTGACATGCAGGCGTGCGGCCGCCCCGGCCACACTGCCCTCCTCCAGCAGCGCGTCGAGCGCGGCCAACAGGTTCAGGTCCAATTGCACGTGAGTAATCCTAGCCGTGCTTTACATGCATTTGAAGTTAATTAAAGGGCTGTATACCGTCGAGATCAGAGCGCTGGACAGAGCGCACGGCGCGGCCTGAACGGCCTCATCACCTCTTACTCACCTGGGAGTTCACCATGTCCGAAACGCTTCAGACCAATGACGTCGCCGCCTCCGACGCCGACCTGCTCGGCCAGACAGCGACCGCCGTGCGCGCGGCCGGTTCGGCGCTGCGCGAGCGCTTCGGCGAGGTGGTCCGCTATCAGACCCGCGAAGAGCTGATGCGCGCGCTCGCCGCCAACGACGACACTGCCCTCGACATCCTGCGCCCCCGCCTCACGCACTTGCGTCCGGACGCCGGCTGGGTGGAGGACGAGCTGGACGGCGGGGCGCTGCCGCCCGGCGAATGGTGGGTCGTGGATCCGGCCGAAGGCAACGTCAACCACCTGCACGCCCTGCCGGAGTGGGCGGTGACCGCCACCCTCGTGCGCGAGAACCAGCCGGTGCTCACCGCGGTCCACCTGCCGTTGACCGGCGAGACCTACACCGCGCTCACCGGCGCGGGCGCCTACCTGGACGGCCGGCCGCTGCGCGTCTCCCGGACCGCGGACCTCGGCCTGAGCATGGTGGCCACCAGCCAGGCCCGGCCGGACGAGGACGACGACGTCGTGCGGCGCGTCGGCTCCTCGATCACCGCGATGCTCTTCGACGCACTCGTCGTCCGCACCGCCGTGCCCGCGACCCTGCACCTGCTGAACGTGGCAGCCGGCCGCATCGACGCCTTCTGGCAGTTCGCCGGCGCCCGCGCGGACCTGCTGCCCGGGGCGCTGCTCGTCACCGAAGCCGGCGGACAGATCTCCGACGCCGAGGGCCGCCCCTGGACCCCGCAGAGCGAGAGCTTCCTGGCTGCCGCGCCCGGCGTCCATGCCGAGGCCGTCGCCACCCTCTCCCGCTGACCGCGCACCACAACCTGCACGCACGGAGGTACCAGATCACCATGCCCACGATCGCAGTTCTCGGAAACGGCCGCGTCGGCGGCAACCTGGCCGCAGCCCTTACCCGGGCAGGGCATGAGGTAAGGGTGGCGGACCGCGAGCCGGGCGCCGCCGCCGGCGCTACCCGCACAGCCCAGATCGTCATCAACGCCACGCCGGGCGCCGGCTCGCTGGACCGGCTCGTCGCCCTGCGCGAGGAACTGCACGGCAAGATCCTCGTCGACGTCTCCAACGCCACCATCGACGGACCGGACGGACTGCCCGCCGACCTGATCTACCCCGGCTCAAGCCTCGCCGAGCAACTCCAGCAAGCGCTCCCCGAAACGCGCGTCGTCAAGACACTCAACACCATGCTCTTCCCGGTGATGACCGCGCCGGCCACGCTCACCCAGGCGCCGGATGCCTTCCTTTCCGGCGAGGACCCGCAGGCCAAGCAAACCGTCCGCGAACTGCTCGTCAGCCTCGGCTGGCGTATGGAGTGGATCACCGATCTCGGCGGGATCCAGACCGCTCGCGCCACGGAGGCCGCGATCCTGTTCGTACCGCACGTGATTCGCTCCAACGGATTCGCGCCTTTCGCGATCTCGATCGCCCGCTGATCCGGCGGGCCCTCCCAGCACGCGGAGAGTTCGTCGAGCCCGATGTTCGAACCATATTCGGTTCCGAGAACGGGCGCTGACTATGTCCCTCGTCATCGAGTCGGCGCATGAGCCGGCCCGTGGTGGGCAGCGGATTTCCGCGCGCAGGCGGGGAGTCGGCACGGGGCGCGTTGAACCGCTCCGGGCGCGCCAAGAGGAGGGTCCCCACCCCTCTGTCGCGCCCCGCTCCCCCGGCACCACGCCGCCCGTCCCACCCGCCCGAGCGTGCGCGTCGGTGCCTCGCAAGCCAGCATGCAGTCGGTTGTTGAGCAGTGCCGCCTGTCTGCGCCGCGCGTAGTCATCGGCGCTGAACATGCGCGGCATGCTCACAATGAGGTGCCGTGCGGCCGAGGTGGGCGAACCCGCGGCCGACGTCGGGGACGCCGCCGCGGGCTGCCCACTCGCCGTTCCCGTCATTTCGCCGACGATGAGGTGTCCTCGGGACCCGCGACGGATGATCGACGGCGGGTCAGACGGAGGTCGGTCAGGCCGATGGTGACGGCCGAGGCGACCACGACGGCGTTGAGGCACAGGGCGAGGCGCGGGCCGATGCCGACCAGGGTGCCCGCCAGTGCCGTGCCGGCCGAACCGGCGGCCATCTTCAGCCCGGCCATCGTCACGAACACCTGCGCTCGGGCGTTGGGCGGGGAGTACACCGAGCGCACGGCCAGGGACGCGGTGAACAGGACCGCGCTCGTCGCTCCCGCCAGGGCGAAGGTCGCCAGGGCGAGGACGTAACCGGGTGCCAGTGCACAGAGGCCGACCGCCACGGCGTTCGCGGCGATCAGCCGCAGCACCCAGCGCTCCGGTTCCCCGGTGAGGGGGAACGCGCCGGTCAGCAGCGCTCCGCAGAGGTTGCCGACGCCGTAGGCGGCGCCGAGGGCGGCGCCCGCGCCCGCCGAGCCCTGTAGGTTGCGGCCGAAGACCACCGCGATCACCATCACGCCGCCGGTGCTGACCGAGGTGATCATCGTGGCGATCATGACGCGCCGCAACGGACCTTGCCGGACGATCACTTTGAGGGCGTCCCGTACGGGCATCGAGCGCTGCCTCGCGGCGGCGGTCCGGTGCTCCTTGGGCAGCGCGAACATCAGCAGGCCGGCCAGCACGCCGGCCGCGCCCAGCGCGACCACCGCGGTCAGGGCCCCGGTCAGGGCGGTGATCGCGGCGACCGCGGCCGGACCGAGGATGTTGCTGCTTCCGTAGGTCGCCGAGTCCCACCCCTCGGCCCGGCGCTGGGCGCGGGTGTCCTCGCCGACGATCAGCGCGAGCCGGCTGCTGAGTCCTCCCGTCATCAGCGGATCGCAGAGACCGCCGACGATGACGATGAGACCCACCAGGACGACGGGCAGACGGTCCAACGTCAGACCGGTCCCGGCGAGCATCAGCCCGAAGACGATGAACGCGGCCGCCAGCCGAAATCTCGGGTCGCGGGCCTCCTCCAGCCAGCGCGCCATCCACGGTCCGGCGACGTTGGGCAGCGTGAGCAGGGCCGCCAGGACGCCGCCTAGCGCGGCCCCGCCGTGCCCGGCCCGGGCCAGCGTCAGCGCGACGAGCGCGACGGGAGCGCCGCCGCTCGCCGAGCGTACGAGCGTCGCCGAGGTGAGGTACACGGCGAGCGAGAGACCTCGCCGCTGCCGTAACTCTCCCTGCGCGTCCTGCGGTTGCGGCGCCGGCGGGCCGGCGGCCCGGTCGGGTGCCTGCGGGACGCCGGCCGGCTCCTGCTCCTTCGGCACGGCGGTCGCGTCCGGTGTCCGCAGGGTGCCGGACGTCGTGTCCCCGTCGGCGCGCTTTCGGCGGTCGGGCACGTCTTCTCCGTTCGACGAGGCCCGGCCGTGGTGTCCCGACACGCAGTTGCTGTTCGTGCCCGCGGTGGTCCGCCGGCCGCCGTCGCGCCTCACGCGACCGGAGCCGGGGTGCGGGTCCGCTCGGCCAACGACGGGAAACCGAGAAAGCCCTCGATGTCGGCCTTGACCGCCGAGCACGCCGCCTCGGCCTCGGCGGGCGTGGGGGCGACGGCGCGCAGCATGCCGAACGAGTCGAAGTTGGTGCGCATGGGCGGCACCACGTCACCGGCCCCCACCCGCGCGTAGCCGGAGTGGAGTCGGGCGAGGAAGGAAGCGAACCAGGCGTCGGGGAGAAGGGCGGGCACGGTGGACTTCTGCGGTGCGGCGAGGAAAGAGTGCGAGGCCGAGCCCTTCACGGGCAGCGGGCCGTCGGGCAGGGGCCCGCCAGGGAACAGGTCGACCAGGAGGGCGAAGACGTCCACCCCGGCGACGCTGCTGATGGTGTCGGGCAGGGAGCCGCCCGTCAGCCACGGGTTGACCTCGATGAGCCGGAAGCTGGACGGGGTGTGCATCACCTCTACGTGGAAGATGCCGAGGTCGAACCCGAGTGCGCGGCACACCTCGACGGCGTAGCGACCGAGTGCGGCCTCGTCGGTGGCCGGCAGTCCGGACGGGACGGTGCATCCCAGTTCCAGCACCGGGTTCTCCCGGCTCACCTTGCGGCTCGCGCACACGAGGGGGACCAGGCGCCCCCCGGACGCGGCGACCTCCAGGGAGTACAGGTCCCCGGACACCAGTTCCTCCACCAGGTACCGCTCGTCGAGACGCCGGGCCATGCCCTCGGTGAGCCCGTCGCGGTCCGCCGCCGCGGCGGCGAAGTGGGCACTCACGGCTAAGGGGTCGCGGGCGATGGAGGTCACGGCCTTCCCGATGCCGAGGACCGGTTTCACGATCACCGGGTAGCCGATCGCCTCGGCGGCCTCCAGCGCTTCGGCGGCGTCGGTGACGACACGGAAGCCGACGCTCGGCACCCCGCGCTCGCGCAGGATGCGGCGGCGCTCGCCCTTGTCCCGGGCCACGAGGGTGCCGGCCGGCGAGGTGCCGCGGGCGGCGAGGTCGGCGGCGGCCTGCGCTCCGTAACTCAGTGTGGAGAGCACGGCGTCGACGCTGCCGGGGTCCGCTCCGGAGGCGAGCGGTGCTCCGTACACGGCGTCGCCGGCCAGGGGATCGGCGAACGGGACGGCGTGGTCGGCGAGCTGGATGGCTTCCCTGCGCTGGGCCGATGTGGCGGTGAAGTCGTAGAGGGGGCAGTGCAGGTAGGTCACGGTGTGACCGCTTCGCTTCGCGCGGGCGAGTGCCTGAACACCCAGACCCGTGGTCTCCACGAAGAGGAGGTGAGACATTGCGGCCCTTCCTCGCCGTGTGGCGGCGGGAAATCGATCCGATCGGACGCGGGATGGCGTCGGACATGACAGGTGTTCCCACTGGGCGGGATTCATGTGCGGCCGGCCGGGGCATCACATGAGGCCGCCGGCTGCCGCGTGAGGGCTCGGATGCGGGCCGGTGCGCGTGACCTGGAGCGATGACGAACGCGCAGGGGATCCGGGTGTTCACTCCCCCTCCAAGCCTGCACCTTCAGGAGTTCACCGCCATTGGCGGCAACGGCCGGGCCCGGCGCACCGCGCCGGGCCCGGAACCGTTCAGAGCCGTCGCGGCTCCCGTCCGCTGACAGGCGCCGCTTCCGCAGGCGCACGTACGACGCCACGCCACCCGGCCCACATCCCACCAGGGCCAACACAGGTCCCGGCCACGGAGTTCACTCACAGGAGTGACACCGCCGCACGCCCCGCACTTCCCGGCCGCAAACAGATCTGCCAACCCCAGATGCAGGCGCTCGGCTAGGGTTTCCCAGCCGAGCGATTCGCGTGGGTGGCCGTTGAGTTCACCGGCGACCGCATCGAGGTCGCCCCTGCGAGTGCTTCGGACGGTCGGTCACCAGGTGACGGGCAGCTCGGCAAGGCAGTGGAAGACGGGGTTCTCACGAAAACGGAGCCGAGACGCCTCGCAGGCCAGGCGGAGGGTCGGCAGCCTGGTGAAGAGGGAGCTGAGGGCGAGTGTCACCTCCAGTCGGCCCAGCGAGGCGCCGAGGCAGAAGTGGGGGCCATGGCCCCACAGTAGATGGCCGGAGGCATCGCGGTGGATGTCGAGGCGTTCGGGGTCGGGGAAGACAGCGGCATCGTGGTTGGCGGCGAGCAGGCTGATCATCACCGACTCGCCCTCCCTTACCAGGGTCTCGCCGATCCGGAGGTCCTCGGTGGCCTGGCGCACGACGCCATCGTGGATGATCGACCAGAAGCGCATCGACTCGTCCACGAATTTCGGCAAGAGCGCCCCGCTCTCGGCGAGGACCTCGGCGCGCAGCCCATCATCGGTCAGCAGGCTCAATGTACTGACCGCGATCTGAGTGGCGGTCGACTCGTGGCCGGCGATGAGCAGCAGTTTGAGGATTCCCAGGAGATCGGCGCGGTCGAGTTCGCCGGTGGCCACGTGGTTGAGGACGAGACGGCTGATCAGGTCGTCACCCGAGTCATACTCCGTGACACGCGCTCTCTCGTCGAGGAAGGCGATGATCCGGTGGTGCGCGGCCAGAGAGACCGCCGGGTCACCGTCCGTGAGGAGGATCTGGGTCTGCTCCAGGAAGAACGCGGTGTGCTCGTCCGGGATCCCCATCAGCCGGGCGATGACCAGCGCCGACACCTTGGCAGCGAAGTCCCGTACCAGGTCCGCAGGTTGCGGACCGGCTGCCAGCGCGTCGGCCACCTGGTCGGTCAACTCCTGGAGCTGGGGCCGCAGTGCGCGCACCCGTCGCACGGTGAACTCCGGGGCAACCATCCTGCGCAGCCGGCCGTGGTCCGGATCGTCCATGCGCAGGAATCCGCTCGGCCGGCCGTCGGCGGGCACGGGGATGCGCAACGGAAAGCCGGGCCGAGTCTCATCGGCGCTCAGCCGGGGGTCCTTGAGGGCGGCCTTCACATCCTCATAGCGGGTAATCAACCAGACCAGCTGTTCCTCACCGGCGCCTGCCAGGAGACGGACCAGCGTCGGCGGGCCGTCACGAACCACACCGAGGGCCGGCGGCGGCGACATCGGACACACGCGGGCCAACGGCCAGTCAAGCACACGTGGGTATGCACTGGGCATGGTCCACCCTTCATCGCGTACGAATACCCGCGCCACCTGGCATCCCCGGCGGCGGGTGCCCCAACCGGACCACACAAGCACCCACCGCTGACACCCCAGTGACCAACCACTGACTCCCAACCGGTTCACCTGGGGCTGAGGGTCGGCGACAGCATGAGCGAGCCGTTCTGGAGCGAGTTCCTGCGCAGCAGGCGGCCCCGCGGCCCGGGCGAAGGTGCACCGGCCGGAACGGACGGTGGCGCGTGTCGGCTCGGTCGCCTCCACACCCACGGCCTGGCGGTTGCTCGCCGACGTTGACGAGCTGGCACTGGCCTCTCTGCGTTCGACCCGCGCTTCACCCGGGAAGTCGCCTGGATGCAGGCCGCCGAGACCGGCGAGGGCATACCCGCTGTCCGGGCCGCGGGACGCCCGCTGGGGAGGCGGCCATTCACAGGTCCCGGGCGAGGGGCGTGGTGATGGTCTCGACGTCGTCGAGGCGGGCATGGAGGGCGGCTCCGCGGGCGGGCGGTAGGCGGCGGTCGCGGAGTTGCTGAGTGCGGTCGTGTTGTTCGGCCAGCCGGATGGGGGCTTGGACCGCGGTGAATTGCGTCATCTCAACGCGACAGCGCCCGCCTGGTGCTGTGGGCGTACCGGCCCGGTCCTTCGGCCGCGCGTCACCTTGGGATGCGGGCTTCGATGCCGTCGAGCAGGAAGTCGAGGCCGATCCGGAAGGTGTGCTCGGCGTTCAGGTGGGCGGCATCGCGCACCACCGTGGCCAGCGCGGGGAATCGGCCGGTGGCGAAGGCCCGTTCCAGATAGGGCCCGAGTGAGGCCTGCCAACGCTTCTCGTCCATCCCGGTGGCCCGCTCGGCACGCCGCTCGGCGATCTCCCGACGCACCGCGCCGATCACGTACGCGTTGACTGCGGCGACCATCGGCATGATGGCGTCCACGTCGACGCCGCCCAGTGCGGCCACCACGGTCTCCCCGCTGGCCAGCGCGTGCGGCCCGAGCTGGGGTCGGCCACCCAGTAGATCGGCGAGCCATTCGTGCTCGTGGGCGGCGTGCCGCGTGGCTTCGGCAAGAGACCGGAGCACCTCCCGCCAGCCGTCTCCGACCGGCCGGATCTCGGCGTGGACCGCGTCGACCATCAGGTCGAGCAACTCCTCCTTGCTGGCGATGTAGCTGTACAGCCGCATCGGCCCGACGCCCAGCGCGGTGGCGACCTTGCGTAGCGACACCGCTTCCAGGCCGTCCGCGTCGGCCAATTGGATCGCCGCTCGCACGATCCGCTCTCGGTTCAGCGGGGCCGGCACGGGTCGATTCGGTGGTTCGGGCCTCTCCCACACCAACATGCCGCTAACAATACATCGCATGGGTCGATACAGTGTATTGGCCAGTACGGCGTATCGAAGAGGGAGGCAATCATGACCATTGCCATCGTCGGAGCCGGCCTCGGCGGCCTGGCTCTCGCCCGTGTGCTGCACGTGAACGGCATCGACGCCGTCGTGTACGAACGCGAACCGTCACGCGGCACGCGCGGTCAGGGCGGCATGCTCGACCTGCACTCCGGGACCGGACAGCGCGCGCTGCGCGAGGCCGGCCTGATCGACCAGTTCCACGCGATTGCCCGTCGCGAAGGCCAGGACATGCGTCTGCTCGAGCCGGATGGCACCCTGCTGCTCCAGGAGGACACGCCCGAGGACGCCCCGCTCGAGCGACCCGAGGTGGACCGCGCCGATCTGCGCAACCTGCTGCTGGACTCTCTCCCCGAACACGCGGTGCACTGGGGGCTCGCGTTCGAATACGCCGAGCACGGCCTGCTGCACTTCGCCGACGGCAGCAGCGCTACGTATGACCTGCTGGTCGGCGCTGACGGCGCGAACTCCCGGGTCCGCGCACTGCTCACCGACGCCCGTCCAGCGCACACCGGCCAGAACGTCGTCGAACTCGGTATCCCTGACATCGACCGCACATACCCCGGCCTCGCGACGATGGTGGGGCGCGGCAACTACTGGGTGCTCGGCAACGGACAATCCCTGGCTGCGCAGCGCAACGGCGACGGCCGCGTACGCATCTACCTCAGCTTCTACAACACCGCCGAGGACTGGTTCGCCACCAGTGGGATCCCGTTCGACGACCCAGCCGCCGCCCGGACGCGACTGATCGACCTGTTCACCGGCTGGGATTCGCGGTTCACCGCGCTGATCGCTGCCTGCGACGACACGATCCTGCCACGGCCGATCAGCACTCTCCCGGTCGGCCTGACCTGGCCGTCGACGCCAGGCGTCACGCTGCTCGGCGATGCCGCGCACCTGATGCCGCCGGTGGGGCAGGGCGCCAACATGGCGCTGCTCGACGGCGCACTGCTCGGCCTCGCGCTGGCCGCGCACCCGGGCGACTTTTCGGCCGCCGTCAAAGAATACGAACGCGAAATGTTCGAACGCACCAGCGCCGCCGGCCGGCAGTCCGCACACGTCCAGGAAATCCTGACGTCGCCGGACGCCAGTCGGAAAATGCTCGCTTTTTTCCAACCCGACGAAAGCTGAGACCCTTCAAGGTCTGTAGGTTCTCACCTCCCGTGACCTACGTGTCGTGCTGTGACCTGGGACTTCTCGTTTCATCGCACTTCGCGGCAGGACTGGTGAGAGGGTTTCGCAGGATAGCGGGGAGATGGACGGCGAGTTCGGTTGCTCGGACGGCGGCATGGTGGCTTCCTCCTCCGCGGCGACGAGGGGGGATGTTACGGACGCGGGCCCAGCGGGCCATGTTCGTGCGGCTCATGCCTTGTTCGCGGGCCAGGTCAGGCGGGGGCCGTCGGCGGACGACGCGCTGCTCGAAGAGCCAGGCCCGTTCGATGGTCACGCGGGGCTGGCGGCCTTGGAAGCCAGCGATCGGGATGTCGTATTCGCGGGCAAGATCAGTCATCAATCCGCGGGAGAGGCCGGTCATGTCGGCGATCCTCTGCCCCGGGCAGTTCCGACGCCCGCGTCTGTTCCCCGAACATGGAAGCCCTCACTCGTGCGCACGGCGTACGGACCAGCCGCGCGAGTGCCGTCAGGAGTGGCGAATTTAGAGGATGTCTCATGTGGCGATGTCTCTCACGGGCTGCCCGTTTGACTGCGCCGATGACGCCCCCGCGTTCTTGCTGTTCCTCGGCCGCCGAGTAGCTTCTTGACCCTCACACCGTGTCAGGCGGTCAGCTCGGAGACATCATGTTCACCATCGGAGATTTCGCTCGGCACGGCCGCGTCTCAATCCGCATGCTGCGTCACTACGACGCGACCGGACTGCTGTACCCGGCCCACGTCGATCCCGCCAGCGGCTACCGCTACTACACCGCAGCCCAGCTCGCCCGCCTCAACCGGATCATCGCGCTCAAGGACCTCGGCTTCACCCTCCAGCAGGTCCGGGACATCGTGGACGAGAAGGTCGGCGCCGAGGAGCTGCGCGGCATGCTGCGGCTGCGGCGGGCCGAGCTGGAGACCGCAATGGCTGCCGCGGGAGCCCGGATGGTCCAGGTCGAGGCGAGGCTCCGAGCGATCGAGAGTGAGGGGCACATGCCCACGAACGACGTCGTCATCAAGAACGTCCCTGCCGCCCGGGTCGCGGAGCTGACCGCGACCGCCGCGAGTTTCGAGCCCGAGGACATCGGCCCGGTCATCGGGCCGCTCTACGACGAGCTGTGCCGTCGCCTGGAGGTGGCAGGTATCGCCCCCACGGGCCCCGGTGTCGCCTATTACGAGGACGCCCCGGAGGGCGGCGGCAGGATCAGCGTCCACGCCGCCATCCAGGTGTCTGCCCCTCTTCAGGACGGCGCCTTCCGTATCCTCGACCTGCCGTCCCTCGACCAGGCGGCGACCATCGTGCACCGCGGCTCGATGGACACCGTGCTCCCCACCGCCCAGACTCTGGCCCGCTGGATCGACGCCAACGGCTACCAGTCGACCGGATACCCCCGTGAGATCAACCTGGAGTGTCCCGAGAACCGCGACGGCTGGGTGACGGAACTACAGGCACCGGTGACCCGAGCCTGATCAATCGCACCCGATCCTGACCGGTGATCAGGTTTGGGCAGCGGGAGACCGCAACGGTGTCCCGCTGCTCGACCTCGTCTTGAGAGCTTTTTGTAGCAGGTCAGTGCGGCGGCGAGGCCGGGGAAGGCGAGGAAGTGGCTGCCCTTGCGTTCATAACGGACGGTGAGGTGACGATGGCCGAACAGCCAGGAGATGGACCTCTCGATCTTCCAGCGGTGTCTTCCGAGCCGCTCGGAGGCCTCGATGCCCGGAGGGGCGATCCGGGCGGTGATGCCGCGTTTCCGCAGCCAGGCGAGGGCGTCGGCGGAGTGGTACGCCTTGTCGGCACGGAGCTTGCCAGGCGCAGGCGGCGCGGTCCGCGCCGGGACCGCATGGCCGGCATCCCCTTCACGAGAGGCTTGAGGGCCAGGCTGTCGTGGGTGTTCGCCCCCGACACACCGACGACCAGGGGGGATGCCCTGGGCCTCGGACAGCACGTGCAGCTTACTGCCGGACTTGCCGCGGTCGACCGGGTTCGGCCCGGTCAGCGCCCCCCTTTTGCCCGTACCGCGGCGGCATCGACGATCACTGAGGTCCAGTCCAACTCACCGCGGGCACCGATTCGTCCAGCACCGCCCGGTGCAGCCGCCGCCACATACCCCCCTTCGTCCAGGCGGCGAACCGGCGATGTGCGGTGGCCGGCGATACGCCGAACGTCGGCGGCAGGCGCCGCCAGGCACACCCGCTGGTCAGCACATACACCACCGCCGTGAACACCGCCCGCTCATCCAGCGGTGCGGTCCCGCCGCCCTGCGGACGCGAGGCGAACGACGGCAGCGACGGCGTGACCAGAACGCACAAACCGTCAGGGACCAGCCGCTGCGACAGGTCAGCACCCGCAAAGGGCAATAATGCCCAGCTCACATCTTCACCACATGAAACGAGCTCTCAACGCCCCGCTTTGCACAACCTGCAGAGGCAGAGGGACAGGAGGAGGGACGGCTGGCGGTCAGGTGCCGCCGCATGCCGCGCCTTCTCTGCTGCCGCCAGGAAAGCGAGGGGCAGCGGGCCGGTGGCTCCCAGCCTGTGGGCGTCCATGGCGGCGCTCATGAGGACCCGGTCGTGCACACCGGCTCGTCCGGAGGTTTCTCATAGCGGCCGACGAGATCACTCAGCCGCAGCCCGCTGCGACCCGGTTCAGACTGGTTCGAGTTGCGGTTCCGGTTGCCGCGTGGGTGCGGCCGTAGGTTCCCACAGTTTGGTGGTCCGGACGTAACCGTAGACCACTGAGGTCATCGCCAGAATGAGAAGTGGCCCGAACACCCACGGATGTGTGGCCATCTCCATCGGCAGATAGCGGTACAAGACCAAGAGCGCCGCAAAGACCGTCGCGCCGTAGATGACCAGCTGGATTCCCGGCCGGTCCCAGCCACGCTCGAGCGAGCGCAGCGCTGCCTCAATGGTGAGCGCGAACACCACGCCGGCGACGAGATCCGCGCCGTAGTGGTAGCCGAATCCCAGCGTTGCGCCGAGCGTGGCAATCAGCCAGAACGTGCCCGCGAACCGCAGAATTCGAGGGGCCCTGCGGGAATGAATGAAGATCGCGGTAGCCCACGCCGTGTGCAGGCTGGGCATGCAGTTGCGGGGGGTGATCTCGTCGTAAGACATCGTGTGCGGGGTGTTGATCGGCGATGGCGTGTGGGGCCACAGGTTGGCCACCGCCCAGTCCACGCCGCCGGTGCCGGAGGCGCCCGGGCCGTAGGCGAAGACCGGCCCGACCACCGGGAAGAGCATATAGATGGCCGGACCGAGGAGGCCGATCACCAGAAACGTGCGCACCAGATGGTGGCGCGGGAAGCGGCGCTCGACTGCCACGTTGCGCAGCTGGTACAGCGCGACGACGACCGCGGCCACCGCGAGCTGGGCGTAGACCAAGTGGAGAAGATGGGTGCCGATCGGGTCGGTGGCCTTGATGATCCGGCCCGCCAGCCATGACGGGTTGCCCAGCGCGTGATCGGCGGTTGCCACGTACTGGTCGAGCACCGTCGGCCGGGTCTTGGCGGTGATGAGCAGCCAGGTATCGCCGGTCTTGCGGCCGGCCACCAGCAGCAGGCCGAGCCCGACGCCCTTCAGCAGCAGGAGGCGTTCATCGCCGGTGCGGCGCGTCACGGCGATGACCGCGTAGCCCAACATCACCCACAGTGCGCCGTTGCCGAACAAATGGCCGTCGGTCATCTTGGCGTCGACCGCGTACCGCACCAGCACGAATGCGACGTCGATGCCGATGGCGACACTGGCCGCGATGAGCCGTTGCCGCCAGGTGAGCACCACCATCATCAACGCCAGCCCGCCGTACAGCGGTCCCGGCTTCGGGGCCAATATCAGCCCGTTCACCTGGTCGGTGATCGGCCCCGGTTGACCGTAGCGGCGTGCGGCGATCTCCAGGGTGATGAGGAATCCAAGAGCCGCCACACCCACTGCGGCCCACAGCAGGGCTCGCCGTTGACGCCACGCGGCGAACGCGGATCTGCCGTTTTTTCGCGGAAACACCCGCGACACTCTAGATATCAATCGTCTGGCCGATTTGCTCGATGTAGGTGAAATAGACGAAAAGCGATGACGGTAGCCATCGCGCGTTCGAACATGCTAACGGAGCGGCGCGGTGCTTCCGCTGGTCAAGCGGTGGCGTCACCGGTCGTTCAGTGGGCTCCGAGGCGTCTGCCAACGCCGCCTTGCAGCATGACGTGTCGTTGGCAGACCGCCTGCACCCGGAAAACGGCGCGCGGCCTCGCGGTCTGCCGCTGCGTTCTGCCCTCGATGGCGTGGTGGTGTCCTGTTGGGTCAGTTCCGGCACGGGTCGGGAAGAGCGCGGGCGCTGACCGTCCTGCCCTGTTGCGGGTGATCAGCGCGTCGCGGGTGTGGACGGAGCCGATGACGGCGGTGCCGTCGCGCACGAGCAGGCGGTCGCGGTCGTGCTCGGCGGCCGTGGCCAGGATGGTGTCCGCGTCCGCCGCAACGCCCACGGAGGTGATCAGCGCTGTGGGCACCTGAAGGTCACCGACCGGGTTCTGCGGCTCGGTCAGGGAGCTGGTGATCAGCTCCGAATCCTCCTCGCTGATCAGGCCCAGCCGCTCGGACTCGGCCACCAGATGGGTGAGCTGCTCCCGGTTGTAGACGGCGGTCAGCTCGTCGCGCGGACTGACCCTGCGCACAGCCGCACCAGAGCGTTGCTCAGCCGGTTCAGCAGCCAGAGCAACGGGCGCACCGCCCTGACCAGTCCGCGGAAGGGCGGTGCCAGCAGCATGGCGGAGCGCTCGGGATGGGCGATGGCCCAGGGTTTGGGAGCCGTCTCGCCGACCACCATATGCAGGAACACCACGACAACCATGGCCACGGCATCCGGGGGTGGGGCGGGACGAAAGACGCAGCTTCAGTAAGGGCGAGAGGAGCAGGCCGTGCCGTCGTCCGCCGGCCGTTCTGCGGAGTGGACCAACCTCAGTGAGGGGCGGGAGCGGGTACTCACGCTGCCCTCCGCTGCTGGTTGCGAGCAATCGACCAGTTCAGCCCGCTACGGATGGTGGCCATGCAGGACCGCGGGGACAGACCGGCCTGCTCCCCCGCCGACTGACCATGACGCAGCAGGGCCCCTGGCCGGCGGTGATGCCGGCCAGGGGCCCCTGAGAGGCGGTCGGCCTTCGTCAGCCGTCGGACTCCGACGACGGGATGTAGGCGCCCGGCACGTCGTTCGGCGCGTAGATCTTGCTCTCGCCGGGGTACGGCTTGGCCCAGTTGTGCGTCTGGTACCAGGTGAGGTGGTTCAACTGCGCGGGGTTCGCGTAGTCGGGCACGGCGTGGGGCCCGGTCAGCCGCTGCTCGGACTTCCAGGTCTCCCACTTCGCCGCGAGCTGCCGCTTGTCCGCCGGCACCTTCGACGACGGCACGGCCGCCGCCTTGGGGTCCGGCGGGGCGGGGGTGTCCACACCGCAGGAAGGCGGGGTCTTCAGACCGTCGGTCAGCGAGGTGCGGTTGGGCAGCGCCGTGAACGGCGTGTAGTCCGGCTTCCGGGTGAACGCCCCGGCCATCGGGCTGGCCGCGCTGTCCTTCTGGTTCATCGGGTGGACCCCGAGGATCTGCTCGATGGTGCGGATCATCGTGATCTGCGAGTAGTAGTGGCTGTCGACGGTGCCGTGCTGGGCCCAGGGGCTGATGACCTGGATCGGGGCACGGTGGCCGTCGATGTGGTCGAGGCCGGCCTGGGAGTCGTCCTCGACGACGAAGATCGCCGAGTCCTTCCAGTACTTGCTGTGCGAGATCTCGTCGACCATCCTGCCGACCGCGAGGTCGTTGTCCGCGACCTGGGCCGCCGGGCTCGCCGGACCACCGGTGTGGTCGTTGGAGAGCCAGAACATGTTCAGGTTCGCCGGACCGTTCTTCTCGAAGTCCTTCTTCCAGATCTGGTACTTGTAGATGTCCGGGACGCTTGTGTCGAACATCGGGAAGCCCGGCACCGACACGTCGTTGAGCGACGGGATCGCCGAGCCCGTCTGTATCGGGTAGGCGGTGTTCTGCCCGGTCGCGTCCATGTTCTTGGCGTCGCAGTACAGGTTCTGCCAGGACGCGTCGGCGGGCTTGCTCTCGATCGACTGGAACTCGCCGAAGTCCCGCACGGTCTTGTCCACCGCCTGCGCACCGGTCCAGAGGAAGCCGGACTTCTGGTGGCCGAGAGCGTCGTCCTCGGTGTCGTAACTGCGCGCGTACTCACCGGCCGAGGACTCGGTGTACTCCGGGTCGTCGGCCTGCATCAGCCAGTTGTGGCCCTCTGCGGAGTTCGTGCCGATGTCGTAGGTGTTGTCGTACAGCCCGAACTGGTTGGCCAGTGCGTGCTGGTTCGGCGTCACGTTCTCGCCGAACTGTGTCACCGAGGAATCGCCATTGCCCTTAGGGATGTCACCGAAGACCTGGTCGTAGGTCCGGTTCTCCTTGACGATCAGGAAGACGTGCTTGATCGTCGAGGGGTCGCCGAGCCGCTGCGGGACCGGGACCGGCTTGGCGTAGTTCTTGCCCTTGGCCAGCTTGACCGAGCCGGGGGTCCAGCCGTTCTGCTTGAAGACCTTGACCGTCTGCGACCTGATGACGCTGTCGTCCGGCAGCGTGAAGCGCTGCACGCTCGACGTGGTGTCGTGGGTGCCGTGCCCGGCGCTGTTGGTGGGCCGGCGGGCGTCGATACCACGGGTGTTGGAGACCAGCACCTGCTTGCCGACGGTGGTGATCTCCGCGGGGAAGTAGTCCGTCGGGAGCAGGCCGACGTAACTGACCGGCTCCTGCGGGCTCTTGTACCGGTAGACGGCGACCGCGTTGGCTCGGCCGAGCGTCACCAGCAGGCGGCCGTCGTCGGTGAGCGTCACCGCGTTGGGCTCGTAGCCCACCGACGCCTCCGGCCACGGCCGGGTGTCGATGGTCTGTACGACCTTGTCCTTGCCGGTGTCAATGACCGACACGTTGTTGGTGGCGGTGTTGGTGACGAACAGCGCCTTGCCCTTGGCGTACAGGGCCGTCGGGTGCAGACCGACCTCGATGCTCGACGGGGCGGCCTCCGGGTTGGCCAGGTCGATGACGCTGACCGTGCCGGTCGTCGTGGCACCGGTCTTCGGGTTGGCCGGAACCTGGGTGCCGTACGAGTTCATGGTGGTGTCGCCCGGCTTCGCCGGACGCCCGCCCTCGTTGCTGACGTAGAGCTTGTCGCCGACCTGGACCATGTCGCGCGGGGCGTTGCCCACGGCCCAGCTCTGCTTGACGGCGCCGGTCGCCGCGTCGATGGCGACCACCCGGTTCTGGCCGTTGACCGCGGAGTACACGGTGGAGCCGTCGGACGAGAAGACCGCCTCGCCGACCAGCGCGTGCTTGGACCCGTCCGCCGAGATCTTGATCGACGTGGGGTTGGTGACAGAGCCGTCCGGGTTCACCGTGAACCGGGTGTAGCCGTCGGTCTGACCCAGCCAGAGCTGCTTGCCGTCGGGCGAGTACGTGGGGCCTTCCTGTCCCACGCTGTTGCTGCTGATGCGCGGGACCGACGACGCGGCGGTGCCGACGACCTGCTGCACCTTCCAGTTCTGCACGTCGACGATGGCCAGCGCACTCCCGCCGTCGGCGACGGAGGCCGCGAGGTGGGTGCCGTCGGGGCTGACGGAGGACGACATGATCTTGCCGTTGTTGATGACGAGACGGTCACCGTACGGGGCGATGTACTGGTCACTGGAGATGACCTGGCCCTTGTCGGTGGTCTGACCGACCTGATCGGTGCCGAACTGGTGTGTCTGGGCGTAACCGACGCCGGCGGTGACGGCCAGGACGACCGCGGTCGCGGCTGCCGTGAGGGTGCTCCGACGACCGACTCGTCTACCGAGAAGGCCCGTCTCTACAGTGCGGCGGTTGCGAGTTACCTGCATGGAGTCATTCCTTCGAGGTGCGGAGAAGTTCGACGTTGCCGTCGAACTGCCAAAGTGGGTTCGGTGCGTCGCCGGTCGGAGTCCGCACCAGGAAGTAGCCGTTCACTTCCTTCGGTCCATCGCCGTCGGCCATGAACCGCCCGTCTGGGGTGACGTCGAGTTGGTAGATGGCCGTGCCTGCGGCCTCGACGCCGGGGAGGTGCCAGGAGACGACGCAGCGCCAGTCGTTGCCCGGCCCTTCGGCGGCGACCCTGATGCTGCCCTTGTTGCACGTCGCCGTGGCCTTCACCTGGGCTTCGGTGACGTCGGGGCGATTGAGCTGCTTCGTCTGCATGCGATAGAGGTGGGCGAACGCCGTGGCGAGCGAGCGCTGCACCTTGTCCTGTTCGATCCCGGAGCCCGTGGCCCCGGTCGTCGCGGCGACGACCGTGACGCTCACGGCGACCAGCCCGGCCAGCGGCAGGACTCCGGCGGTGACCGCGCGCCGCCCCGAGCCGTCGTAGGTGGCGTTGGTGAAGTCGCGCCGCACGAACAGCAGGTAGGCCAGCACCGTCGCGATCACCGCCCACACCAGGCTGACCACGATGCCGATCAGGAGCGGGCCGAGCTGTGCGGGGCTGGTGAACAGGCCGTTCCAGGCGATGAAGGCGTAGCTGGGCAGGGCGAGTCGTACGGCGGCGGGAAGCGGCATCATCTGGGCGAGTTGCATCGCGAGCGCGACGCCCGCGGGCACCAGCAGGCCCATCGGAGAGCGCCCCAGGGCGACGGACCCGAGCAGTCCGGTCGCGGCGAGCGCCAGAGTCGGGGCGAGTACGCAGGCCCAGGCGAGCAGGACCTTCCCTGCCGCGTCCCCAGGCGTCAGCAGATGGCCGTCGAGGCCGGCCAGAGGTTGGTTGCCGACTGCCAGGAGACCCCCGACCACACTGGAACAGGCCAACCCTGCCACGAGCATTAGGAGGACGCTGAGACTGGCCAGTGCCTTCGCCGCGAAGATCCGTCTGGGCGACCGGACCACCACGAGCAGGTGGCGCCAGGTGCCGAGCCGGTCCTCGGAGGCGAACACGTCACCGGCGACCACCGAGGTCAGCAGCGGAAGTGCCCAGGTGCCCGCGAAACCGAGCATCACCAGCGGTCCGGCCCAGCCGGTGGCGTGCATCCAGCGGCCGAAGAGCGTGTCGACGGGCAGCGTGCTCTGCCGGCTCACCACGGCGACGAAGAGCCCCGGCGCGATCCAGCAGGCGAGGACCAGTAGGCGGATCCGCCATTGGGAGACCAGCTTGAACATCTCGAAGCGGTAGCCGCGCGGAACCGAGACGGGGCGGGCGGTGGCAACGTTGCCGTCGGCGATGGTCGCGGTCATCGGCCCGCTTCCTGCGGCTCGGTGAGGGCGAGGAACGCGGCTTCGAGCGGCGACACCACGGGGGCGAGTTCGCGCAACGCGATGCCCGCGCGGACGAGTTGCACCACGAGTTCGTCCAGGGCGGGCACCAGGGCGCGCACGATCAGCGCCTCCGCGTCGTGCCGTGCCCCGGTGTCTTCGACGATCCGGATCCCGGCCGCGTCGGCAGCCAGCCGCCGGGCGGCCTGCGGGTCGGAGGTGAGCAGCCGGTAGTCGAGTTCACGGTTCTCGGCGGCCAGCTTGCTCAACGGGCCGGAGAAGACGACCCGTCCGTTGGCGATGATGGTGACTTCGGAGCACAGCGCCTGGAGGTCGTCCATGCGGTGGCTGGAGAGCACGACGCTGGTTCCTTCCGCAGCGAGCCGGTTGAGGACACCGTGCACGTGTTTCTTGCCGGCCGGGTCGAGACCGTTGGAGGGCTCGTCCAGTACGAGCAGCCGGGGCTTGGTGAGCAGGGCCGCGGCGAGCCCGAGCCGCTGACGCATACCGAGGGAGAAGCCGCGGGCCTGGTCGTCGGCGACATCGGTGAGCCCGACCTGGTCGAGCACGTCGTCGACCCCCGCTGTCCTCGCGTCGTGTCCGCGGAGAGCGGCCAGCGCGGTGAGGTTCTGCCGGGCGGTGAGCGAAGGGTAGAGACCGGGCCCGTCCACGAAGCCTGCGACACCGTCGGGAGCGGAGAGCGCCCGCTGGACCGGCGTACCCAGGATCTCGAGGCGGCCGCCGTCGGCGACGGCCAGGCCCAGCAGGAGACCGAGCAACGTCGTCTTGCCGGCTCCGTTCGGTCCGGCCAAGCCGTGGATCTGTCCCTGCGCCACATCCAGATCGACGCCGTGGAGCGCGACGACGTCGCCGAAACACTTGGTGATCCCGCGAGCCCGGACTGCGAGGAGTGTGTCCATGAGTCCCTTCTTCCGAAGCCTTCAGGGACCTTAGGGACGGCACACAACGCGGGCACAGGCGGCCGGTTGAACGCTCATGGAACGGATCGTCAAGGCGTTGTAAGCCCAGGGGTGAACAAAACGGCCAGCACCGAGCCAGACTTGGGCATCCGTGACCGTCATACACGCGGACCAGCGGGCGAAGGCACGCTCCACCCGGCTGTCCGCTCGCGAGCGTTCGAATGCGTCGTAGTTGACCCGGTCGGCGATCGGTGCGTCGCCACCGGCTTCGGGGCCAAGGCGTAGCTTGCTGGCCGCTTCCCCCACACGGCCGCCGTTCGGTACCCGGTGCCCCGCCACCCCGCTGCCCACCCATGGCCGACATGGAACCGGGGTCGACACCCGGCTGGTCCGTGCCGGTCAGTACCAGGGACGTACGTGGAGGCAACGGTGCCTGCCGGGGCGCGGCGTGCGGAATCCGCGTGCTGTCGCGCGGGGCGTAGCCGGAGACGGTGGTGGCGCCGACGTCGGTGACCCCGTACCGGGACTCGGTCCGGGTCCTCGGCCTGAACTCCTGAGTCACGGACGGAGGCCGGTAGCGCAGAGGGAATCGTGCCACGGCCTGCGTGACAGGGATTTTCCGCGCGTTGTCGAGGCGATCGCTCTGGGCATTGCTGAAACGCGGCCAACCCCACCAGCAACGCCCTCTACCAGCGCATCGGATACCGCCGGGTCACCGACTTCGCCGCGTACGCCTTCGCGTCTCCGCAGGCGGAAGCCAGTTGGGAACTCGCCGGGCGACAGCCGACTCCACGCCATAAGAGGACTTCGCCACCGCTGGGCCTCGGTCGCACACCTCAGGAACTGCCGGCCGGCGCCCACGGTTTGTCCGGAGGCGGCGGGCCGTCCAGGGCGCTGCGCAGCTTCTCCTTCAGACTTTTCGGCGGGGCCTCCTTCTCCTCTTTGGAGTGCATGAGCCGCGCCGTGGTCACCCGTATATGGCACTCGCGGTGCCGCTGCCTGACGAGCACCACCCACGCACCGTCGCGGGTGAGGAGCGCATGTCTCGCCGGCTCGTCTCCCGGCCGGGCATGCCGGGCGAGAACTTGTGGCATGTAGTGCAGAGCCGCGTCCTCGGCCGCCGCGAGGGCCTGCGCCTCCTCCCCCTCGATGTGGTGAGTGCCCACCAGCGTCCAGCGGTGCAGTTTCAGTTCCACGCCGTCAACGCGCTCCGTCGCCCGAGTGTCCTCCTCGATGAGGACGTACCACTCAGCAGTCATGGCCGCTGCCTATCTGTCTTCCGGGGCCTGGTTGGGCCAACGAGCTGTCACACGAGCGTCAGCGGGGGTCTCAGCGCCGGCACTCTTCGATCCACACAGAATCGTGCTTCTTGTGGAGCCCCGGGAATCCTGCCATGTAGATCATCAACAGCGCAGGCCGAGGCCCCGGCCCGCCCCTCCCCAGCGGCGTGAGGCCGGCCGGCGCGAACCGCCGGTGCTCAGGCCCGGGCGAGCGTGCTCCAGCCGTTGTCCAGGAGATGGAAGGCGCGGGTGATGGCCTGGCCGGGGTCTTCGTGGGTGTGAACCGCGCGGGTGGCTTCAAGCGCCAAGTGGGCCAGGGCTGTGCAGGCGGGGTCGTTCACGGCGAGGCCGCTTTCCTCTGCGATGACCTTGGCGAGTGCGGATGTGTGGCGCAGCCACATGGCCTGGCGGCAGCCGCGCAGGGCGGGGGTGCTGTTCACCAGGTTGGTGAAGGCCGTGAAGCGGGCCTCGCTGTCCGGGGCGGCCAGACGGGTACCCAAAGCGTGTTCGCGCGGGGCGGCGGGGAAGGACTGGCCCTCGGGCCGTTCGCGGACAGCGGCGAGCAGGCCATCTTCCTGGTCGGCGTCCTCGTCGAAGACGAGGGCCTCCTTGACCGGGAAGTGCTTGAAGAGCGTGGTGGTGGACACGTCCGCGGCGTCCGCGATCTCGCGGATGCCGCGTCGTCGTATCCCCGCTCCAGGAACAGGCGCAGGGCCGCGTCGGCGACGGCCTGGCGGTTGGCGGCCTCTTGTGCTCGCGACGCCATACCGGTGCGGGGCGGGGTCTGTCGCGGTGTCGGGGATATCGGGAGTTGTCACCTTGGTTGCCCAGCTTCAAAAGTTGAGCTGTTGCACTTATTAACTCGGTGTGCTTTTGTGGAGAAGTGGCCGTGAGGCACCACCCGGCCCGCGTTCCTCTTCGCTCTCGAAAGTCGGTCCGCCCACCACAGCGCTCTACGACAAAGCCCGTGCGACCACAGCGAACTGACCCACACACACCCCATCAGCACGACAGTCGCAGCACTGCGACGCAGCCCGAACGGAGCACCGCCATGAACCACACCCCCGCATCCCGCATCGCCATCATCGGCGCCGGCCCCGGCGGTCTGACCTGCGCCCGCATCCTCCAGCAGCACGGCATCACCGCAACCATCCACGACCGTGACGCCGGCCCCGACGTCCGCAACCAGGGCGGAACCCTCGACTTGCACGCCGACAACGGCCAGATCGCCCTGCGCGAAGCCGGCCTGCTGGACGAGTTCTTCCAACTGGCCCGCCCTGAAGGGCAGGAGATGCGTCAGATGGACCCGGCCGGCACGATCCTCTTCCACCACGTCCCCGAGGAGGGCGAGCGCTTCAAACCGGAAATCGACCGCGGCCAACTGCGCGCCCTGCTGCTCAACTCCCTCAAGCCCGGCACCGTGCGCTGGGGCCACACTCTGCAGACGATCAGCGGTCCCTCCGAAGGCCCACGGCAGTTGCACTTCACCGACGGCACCACCACCGAAGCCGACCTCGTCATCGGCGCCGACGGCGCCTGGTCCAAGGTGCGCCGCGCCCTTTCCCCGGCCGTTCCCCAGTACAGCGGCGTGAGCTTCCTGGAAGCCTGGTTCGACGACGTCGACAGCCGGCACCCCGACATCGCCGACCTGGTCGGCCAGGGCGGCGCCGCGGCAGCCGACGGCGACCGCGGCCTGTTCGCCCAGCGCAACAGCGGCGACCACATCCGCGTCTACGTCATCCAGCGCGTCCCGGCCGACTGGATCGCCGCCAGTGGCCTGAGCCCCGAGGACACCGACGGCATCCGCGCCCTCCTCCTGGAGCGCTACGGCCACTGGTCGCCCCGCATGCGGAAGCTGATCGCCGACAACGACGGCCTCTACGTAGACCGCCCGATCTTCGCTCTACCTGTCCCGCACACCTGGGAGCACAACCCCACGATGACCCTGCTCGGCGACGCCGCACACCTCATGCCCCCGCTTGGCGTCGGCGTCAACCTCGCCATGCTCGACGCCTGCGAACTCGCCCTCGCCATCGCGCAGCACGGCACCGTCCTGGATGCCATTCACGCCTATGAGAAGACCTTGCTGCCGCGCTCGACAGAGATGGCCCGGCTCCTCGACTGTGCCGCCGAAGAGCTACTGTCCACCGAGCTGCCCGACTTCGCCAACCACTGACGGCCTCGCGGCTGGACAGGCCGGTGGGGAGTGATACCGAGTGCTCGCTGATCGGGGTCGCGTCAGTGTCCCGGCGGCGGTGTGCAGGGACTCGTGCAAGCCGCGGGGAGCCAGGCCGTAGCGCCCTCCGGCAGGCCGGACGCGGAGCGGTAACGCAGCCGCAACCGCACCCAGCCGTCGACCTCGCGCATTTTGATCCCCCGGTCGAGGTAGAGGAGTTGCCCGATCGGCGCGAAACCGAGGCCGGGACCTGAGCGTGCGGAACCGCCGTCGCGGTTCATGCACCGCGCGAGGTAGCTGACAGCGGCTGGCGGGGCCGTGGGCTTCTCTTCGGGCGGCGCGCTCACACCCTCACCTTCGTCACCTTAGGCACGATCGAGGCGACGAACTGACCTATGAGCTCAGCAGCCCGGTCCACTCCTCCTTCGCTGAGCGCCCGGACCAGCGGCGACCCGATCACTACACCGTCTACGTCGCACTGGGCAACAACGGCTTTAGCTAGCAATGGACTTGAGACGCCGATGCCGGTCAGCACTGAAGTAGCAGGTGCGGCTGGACGAATCGCGTCGACGAAGATGGCCAGCGCGGGAAGGCCGATCCCGGCCGCAGCCTGGAGACTGGAGGACGGCCCGGCGCGGGATGCCCCGCGCGATGAACTGGTCAGCGCGTGGCTGCCGATGGCCCACCGGATCGCTGGCCGGTTCCGCGACCGCGGGGAGTCCGTGGAGGACCTGCGCAAGGTGGCGGCCTCGGGCTCGTGAAGGCCATGGACCGGCCTCCATGGTGTGCCAGGTGCTGTTCACGATGAGCCGCTACGTGCGATTGCCGTACCATGCGACGTTGTGGCAATACAGACACCCTGGGGAGCACCGTACGGCGGTCCGCCGCCTCCACCGCGGAACATCCCCGCAAAGGACTTGCGGCCTCGGCGCATCTGGTACGCGGTAGCAGCCTTGCTGGGGCTCGTACTGGCCGGTGTCGGTATCACCATCATCGTGGTGACGGTGAAGAACACAGTGGACTCGATAGACACCGCCCGGAGCTTCTCCAGCGGCGAATCCCAGACGTTCAGCTTCGTCCAAGGGAAAACCAAGGCGATCTACGTATCCCCGTCCGGGAAGGGCCACGTCGACTGCCGGATCCCAGGGATGCGACCGGGGTCGATGACCCAGCCGGACAGCACCTTCCAGATCACCCTCGGATCTCGCACCTGGGAGCGCGTCTTCGAGGTGAGGCCCGACAACAGCGGAAATTACACTCTTACGTGCACATCGGAGCTGCCTGCCGAGTTCGCGCTGGGCGACAAGCCTCAGGTAGGGAACATGATCGGCGGTATCGCTGCGGCGATCGGGTGCTTCATCGCCGCGTTCGCCGGAGCCGCGACCATCGTCGTCGTCACCGCTGTGCGTCGTAGCCGCCACCGTCGACGGCTCGTCACGACGTGGGCCCCTCCGCCGCAGTGGGGCCCACCGCCCTCTGGTCCCGCCACAGGGCCCCCGCCCGGCCCGGTGTCCTAGTCCTCAGCGGCTGACGAAACCCCCTGCTCGTACAGCGGGGGGTTCCTCCGTGCCCGGAACACGATCGCGCAACGGCGCTCGTCCGCGGCGAGGTTCGCTTCATTTCCATGGCGCGGCCAGCTCCAAGGGCGTGTCGGGTGCCGGTATGGACGCTCTGCGGACCGGGGCGGTTCAGGCCTGGCCGTGACGGGCAGCGTCGCCGTCGAGTCCCGCCGCTGCCGTGTGTGCAGCTCGGTAGCTGGCCGTCGAGCCAGCAGCAACACTGAGGGCCGAGGAAAGTGGTGCCGCCGTGCTCCTGTCCATAGCCGGAACCGGCCTGGCTCTCGACGTCCCCACATCACCCTGACGAACCGAAGCCAGTAAACAGTCACGAACCGCCCTCTGAGGACGGAGCCGGTGTCCCAGCAGGTGTTTCGGTGCTTGCACCCTGGATGAGCACGGCACGGCCGCCCGTGGGTCGCACTGCCCGTTTACTGCGGCCCGTTGTGTGCTGTGCCCGAGCCCGCCTCGGGGAACTCGTCACTCACTCGCATGGGTGCCCCAGGCCGCTACCGATAAGGGTGCCGGTAGCGGCCTGGGGCCGAAAAGCCCGCAGCCTTGACCATCGCCACAGGTCAGAAGCAGCGGTGGTGTGACCGGGCCCAGACTGCTACCGGGCTGGTCCGAGGGCGAGGCGAGCGATCCCGGGGGGCGCAGACCGGGCGTAACGCTGCGGACTCCGCTAACGACACTGTCCTGCTCCGCCCGGCGATCGGTTCTGGCAGACGGAAAGCTCTGAGACTCGATCGATTGCCCTGTCAGGGCAATACACCTAGGCCTCCCACCGCCCACAGTCCCCGCCCGATGCCGGTATCAGCGCCAGGGGTGCCCTCCGCCTGAAGGGGGGCAACGACCGCCGCGCAAGTGCTTCGGCAACCCCGATGAGAGCTCGGCGGCCACCTGTCCCAGGTCTCTCGGAGAATCCCGCTGCGCTACAACGGTGCCAGCGGGTGCCACGAAAGCGTTGGGTTCGACGGTTCGGAACCGTCGAACCCAACGCCATCCGATCAGGCGCCCGAGTCAGGCGTGTCGGTGAGTGCCCCGACACAGTGCTCGGCGAAGGCTGGTCACCGGCAGGCGCTGTTGAGCTGCGCAGTGGTGGCCACCACAGCCTGCAGCGCTGCGCTGATGGCGGCAGGGTTCTGCGGAACGGCTGCCAGGGCGGAGGCCAGGACGTTCAGCTGTGCCTGCAGCTGAGCCGCGAGGGAGGCACAGGTCGGAGGCGTGGACGGTGCCGCCGGGAGGCACCCGTGGGCTCGGAGCTCTGCGACCGTGGCCTGGGCCGCGGCGATCGCCGTCTGGACCGCGGAAACGTTGGGCGGCGTGGCGGCCAGAGCGCTGGCGGCGGCCTGGAGCTGCGTGGAGAGCTGCGCGCTCAGATTGGCGCAAGTCGTGGACGTTGGGGGCTTGGGGGTCCTGGCCTCCTGGACGACGGACATGTTGCGGTGCGGGGCCGTGACGGCGATGGCGGCCGGAGCGATAGCCATAGAGAGGGACGTCAGGGCGGCGGCCGACGCGACCGCGGCCCCGAAACGCTTGAGCTGGAACATTCCGCGCCTTTCTTCGAGCATGAACGAGGGGTTCCGGGGAGATCTCCCCTGGGCCAAGCAAGCCCCGTGGCGTGGCCGACGGCAACTCAACATGCCCTGCCAACTCCCGGACGTAGCAGCTGCCCGGGCCCTCGCGCGCCACAAAACCCCTGGTCGGAGGCGAGTGAAGAGAGACAATTCGAATAGAGCTGCCCTTGCTATGGATGAGTGACGACTGTGCTCCGTCAGTGACCTGCGACCGCACGTCAGTTGGTCACGTGCCTGGGCCTGGTCAGAGCCAGGGGCGGCAGCAGGTCGGCGAGGCGCTCGAATTGATGTGAAGCACAGCCGCGGTCGATACCTGGAACGCCCGCAGGGCCGGGGTGCTGCCCTGGCTTGGCTGGTGCCGGGAGCGCGGCCATGACGGGCCCGCTGTTCCCGTCTGGGCGAAGCGGCCGGCGGTGCCGGATTCCGTCCAACAGCCGCTTGTCAGCTGCTGAAGCAGCCGCCCTCGCCGGTCGGCTGCAGGCCCCCAGCCTGCGCCCGGACCACCAGATCATCGACCAGCCGGTCGTCCACGGACTTGGCCGACACCGACTCAGCTGTCCCCGGGCTCGTTCACGTTGCCACTGGCCGTCGATGCATCTTCCATGATCGGGAGTCACACCGAACGATTTTGCAGTCCCACGGACAGCCCTCAGGGCCTGTCCGGGTGATCTTGGTGCGGAGCATGTTGGCTGCGTGCTGATCAGGTGGGAGGACACATGACTGGGAGCAGATTCTGACCTGGCTCGATGACTACGAAGCAGGTCGTGTGGGTCTCGATCGTCCGGCAGCGGCGATCGACGGTTCGGTGGCTGCAGCAGAATCGGATCGCACTCCGCGGCGCGACGTGGGTTATGGGCTCGCCGCGGACTTGGAGATGGAGCATGAGTTGCGGCACGGGCTCTGGACGCTGCCCCCGGGTGCGAGCCAAGGCGGCGCGGATCGGCCGGAACAGCAGTGGCAGAAGACGGCGTGCCGCCGAGCATGTTCTTGAATGGTCGCTCATGTATTTTGTTTGCCATGCCCCGACCTCGAGAGTTCGAGCCCGACACCGTCCTGGCTCAGGCCATGCTGCGGTTCTGGTGGCGGGGCTGTCGAGCCACGTCCATCGAGGATCTGGTAAAGGCGACCGGCGTGAAACCCGGCAGTCTCTACAGCGCGTTCCCGGGCGGCAAGCGCACCCTGTTCCTGAAGTCACTGGAGTGGCACTCCGCGCTGGTCGTTCCCCAGAAGCTGGGCGAACTGGAGGCGCCGGGCGCCTCACTGGCGGAGCTGTGAGGGTACTTCGACGGGCTGGTGCGCGACCTGCTTATGCGGCCCGGAGATCACGCTGTGACACCGTCGGCGGCAGCACTCACGCCGCTACGCGAGGAACCTGCTGAGCCAGGTCCCCAAGTCCGCCCAGCCCTGGGTGGCCACGCTGCTGCGAACGGTCTTCGAACAGCCCGACGCCGAGGCTGTGAAAGCCCGGATGCGGCACGTTCTGGATGCCTTGGAGACGAAGTTCCCCAAGGCCGCCGAGCACCTTGACGCCGCCCAGCACGACCTTTGGCCTTCACCGCAGGGGCGCCGTCCGGGACATCACCCGAGTGATGTCCCGGACGGCGCCCTGTACCTGCCCATTGCTCCCAACCAACCGGCAAGGGCTGCTTTGGCGGGCGTTGTGGACTCAGCCGCCGCTCTTGCGACGGAACGACCGCTGGTTCGCAGCCGGGCCGTGCGCGGCGCGGACCTTTGACGCATCGGTGTTCGCAGCGATGTCGGCGGCGTCCGCCTGCACACCGCGCTTGCGCGCGAGGGCCTCCCGAAACTTGCGCTTCAGGTCGTACTTGCCGTCGTCGTCGGGCGAGAGGACAGGATTCGCGGCGTCAGCCGATTCCGAACCTTCTTGTGATGGAGACTCTGCGGTCATGGTGACCTCCTGGGTTCAGGCAGTGGAGAGCACAGCTTGTCATGCCGGGCACCCCATGAGGCGCCCGCGGTCGGCATCGCCGGCCGCGGGTGCGCGTGACTATCACCCTGGCGGCGAGGCGGGCCGTCCCGGCACCGGCCTCGGGGAACAGCCACCGGCGCACATCCGGCAGGCACGGTGAGGGGCTCCAGCCAAAGCTGGCGCCCTTCACGGACTCCGCTGCCGTGGCTGCGTGTGCAGGCGCGCCTTCAGTCGATGAGCCAGCCGGACCGGGCGGATACCGTATTCGCGCAGGACAGCCGCCTGACGGCCGCCGATGCCATGCAGGGCCGGGGTGGGAGCGTTCCTTCGCCGGCCCATCACCTGGGACAACGCCATCCGGGAGATCGCCGCCCGGCTGGAGACCGTGCGACGACGCCCATGGCGGCGAATCGTGGTGGGCGGCCGCCATGTGATCCGCGCCGTTCGCGGTGGCCTGGCCTGTCGGACGGCTCCGGGGTCACGGCCTTGATACCTCGTCGGCGCAGGTGATTGCGGAACACTTCCCCGCGGGGGCGTCACTTCGGTGTGCCGTGCGGCTACTGCCGGGTGAGCCCGGCCGGGTTGATGTCGACGGGGAACGGGGCCTCGAGGCGGGTCGTTCCGCCCGCTGGCGCGGTGTGCTTTTTCGACGTATTAGCCGTTCTCCAGCTCGCTGATGATGAGCCGCGGGGCGGGGCGAACTCGCGGCGCCAGAAGTACGGGATGGCGGCCTCCGCGGCCTGGCCACTCGCTGCGACCGGACGCCTCGAGGCACTGGGCGGGATTCCGATCCCCACTACGCGGATCCATCAGCTGGATGCGGAGCCTCGATCCGGGGCCGCGGTAGCGGCGCCCAGCCGGCAAGCCGGACGCCGCAACCGCGCACGTCAGGCCGGCGAGGTAATCGGTCGGCCGAGGTGCCGGGCGAAGAACCGGGCCGCGCTGTCGGCCTCGAACCGGGGCAGCTCCTTGTGCTTGCCCGAGTTCACGTGCAACGACTTCTCCTTCGAGGCGAAGGCGTCGAACAGCGCGAGACCCTCCTCGCGGGAGATGTGCTCGTCGTCCCACTGCATGTCGAACTCGATCGGTATGGTGATCTGCTCCGCCTTTTCGGCCAGGACATCGGGCCAGTGCTGACCGAAGACCGCGGCGGTGATCCTGGGCTCTGTCGCTACAAACGGTACGCCGATCGCGGTGCCCATGTTGATGCCCCAGAAGCCGACCGGCCCGTCGGTGCCGATTTCCGGGAGTTCCTGGAGGGCGTCCAGGCTCGCCTGGTACTCGGGTACGGCGAGTTCCGCCAAGTGGTCGTTGTAGCGGACGACGATCGGGCCCTCCGGCTCGCCCGCCGCCCTCGCCCGGAACAGCTCGGCGATTTCCGCCTCGTCGTGTGCCGTGCGCGGCCGGTCGCCGTGACCGGGCGCGTCGATGACGGCGACGTGGAAGCCGCAGCCGGTCACGAGGAGGCGGGCGCGGCCGGACATCGCCGGATGCTTCTTGTGGTTGCCGCCGCCGTGGGCCATCAGGATCAGGGGCGCGCGATCGGCCGCATGGGAGGCCGGCGACCACAGGACGCCGGGGACGTCGCCCACGGTGAAGTCGCATTCGAGCATGCCGTTCGACGACGACTCGGCGGTGAACTGCAGAGAGTGCATAGGTATTGCCCTTCGGGAGTGCATTGTTGGCGAGGCACTCCCGGCGACCCCTACATCAATCGCCGGCCGTGACGGGAGGGGGGAGCACCCACGTCGATACAGCGTTCATGGGTCTCACCTCCTCGGGCGGTATCACGGTCGACTGGAAGCTACCAGCCCGATGATCATCCCTCCAACCCTTTTTCGCGCCACATCATCACGACTCCGGACAGGCCCTGGATCGGCAGCCCCGCTCCGAGGCAGGCGTTCTCAGGAGTGGGCCGCTGCGGCTCACCACTGTGGGTTCCGTCTGGTCTCGGCCGATCGGCGACGATTGCCGTGCCAGTCCACTATGAGGACCGTGGCGTCGTCCTTGAGGTTGCCGTGGCAGGCATCGAGCACCGCGGCGGTCAGGCTGCGGACGGCTTCTCTTGGATGCAGCGCGCCAGTGTCGTGGATAACCGAAACCAGGTCGACGGCTGCGGCACCGCGCTCCTGCATTCCGTCGGTGAGCAGGATCAGGCGGTCTCCGGGACGCAGTTGCAGTTCCTGTGCTCGGTACGAGGTGGGTGCCGCCACGCCGAACGGCAGGTTCACGGCGAGTTTGACCTCCTCGACGGTGCCGTCGCGCAGCCGCAGGGGCCAGGGATGGCCGGCGTTGACCAATTCACAGAGGCCTGTTTCGAGGTCGATGCACAGCAACTGTCCGGTGGCCAGGCCGCGGCTGTGGCTCAGTAGGGCCTGGTGGGCGTGGTGGGCTTGCTTGAGGGCGTCACAGCCGCTGCGGCGTGCCCGCCGCAGCGCGCCGACCAGCAAAGTGGCCAGCAGAGCGGAGTTCGTGTCGTGGCCCATGGCATCGGTGATGGACAGGTGCAGGGTGTCGCGGTCGAGGGTGTAGTCGTAAGTGTCACCCCCGATGTCGTCGGCCGGGATCAGCCCTGCGGCGAGGGTGAACTGGGGCGCCTCGCAGCAGGCGGCTGAGGGAAGCAGTTGGTGCTGGATCTCGGCGGCCAGGCTGGTCTTGGTGGTGCGCCGGCCCAGGTGGTACAGATCGGTGAAGCGGCGGTCCGTAACGATGATGTAGGCCAGCGCGTGTGCCGCATCGCGGACCTGCCGGAGCACGGTGTCGTCGGTGAACGGCAGAGTCACCTCCAGAACACCGATGCAGTCGCCGCGGTTGGTGACCGGCGTGATGACGCGCCGTCCGCCCTGGCCGTCCGGTTCCACATGCTGGCGCTGGCTCTGCAGAACGTTGTCGTAGACGCTGCCCTGCAGGTCGATCGGCTCGTGGTCCGCGACATCGCCCCCGGTCGCGGCGAGCCGTACCAGCCGCTGACCGATGAGGTCGGCGAACAGGAAGGACACACGCTCCGCACCGAGTCGCTTCTGCAGGTCGTGCGCTACCACGTTGACGGACTCACCGGGCGGCGCCTCCTCCGCAGCGGCCAGCAACTGGCTCAGTTCCAGATCTCCGCACTCCACGGCAACCTCCCATCGGCTGCCGCTCTTTTTCCCCGAGCTTCCGCTACATCACCTCAATGTGCCTGTCCTGCCTGGTCGGGACAGCCGACCAGGTCGGTGCGGGGCGGTCCCGGGTACTTCAGGTGGTGCCCGGGCGTCGTCGGCCGGGGGATGCAGGGCAAGCAGCATCCACGCACGACGAGCGGTCCGGGTACGGGCCGATGCCAGTGCGTGCATGATGGTTGTCGACCCTCCTTCGCTATGCCGCCGTCATCCACTTTCACTCCGCCCATCGGGCCTTCCGCGCGGCAAGGACCAGCACATCCCCGTCCCTGGCCGGTCATACTCGGTGATCTGCGCGTTGGAAGCAGGTTGCAGCTCGTGGGCCGTGCTGTTGGACGCGTTGCGTCTGGTGCCGGGCGACGACGCCGCCACGTCACCGCCCGGCAGATGCGTGAGCTGGTCGAGCGGCTGGTGGAGGCCGGGCAGTGGAAGGGCGGCGACCCGGACATCCTCATCGTGGTGGATGCCGGACACGACGTGCCCCGGCTGGCCTTCCCGCTGGGCTACCTGCCAGTGCAGGTGCTGGGCCGGATGCGCTCGGACCGGGTCCTTCGCCGGTCGGCACCGCCCCACGAGCCGGGCACCCTTGGCCTGGAGGCCCGCGGTGCGCTGGCCGGCCGAGCCGGGTGCCGTCGTACGCCAGGGCGAGGATCTGGGGCGCTGGGGTGCGGTCGGTCCGGCTCAGCTGGGCTCGGCTGGTCTCGGCTCGGCTGGGCTCGGCTGGGACAAGCTCACCATCGTGCAGCAGTGGATGTGCGAACACATCATCAGCATCCAAGCCGCCGATCGAGGACGAGAGACCGAAGCCGCGCCGCACACGGGCCGACAAGTGGGCGCCTGAACTACGCCGCCGCCACGGCAGTACTACCAAAGGGAAGGTCACTTCCGCGTACCACGCAAGCACGTCGAGCGGATCGTCGGCGAGGAGCGGGAGCTGCGGCTGGGGGCATGGGTCAGCAACCACTCAGCAGGGCCGCGACACTGTCTCCCGAGCACGTGGCACAGCTCTCCGCATCGCGGCATGCGCTGGATGGGACGTCCCGATGAGCATCGGGCCCGGCAGGATGATGGGGGTCGGCCCCGATGGTTCGACGCTGGTGGGCCCCAGTTACGGGGGCGACCATCGACGACCGCGGCGGCTCAGCCGGCCAAGGCGTCGCGCGGCCCGCCACGGTCCGCCAAGACCTCGGCGGCCCGGCTTCGGTATGCACGGAAACGGCGCAAGTACGACCGCGCCATGGGACCCGGCGGGACGCCCCGGGCGAAGGCGCGCATATTGCGTTCGCCCGCGTTGTAGCCCAGGGCGAGGAGTTCGTCGCGGGTGTAGCGGCGCACGTGCCGCTTGGGGAGGCTCCGGTCCAGGTCCTTCAGATGCAAGGCCGCCACATGGATGGCGAGAGCGGGATCGTCGCGAAGGTCTTGCCACCGCTCCGACAGGCCGTGCGTTCGCCGAACCCGCTCGAACGTCGCACGGTGCATGTTGGCCACTCCGAAGGCCGCCCCGGGCTTCCACCACTGCCACAGCCGCTCCAGCAGCGGATGGTGCGGCTTGTACGCCTCATTGTGCAGCACGGTCATCACGAGCAGGGGTGACACTTTGGCCTTTCCGGCGCTGCGCACCACATACGCGACGTAGTCAGCCGGATCGTAGCCGCCGGGCCGCAGCGGTGGCGTCGGGACGCCACCGCGTTCCAATGGTTGGGACCGTTGTTTCGACGCCGCCGTCGATCGGCTGGCCATCCTCACTCACCTCTCCCCTGTCGGCCACCCCCGCCTGGTTGGCGGGGCATCCACCACCCCGAGGTGCGCGTGCCCGCGCGCACCGGCCTCAATCCAGCGCAAGTGACGCACCGTGCTTCATCCGCCAGCCCAAGGCGCGCCGCCACGTCCTGTCCCCGGCACCGGCAGCTCGTCCGCTGCCACACTCGACCGGTTCACTGTCGTGCATCTCCCACCGGTCCTCTGCAGGAGTCAGAGAGACGGGCTGAGCCGGTGGCGACGTGGGCCGAGTTCACCGGATCGCCGGTCTTCGTCGTCTGTGTGTCACGAGCTGTCGTGCCGGCGAATCTACTCAGCGTCAACAAGGAGGCCGTCGCAGCGTGGAAGCGATGTGGGCGGCGAGAGCGGCGCTCATCTGCGGGGCCGGTACACCGGCCCCGCAGAGATCGGAGGCGCAGGGTTCCACTGCTGATTCTGCCGGGCCGGTGCATTGCTCACGTACCCTCCGGTGCGTCCGATAAGCCCGATCTCTCCCTGCCACCTGAACCCCAGGGTGTCTTCTCGCATGCGTGGGGCCCGGCCGTTCCCTTGAGTTCTGGTGGTCGTCGCAACACCTCAGCTCAAGGGTGCGATGGACTTCGAGATGCACGTGGTCCAAGAGACCGTCTACCAGGCGCTCTACGTCCAGGGCAGAGGCCGGCTGCGGCGCGAGCTCGCCGGCGCTCTGCGCAGCGGGCGGGCCCGTAGTAGGCCCCAGCGCAAGGCCAACTGCCGCCGACCCCGCTTCACCACACCGATGATCGTGACCAGCGACCCTCCCGCCGAAGCCGAGGGCCGGGGCCGTGCCCGGCCACTGGGAGGGCGACCTGACCATCGGCAAGGACGGCAAGTCCGCCATCGGCATCTGGTCGAACGCGCAACCCGCTACGTCAGGCACCTGCACCTGCACCTGCACCTGCACCTGCACGGCGGCTACAGCGCCGAAGCCGTCCTCACCACCCTGGCAGCCACCCTCCAGACCCTGCCCCCCAGCCGATGCAGTCCCTGACCTGGGACCAGGGCACCGAGACGGCCCGGCACGGCGAGTTCACCCCCGCCACCACCATCCCGGTCTACTTCTGCGACCCGGCCAGCCCCTGGCAGGGCGGCTCGAACGAGAGCACCAACGGCTTGCTGCGCCAGTACTTTCCCCATGGCACCGATCTGTCCGTGGACGCCCCCGAGCACCTGGCCGCTGTCGCCGACCAGCTCAACCGCCGTCCACGCAAAACGCTCGGCTGGGAAACCCCAGCCGAGCGCCTGCCATAAACTGCTCGCGGCCTGATCAACACGACCACGTGTTGCGACGATCCCTAGAAACCGCCGTCCGGCCGGGACCCCCGTCATTGCACGCCTGGCATCCCTCTCGTGCCGAGACGCCCTTGTCTACCAGCGATACCAGCGACCCTTGCGGCCACCGCTACCGGCGGGCCGGACCACGAAGCCCAGCAGCCACACGGCGAGCACGATCACCGCGATCCACCACAGCGCCTTCAGCGCGAAGCCCGCACCGAAGAGGATCAGAGCCAGAAGAAGAACCAGAAGCAGGGGAACCATTGTCATCAACCTCCTGGCCATCGAATGCCCTTACTTCACCCCTACAAGCACACAAAATGCGAGTTAATTCCAGGCGACGACGGGCACGCGCGCGCCCTGTGACGTTCCCCCTCCCCCCCCACATCTCACGCCTCGGAGCTACGTCATGGAGGACGCACTGTGTCGCTCTGCCCCCTGGTTTACCAGCACCGCTGAAGGGTCATGCGCACAGCCAACACCCGATATCGGCATTCGAGGAACGTGAGCAGCATGGCCGCCGGCGAGAAGGCCCGCGCCAGCCGAACAGACAATCGGCAAGGCCGCCCAGGCAGCCGGATGCGCCACGGGCAACGAGATCCTGGTCGCCAAGGGTCGCACGGCCGGGGCAGCGGGCAACGCCCGCCAGGCCGAGGAATCGGTCAAGGACACTGGTCTGCCCTGATGGGAAGAAGTCACTGGTGTGGGGGGAGGTACCGTGACCGGGGCCGCCCCCGACGCGTGTCACACCCCCACGCCCCGCCCGCATACGCAAGATCAGCCCGCGCGGGGACACGCCCGGCCCAGCAGCAGGACCGCAATCGTCGGACCGCTGCCCGCGCACGCTCAAGGAGGCAGCCGACCTGCCCCTCACCACCTCGCCCCCCAGCACCTACACGGATCGGCGCGCGTACCAGCGCCTCTTGGAGAGGCGCCCCCCAGCGCCAGGGTGGCCCACCAGTGAAGCCCGTTCACCGGCCGGCGCGTCTGCCGCCGGTTCTCGAGGCGACCGTCGACCGGCAGCGGTTCCGCTCTGGACTGACCGCACGCGCACCGTTGCTCTGGCCCAGCCGGAACGACCTGGAACTGATCGAGGACTGAGCCCGCGCATGCCTCGCTGCCACTCGATCGGCCGAGCACGGCTCACGGTGAAGCAGCGTTGGACCGTCGGGAAGTGCGCCGCCCTATCCCTATCCCTATCCCTATCCCTTGCCGAAGGCGATCAGGGCGCCTTCGGCGCCGGGCACGAAGAGCCGGACCCTGGACGTGGCGATGCCGGGTGTCGCTGTCGCTGCTGCGCATCCAGACCGCGCCGGCGCCCAGCACGACCGGGTCACCGTAGGCGCCTGAGACGCCGGGCACCTCGAAGCGCTGCAGTTCGGCGGCGGTCTTGAGGGTGCGGTAGTGCCAGGCGATGCCTGCGAAGCCGATCGACACCCCGGAGGCGTCGACGACGGTCGGGGCCGGGAGTACTCCGAGGGTGGGCCGTCCACACGTGGCCGCTGGTGTCGGCGCGCAGCGCCAGCGCCGAGCCTCGGCCGTCCTGCAGGTAGAGCAGCCGTCGGCGCAGTCAGCCCCGATCCCGACCTCTGTCCCTCGCTGACCTCGGGACTGTCGCAGTGTCGCCGGGGTAGCCGGGGTGAGCGCTCTACTGGTGACTGCCGCTGCATGTCTTGCACTTCGACGACCGTCACACCGCCGCCATCATCGGATGCCCAGGCCTTCGCCCGGTCGGAGAACGCCTGCAGATTCCTCCCGGTCGTCAACCTCGACCGCATCTTCAACTCGGCGCAGGCCTACCACTGCTGGATCGGCGGCTCATTGCCGCGCTCAGGAGCCCGCCGGCCTTCGCCGGCACCATGCCGTCGAGCGCTTCCTGCCAGCGAGCGGACGTGCTGCGGCCGCCTGGGCGGAGTGAGGAGGTCGGCGTCGGATCGGTCGCCACGCGAACTTTCCGCAAGGGGGCCGGCACCTGGAGAGTGCTCGATCGCGGGCGCGGCCGACAAGGCCCATTGCGGTGGCGTCGGGCGCGCATCGTCCGCGCCCGGCACACCGGGCTACAGGGGGGTGGCTCAGTAGGCGGAGTTGACGTTGTCGATGGAGCCGTAGCGGTGCGCGGCGTAGTTGGCGGCCGCGGTGATGTTCGCGACCGGGTCGGTGACGCTGTGGGCGGTTCCGGCAACGTGGTAGGCGTTGAAGGTGGGGTCGATCACCTGCAGCAGCCCCTTGGACGGGATCCCCTTCTGCGCGTTGACGTCCCAGTTGTTCTGAGCGTTGGGATTGCCGCCGGACTCGCGCATGATGTTGCGCCGCAGGCCTTCGTAGCTGCCGGGGATGCCCTTGTCCTTCATGATGGCCAGGGACTTCTTGATCCAGCCGTCGAGGTTGCCCGCACCGCCGGGGTCGGTGTGGCTGTCGTGCGAGGGAGCCGTGACGCTGTGGGCGGTCTGCGGTGCTTCGGCAGCGTGCGCAGAGGTCGGCATCAGGGTGAGGGCGGCGGCCGCGGCGCCGGTCGTGGCGATGCCGGTCAGAGCGAGGGTGCGCAGGCGGGCAAGGCGGCGGGGTGCGGTGATCGCGGTCATGCGGAAGGGACTCTCCTGTAAAACGTCTTCGAGGCGCCGGCCGAATATCGGTCGCGGCCTGCAGGGCGTCGGGTGAAGCCCCTGTGTTGCACGGCGCAGCGGGCGCGTCCGGCGATCAATGCCCGGCCTGGCCTCGCGGCTTGTAGCAACAACCAACATGGTTAGCGGCCCGCCGACACCGAAGCAAGAATGTGACGTACTACCTAAGCTAGGAGAAACTCTTCTAAATCGGTCATTTAGGGATCGATCTGCCTGGTTTGCCGCAGGTGCCTCCTACGATCCTCGATAGGACGTGATATGGGCCCTATGGGCCGCATCACCCCCTTTTTCCTGAAAAACCGACCCCTCCCACCCCCCAAACCAGGTCAGGCGGAAACCCGGGGGCATCACGGCCCGCCACGACACCGCCACCGACCGCCATAACAGCGCGCCGTCTTCACCACCGGGCTCATCGCCGGCGAACGCGTCCACAACGCGGTCCGCCACGGCACCCCGGCCCCTCCGGCTGCGCTTGATCCACGACCAAGCCCTGGCCTGCGACGTCAGCAACGCCCCCACCAGCACACCCCACGTGTGGCACACCCGCACCATCGACGAGTCCGGACGAGGGCTGCTCATCGCCACGCTCACCAACAGCCGGGGCGTCCGCTACTCCACCGGAGGACAGACCGTCTGGGCACAACAGACCATCTACGCAACGTGAAGATCAGCCGCTGTACCCTGCCGACCGATCAACACAGCGCAGCGGCGGTGCGCCCTTGCTCGCCCACCCCGAACGGCGACAGCGTCTGACTCGCCACCCATGCAGGCCCCCTCACGACACCTGCAGTCATGGCAGGTCGTCGCCCCCTGGCAAGTGCGGGCAGGCGGAGCAGAGAACGCGGAGCGGCCCCGATCAGCCTCTCCGGACGGCGACAACCGCTTCCGAGCGCGTGCGCGGGGGCAGGGGCGGGGCGGGGCGGGGCAGGTTTCCGGGCTTGCCTTCCGTTTTCGCAACGGGCCCCGGACCACGGCCACCTCGCGGGGTCAGCCCTCGCCCGGTAGCTCCCACGGGCGGGGCCCCGTACCGAAGTGCCACGCCCGTAGCCCCTCGGCGTCCACACACACGATCCCGCACTGCCGCGCGTACTCGACGGCCGGTGCCGTGAACTCACCCGTGGTGACCAGGACAGCGACGTCGGCCCGGTGGACGGTGAAGCAGGTGCCGCCGAAGCGCTGGAGATCCTGGGAACCGACCTTATTGCCGTCGCCGTACCGCTTGCACTGGACGACAAGGCGGTATCCGTTCGGCGCCACCGCCGTGACGTCTGCACCCAAGTCGCCCGCGCCGCCCACCACTTCGACGTCCGCACAACCGTCACGGACACACAGATCGGCTATCGCCTGCTCGAATTCGTCCGGATCCAGGACCGCGTAGTCCATGATCTCCGGGGCAAAAGCCGTTTCCAGGACGAGCGTCTCCTCCACCGCAGCAACACCGGACGCCCCCGGCGGGCCGGCGACCCCCGCCGGGCCGGCAACAGGCGTCTCTTCAAGCGCATCGGCCGCTCTCTCAGCCGCCTCCTCAAGCGCCTCGGTGGCACGCCACAGGAGTCTGCCTGCCGACCAGCGACGTCGGCCGCGGTAGCAGGCAACCACGCCGGCGGCACCGAGAAGAAGCAGAATCACCGCCCAGACGGGGCGGCGCTCCACCGCGGCCACAGCAGTACGGGCCACCAGTCCCGCCAGACCCAACAATAGGGCGAGAAGGATGAAGAAAAAGGCCGTCGTACGCAGATCAAAACGACGACGACCGGGCACGGGCCGTAGCGGGCGGACGGGCACAGACACGGTGATGATTCCTCCTAAGCGCTCTTCGACGAAGATCACTTAGGGCGTGTGCCCCCGCAGGGGCGGTTCATCGTGGCACCGACCCGAGCAGTTGTTCAGGAGGGGTCGTGGGACCGACCGCTGGCCCTCGCGCGGGCTCCGCGCGGTGGGCCCGCCGGCCCACCGCCCGTGTGAGACGTCAAATCCTGCCGCCGGTGAGCCTGGTGATCGGGCCAAGGGCACGTCGGCCAGAGCGGCGGCCCGCCGCATACGACGCGGCCGTCAGCGCCGTCACGCTCGCTCCGACACCGGCGGCGAGCAGCTTCTGGTGAGCAATCACCGCCCAGGCCGTCTTCACCGTGGTCGCGACATGTCCCGTAGCCACCCTGGCCGTAGCCGCGACCTGACCGGTCGCCGTGACGAGTGTCCGGCGACCCGCCTCGGCGGCACCGGCCACGCCGTGCACCGCCCCGGCGACCGCCCCGGCGGAGCGCTCGGCCTCGGACTTGGCAGCCGACGCGGCGTCAGACCCCGTGTCCGCGGCAGCCTTTGCGGCCCGTGCAGGGGGGGCGGTCGCCTTGTCCGCCGCGCGCCGGGTCTTGGATGCGGTCGCACGCCCGGCGGCGCGCTCTTCGTGCGTCTCCTTCTTCGGTTCAGTCATGGACTTCGCGTTGCCCCTCCCCCGTGCCGCAAACACGTTCGGTCGCACGACGTACACGCCCTCTTCCTCCGTTCCGCCACTCGATGGTGGGCCGGATTCGGCACAGGGCCCACGCTCTCCGGCTCGAGGGCTGCTGGTTCGAGGCGGGCGTGAACGTCTGTGGAGCGTCGGCCCAGTCGCATGCGATGGTCGGCGGCCGAGTGCAGGGTGCGGACGCCGGTTTGCCCGTCATCCCTGCCCCCACCTCCTCCCACGATCTCGTCGAGCCGGTCCAGCGTGTCCGGCTTGATCCGCACGAAAGCGTGTCCGGGTTGATCCGCACGAAGGGGCAGCGGATGCAGGCACCTGACCGAACTGATCTTGATGGCGTGGGCTCCGGATCAATCTGCTCTGCGGTCAGACTGAAGCTGAAGTGCTGTCTGATTCGGCTGGGTTCGGCGTGTCGTGGTGGATCATCTACGGAACTCAAAGGCCTTGAACAGCGCCAGGAGGTCTTGGGCGCGTCGGCTGTCGGCTTTGAAGCCGACGAGCTCGCGTCGCTGGTGAGGGGCGGGCTGGAAGATGAGTGCGTTGTGGCATTGGAAGCAGAAGGCGATCTCGAAGAGGACCTGATCGGCGTCGTGGGCTCGGATGCCGTATCCGGGCATGAAGCAGCGCATGACGTCGCCCATCGGCAGGTCGGCCACGAGGTCGAGGATCTCCAGGGCTTCCTTGTCGAACCACGTTCCGGTGGTCGTTCCCGCAATGCCCGTCCACTGGTGGGACCCCCTGGGGTCTGCGATGCGGACGCACTCAAGTCGCCGGGTCTGCGGGGAACTGGAGGGCAGGAGCACACGGCAAGGATGTCACCTCGACAGATCTTCCTGTCGCGCGGCGGATGTCGAGCATGCCAAGGCTGATGGTAATGCTGTGGTTTGCTGCAAGACGCTTCGCTGTGTACAAGAATCGCTCGGCAGCCGGAGGGCGACCACCGGCCGCTCGGTGGTGAGCCGCGTCGGCGTTCAGCGATGTGAGGCCTTCCTACCGGTGTCGGCCTGCGTGCAGGGACTGCCGTCCGAAGAGGGCGAGCAGTCGGTCGGTCGGATGGTCGGGGCGGGGCGGGGCGGCGGGAGGGGAGCCGCGAACAGGCCGGTACGCTCCACGCCCTCTGTGACCAGCGGGGCGAAGGTGAGCAGTGCCTCCACCAGCGTCGGTGGCAGGGGGCCGTCGCACCCGGTGGACTGGTTCACGTCCCAGGCGTGCAGAGTCAGTTCGTAGCTTCCCAGCAGAGCTCCCCAGCGCACCCGGGCCGTCTCACGGGGCATGCCCGCCCCAGCGGCCTGGAGCCGGCGCAGCTCGTGCCGGGCCGGCGCGCAGCCGGGCTCCGACGGCCCCCAGGAGCCATGCCGGTCAGAATCTCCCGGGTCGAGGCGGTGGAGTCGGTGAAGTGCCGCACCAGCATGGCGAGGTTCCATGGGGTGCAGGGAGTGGGCGCGTCCGGGGCGGCGAGAGCGGCGCGGTCGAGGCTGTCCAGCGCCGTCTCGGATGCCTGGACGAGCAGGTCCAGCGGGTGCGGCCGGCGCGGCGGGCTCATGCGACCGCTCCCGACAACATGCGCGGGACGCCGAAGTGGGGAAACAGCTCTGGGTTCAGGAAGACCACCACTCGGGAGATCAGGCCGCGTCGGATCTCCAGCACCTCGATTTTGTCACTATTCGAAGCGGTATGAATTTCGTGGATGTGATCGGGCGGCTCGCCGCCGTAAAGGCATCGCGCGTGCCCCGGACACTGCCGCAGCCGATGGACGTCTCATCCCCACAGACTGGTCGGCCAGGAGACGGTGACCCTCGCCGACACCAACGACGAACACCTCGGCGGCGGCCTTCTTTTGCGGCGCAACCATCGGTCCCCCTCGGGAGTCTCTTCTTCGCTGCCCATGACGTGATCAAGCAAAGTGGTCCGCTGATCCGTTGTTCATGGGCCACCGAGTGTGGGGCGGGTCGGTCGTGGCGCTCAGGGAGTTTCGCTACGGCCAGACCCTGGTCCTCATGCCGGACACGTCGGCGCGAGGGGCACCAGGCCGCGGCCCTGGGTGCACGAGCAGGTCTGCGCCTGTCGCGGAAGCGATGGGCCGGTGGCGCGGGGGAGGCGGCACCGCACGGGTATCGGATCACGGGCAACTCGGTGCGGCCCGCCTGTCGTCGTGTCAGCCGGAGGCGGGCGGGCGGAAGCAGGCGTGAACCATCTTGCCCTCCGGGCAGGGGCGCGCCTGCCAGGTGTGGGCCAGCGCGTCGACGAGGAGCATGCCCCGGCCGCCCGAACGCTCTGTGTCCGGGGGGCGCGGGGTCGGCAGGCGGGGCGAGCTGTCGTGGACGGTCACGTGCAGACAGGTGCTGTCCCACGTCAGCACCAGGTCGGCCGCGCTGTGCGCGTGTACGTGGGCGTTGGTGACCAGTTCCGAAACGGTCAGCAGGACGGCGTCCACGGTCTCCGGCGCGGACTCCGTCCAGCCCAGCGAACGGAGATGATCGCGTGTCCAGTCACGCGCCGCCTTGATGCTGGAGTCCAGCGGCAGCGAACGAGCCCAGCCCACCGCCCTCAATGATGAATCGCTCACGTCGTCTCCTCCTGCCGCGGCCGTCCGTCTCGCCGCGCTAGTACCCGCCCACGGGTGGCCAACGCCGCCCGGGCCACGACTCGGCCGAGAAGGTTCACCGAGTGGCAGGCGCAGGGAGCCCGAAAGCGGTCCTGGCGACAAGGCGTACTCCCCCGCGCCATCCGTACCCCGTCGGCGGCAGCACCGTCAGGGCCGCGGACTGTGCTCGCCCACCGCTGACTTCGCTGTCGGCTTCAGATCGCTGTTCGGCGGGTGTCGTGCGCGGAAGGGGGATCCAGGAGGATCCTTGCGGTGATGCGTTTGCCCACGCCTTCCCGCACGACGGTGAGCTCCTCCGTGACGGCCTTCACGATCTCCAGACCATGCTGGCCCACTCGGTGCGGGTCTGCGGCCCATGCGGCCGGCACAAACGGATCCCTGTCCCAGACCGTCACCTTCACCTCCCTGCCGACCAGGTGCAGCTGCACACGGATGGGTCCGGGTGCGTGCTTGCAGGCGTTGGTGACGAGCTCGCTGACCACCAGCTGAGTCAGATCCACGATGCGTGCCGGCACCCTGAAGCGGTCTTCGACGTCGTCCTGTGTGAGAAAGGCGGTGGCTCGGTGGCGTGCTTCGGCGATGCAACTTCCGTCACCGGACAGGGCGATCGTCGTCTCTATGCCTGAGGCGCCCAGGCCCCCACGACACTCGCCTTCGGGCCTGTCCATCCGACCTGACACTTGTCACCCCGTCCCTGTGCGTCGTGTACCCGGGCGGAGACCACGCACGCGGAGCATGTACCTGTGACAGGACCATCCGGGTGCATTACCAGTACCATGCGCGAGCAGCTCTTCGCTGAGGAGGTGCTGCTTGACGGCGTCACCGACGGGTTTTGAGGAGAGTGTGGAAGACATCGATAGGCAAGCAGGGAGCAACCGATTGTCGATCACCCAGACCTGCAACGAGGGCGTCAACGTGGTGACTGTGGGCGGTGAAATCGACCACGACAGCGCCCCGCAGCTCCTCCAAGCCCTGACCTCGCACGACACTGCCGCGCAGCGAACGGTGCTGGATGTCAGCGGTGTCACGTTCATGGACTCCAGCGGCATCAACGCCCTCATCACCGCTCATCAGGCCGCGGAAAGCCTCGGCGGCTGGCTGCGGCTGGCGGGTCCAAGCCCCTCGGTCTCGCGGCTCATCGAGATCGTCGGTCTCCGACCGGTCATCGCCTGCCATTCCACGGTCGTCGACGCTCTGCGCGCCTGATCTTCAGCACCTGGCGGCGGCCACTTCGAGCACTGGCCCGGCTGTGCGCTCCAGTGGCCGGCGCGGACAGCGGCCGGGCCGGACGGCTGTGGTTCAAGCGCCTGGACGAATCCTGCCGGCCGGCGCGGTCGTGGCTCAGGTGCAGGTCACCAGCCCAGCGCACGGCACTCCAGTGGTGCAATGTTCGCTTCGGTCGCGGGGAGAGGCCGACCGCATTCGAGCCGGCTGCGGCTGAGCAGGATGGGCCACTGCCGCGCGACAACCCGGTTCAGGTTTACCCCGCCGGTGGTAGCGCCGGTTGCGATGGCCTTGCGGCGCCACCGTTCGGCGGTGGCACCAGACGATGCCCCCGTGGTCGACGTCTTACTCCGGCCGGACGAGAAGCAGGGCACGGTCGTCGAGATAGGTGGCGTCGGGCTGGTGGTTGAGGAACAGCCGGCACAGGTCGTGCACGTTCATGCCGACGCCCTGGCGGGCCGTTTCGGTGAGCCGGGCCAGGCCTGTGTCCAGGGGCTCCGCTCGGCGTTCGATCAGGCCGTCGGTGTAGAGCAGGACCGCCTCGCCCTCGGTCAGGGTGGTTTCACCCTGGTGGTAGCGGGCGCCGGGTATGGGTCCCACCGGGGGTGAGACAGGGCCGTCCAGGTAGCGGCTGGAGCCGTCGGAGCAGACGGCGAGCGGCGGAGGATGACCGGCCTTGACGTAGGTCAGGGTGCGTGCGCGCCGGTCGTAGAGCAGATAGCAGGCGGTGGCCATCTGGCCGCGGTGATAGCGGTGCAGGTACGCGTTCAGTTCGGACATCACCACGGACGGCCGGTCGCCGCAGCGCACGACGATTCCGCGCAGGGCGGCGATGACCTGTGCCATGACGGCCGCCTGGGGCAGGCCGTGGCCGGCCACGTCGCCGATCGACAGGCCGATGCGGTCGTCGTCGAGGGTATAGAGGTCGTACCAGTCACCGCCGACCAGAACCATGTCGCTGCCGGGTGCGTAGCAGGTCGCCACCTTCAGACCCGGCACATCCGGCAGTTGGGGCAGGAGGCTGAGCTGAAGGCGCTCGGCGACACGGTGTTCGTGCTCGTACAGCCCGGCGCGGCGTACCGCCTGGGCGATCTGCTGGCCCACTGCGGTCAGGTGCTCCGCCTCCGGCGCCCCCGCATCCCCGGGCCGTACCGCGAGGGCGCCCAGCACCACACCGTCGGCTTCCAGCGCAACCCGCAGTGCTCCATCGGCCTCGGGCCGCGCGCTGTCCTGTCCCTGGTCGAGGTCCCTCCAGGCCGTGTTCGACAGGACGCGCAGATCCTCGCCCGGCTCCAGGGCGGGCACCAGGCGCCGGGAATGCAGCTCCAGGGTCACGCCCTCGGCGTCCAGCACCCGCGCTGCGGTGCGGGCCACGGCCTCGGCGACCTGGGCCAGGGTTGCCGATGACGCCAGCGCCGCCGTCAGCTGATACAGGCGTTGCAGGCGGGCACGGGCGGCCTGCTCGGCCCGCAGCAGCTGCTCACGCTGGGCTTCCGCGGTGCGCCGGATGACGACTTCCCGGTTGAGTGCGGCAACTTCCCGGCTGAGAACGGCGAACCGGTCGGCCTGGTCCAGGCGGTGCAGATGCAGTTGCACCACCGCTCCGGGCCCCTGCCACCAGGTGGCGCGGGCGCCGTGGCAGCGGAAACGCACCCCGTTGCCGTCGCTGTCCTTCAGGACGAGCGCGCCGGGCAGCGGACTGCCGCTGCGCAGCCAGTTGCCCAGGTGTGTCCGCAGGACACCGGCATCGTCCTGGACGAGGGCATACAGACTGGCGCCTGTGCACAGCTGCGAGACCGAGGTGGTAGCAGCAGGATTGGCCGCCAGGATCGTGCCGTCCCCGGCGCACAGGACGACCGGGTGCGGCAGGGTTCTGGTGATGGCCTCGAACAGGCCAGGGTTCACGCAGGCACCATACCGGTGCTCGCGCCGCCGTCGGGCAACTCCGCGTCAGCGAAGTACTCACGCCGGGTCATCGGACCCGCGCCGGGCACCAGATGAACCACGACCCGGCAGCCGGCATCACCGCGGGCGATGGTCTCCTGCAACTCGACGCCGGCATAGCCGAGATTGCGGGCGGCGATCGTCCCGAACACGTTCGACGTCATCATGCACATCGACTCACGGCCCAGTACCTTCTCCGCGAACGGACAGGCCCGGTTGCCGAGCACGATCTTCGTGTCGTCCTGCTCGATGACGAAGAAATCGCCGTTGATGCGCCGCTTGAGATCCACCAGCGCCTCCGCAACCTGCTCCACCGACAGCCGGTCCACGCCAAGCGCCTTGAGATACATCTCGTCGATCTGCGTTCCCACCGCCTGGCCCACCAGGCTGATGTAGCCGGATGCCTCTTCCAGGCCGATCACCGACTCCAACGACGTCGCCAGCTCCCGCACCAGCGTCCGCAGGAACACATCACGGTCCAGATCGATCTTCACATCCACCGGATGTCCCATACCGCTCTCTCCTCAAGACCGCGGGCACCCGCACACTGTGAGACCGCCCCATGGACCCCAAAGCCTAGAGGCATTGCCACACCAGGAACCTTTTCTCGGGGAACCCCGCTCTCGCCTCGGCGGAATCTGCTCCCTCCGCCCGACAGCAAGCAAGGTCACCGGCCGCCGAAAGCCCCGGAGCCGGCGCCGGCGGCCCGGCCGGATCAGCTCGTGGACCTTGTGGGCGCGCTGCAGGAGTCGGTCGACAAGGCCCGCGCGACGCGCGGTGGGACGGGCACTGCAGACGTGCGCGAAGCCCTGGCCGAGCCCGCGAAGAAGTTCCGCACCACAGCCCGCTGACGATGTCGACGGCCTCCTCGGGGGTGGCCGCGAACTCCAGCCCGGTGTACACCGGCGCGCGCGGCCCAGAAGGCACCGAAGGAGGCATCCGCCATAAGCGCCCCGAGGAAACCCGGACGCACAGACGCCGACGCGGTACGGCGGCACGCACACCTGCCATGGGTCACGTCGCGTGGCTGAAAGGCGCTGGACGAGTCGCGGCGTCGGTGCCTGTCCGAGCACGTGCTCCCCCGAATCGAGTACACCCGGGATCATGAAGCATGCTCCCGGACGACTGGCACCTCACTGAAGACGTCGACGACTTCCTCGCCCGAGCGGGAGACTTCCTGCGCTCGCGGCCCGCCCTGCACAACACACCACTGACGGACATCGAGAAACTGCGAACACGGGGGCGGACGCACACGGTGCCGAATCCGCCGTCTTCGGCCGACTGGAGTCAGGAGGCGAGGTCCGCGCCATCCTTTATCGCACTCCGCGCGGCCGCCTGAGCCTCACCCCCCTCTCTCTGCCGAGCAGGCCGGCACCCTCGCCGCCCACCTGGCCGGCCTCGGCCACTCCCCCTCCGACGTCATCGCGGACCACGACACCGCCACCGCTTTCGCCGAGATATGGCAGCGGCAGACGGGGGCAGCGCCGATACCCTTCTGGCGGACTCATCTTTACCGTCTCGGCACGCTCACCCCACCACAGCCGCGCCCCGATGGCCGGGGCCGCGTCGCGGGAGCGAAGGACCATGCGCACGTCGTGCGCTGGTGCCGTGAGTTCTGCGTCGATGTCGGAGAGAACGTCTCCATAGGCGCCATTGACGCCGGCTCCTGGGCCGATACACGTTTCGCGGACAAGCACTTCACCTTCTGGGAGACACCGGACGGCATTCCCGTGCCCATGGCGGGCTCGACGTCGATGGTGGGCGGCGTGGTCCGGGTGGACCCCGTCTACACCCCGGCCCACCTCCGGGGTCGCGGCTACGCGGGTGCCGTGACCGTCGAGGTGAGCAGGGCCGCGCTGACCGCGGGCGCGACGGACGTCGTCCTGTTCGCAGACCCGACCAGCCCCACGAGCAACGCCCTCTACCAGCGCATCGGATACGTCCACGTCACCGACTTCACCGGGTACAAGTTCTCCTACGACGCACCGGAAGCCGGTTAGTGTCCCACCGTGGTGCCGTCGTGGTCCGGTTTGACGGGGCGGCGTTGCTTCCATCGTGTGTCTGTCTCTCCTGGGTGAAGCCGGTGAAACAGGGAGTTTGCGCGGTGCCCGGCGCCGGCCCGCCGTTTCTGGCCAAGGGTGCAGGGAAGGTCATGCCGGTGCCGGGTGGCTAGGCGGACTCCCGTGCGAGGGTGCCACGACCGGCATGGCCGGTTCGCTCTGTCTCGGGTCGCGCAGGGGATGGCGGTGAAGCCGTTGGCGGCGCGCCGCCCGGGGGCGGGGGCGCCGGCAGGAGGACGGTCCGTTACGGCAGGCCCGCGGCGGTGGTGTGAGCGCACCGCTTCAACTGGCGGGTCTGAGACTGGCCTTCCCCCCTACACTGAGAACCGCTGTTGCACAGGAGGACTACATGGGGGCAGCCAGCAGTATGCGTCTGACGGTGTCGGGTGCGGCAGATGTGGACCGGGAGGAGCTCGACGAGCTCACCAGGCAGCTGCGGCGACGGCTGCTCGAACTAGACGTGGATGACGTCCAGGTGGGACGCGCCGAGGGAAACGTCCCCGATGGCGCCAAGCCAGGCGAGCTCCTCGCGGCCGGCGCCCTGGTCGTCAGTCTCGCGCCCGCCGTGCTCCGGGCCGCGCTGCGCGTGGTGGAGACGTGGATGCAAAACCGCCCCGTGCGTACCGTCACGGTCGACATCGACGGCCGTACCATCGAACTCCGCCACGCCTCGACCGAGCAGCAAGAGCGCCTGGTGAACGCCTACTTGGAGGGCGTCGCACCTCGCACCGCACCCGTCGAGGACTCCCCGGCTCCCGGCGCTCCCACGGGGGCGACGGGCGAAAGGGTCGAGCCGCCCGCTGTTCGAGAGTAGGCCGGACGCCATGGCCGACTCTCCCTTGGGCACGGGTCGCAGGGACGCTCTCCTCATCGCAACCGGTACGTACGACGACCGGACCCTCAGCGGGCTGCGCTCCCCCGGCCAGGACTGTGCCGGCCTCGCCGGCGTACTCTCCGATCCCCGCGTCGGCGGCTTTCGCACCGAGCAGTTGAAGGATGCCCGGGCCCACGAGGTTATGCGCGCGCTGGAGCGGTTCTTCCGGGACCGCAGTCGCGACGATCTGCTCCTCCTGCACGTGTCCTGCCACGGCATCAAAGATGATGAGGGCCACCTGTACCTGGCCGCGCGCGACACGGATCGCGACCTGCCGGCCTCCACCGCTGTCCCGGCCGCCTTCCTGCGCGAACGCATGGAACGCTGCCGGGCCCGCACGATCGTCGTTCTGCTCGACTGCTGCTACAGCGGAGCGTTCCTTCCCGGTGCGAAGGGCGACGACCAAGTCCACGTGCGCGACGCACTCTGCGGCCACGGCAGAGCTGTTCTGACCGCGACGAGTCGGACCGAGTACGCATGGGAGGGCGAGCGCGTCGAGAGCAAGGTGCCGCAGCCGTCACGCTTCACAGGCGCGCTGATAGAGGGGCTGGCCACGGGAGCGGCCGACCTGAACCGTGACGGCCGGATCACGGTCACCGAGCTGTACGACTACGTCTACGAGTCGCTGCACCGCGCCGGAGTGAAACAGCGGCCTCGCATGTGGGCCGACTTGGAATACCAAGTGACCATCGCGCGGGCGGTCGGCGGCCCGGGGCGCGCGCGTGACGTCTGGGGGCCGCCCGGGCGGAACGGTCACGTCCCGCCTCGGGACGCCTCCTACGCGGGGCGACGGAATGGCGCCGCTGCAGGAAACACGGCAACCGGCGAAGACGGACGACGCTCCGCCGCCGAGCCTTCAGCGGCATCCCCCGAGACCGGAGCTGACACCGGGCAGCGGCCGGAGCAGCAGTACCCCCTGCCCCGTGTCCGCTCCGGCCTGGACGCCGTCATCAGCCTCGAAGTCGACTTGGCGGAAGCGGCGTTCGGCACCACGAGAAAGATTCAGGTCGACACCGCGATCGTGTGCCCGACCTGTACGGGTGCAGGGACAGCGACGGGGACGCAGCCGCAGCCGTGTGAGACCTGTCAAGGACGCGGTCAAAGGACGAGAAGCCGGGACTTCACCGGCCAGACCCTTGTCTCGAAGCCTTGCCGAAGGTGCAAAGGGTTCGGCACTCTGCTGCCCCACCCTTGCCCCGAATGCGCCGGCGACGGGCGTGTGCGCGCCCGTCGGACCCTCACATTCGAGATTCCCGCGGGTGTCGAAGACGGCACGAGGATCCAGCTCGCCGGGGAAGGCGAGGTCGGCCCCGGCGGCGGTAAGGCAGCCGACCTGTACATCGACATCGTGGAACGTGCGCACCCCGTCTTCCAGCGGAAGGGCGATGACCTGCACCGCAGTCTGACCGTACCGCGAGCCTTGGCGACGACGGGCGGCACCCTGTCCTTGGACACACTCGACGGTTCCCACACCATTCGCATCCCCCCGGGGATCCGCGGTGGCAAACTGCTGCGCCTGGCCGGCTTCGGCGTGACCCACTTGAGAGGGGGCGGCCGGGGCGACCTTTTCGCACGCATCGAGATAGGCAGCTGAAGCCTGGCAGGCGGATCCCGGCCGTGGACGATCGGCTCGAGCGCATCAACCAGTCGTCCCTTTCAGATGGCCTCGCGGCGGCAGTGCTTCGTGGCGGCGGTCCGCCCCCGCCTGTGGCCTCGGAACCGGTAGCCGGGACCGAACTCCCCTCCGCGTCTTGACCCCGGTTCAGCGGCCCGCAGTGAACTCCCGCAGCCGGGCGACCGGCTGGCGATCGGACCAGGCGACGCACGCAGGCCGTCCCGGGCCAGGCCGGGGAAGTCCGCGTGCCGTCGGCCGCGGCGAGCGCGAACCCGTCGCGGAGGACCCCGGCGAACCACAGCGGCATCACGACAGCGGACACGCCGATCTCTGCCCCGAACGGAAGAAGCGGTCGACAGCCAGCCGTCCCGGACCGATGGCTGCGACGGCCAGGGCGACGACAGCGATACAGACGCTGTACTCCACGCCGCCGTCCGATTCCCACAGGCCGTGGGCGCCCGTGACAGTGGCCATCGCATTGCTCATGACGCCGATCAGGGCGGGGGCCGCAAGCGGCGTCAGCAGACCGGGGGCCAGGCCGAGGCCGCCGAACAACTCCGACAGGCCCCCGATCACTGCGAAGAGCTTTCCCGTGCGGTAGCCGAGGGCCGCGAACCCCTGCCGGTCGCCCTCAGGCCGTGGCCCCCGAAGAGGGCGCAGACCTTCTGGGCACCGTGTGCGGCCATCAGCAGACCGAAGGATTCCGCCGCGGGCAGGGTGGTGGGTCTGGGCGGTGGCCCGCGGGGACGGGCGACCAGCGCCGGGTCAGTGGTCTTGGGCCATCTCGTCATCACGCTCGGTGTCGCTCGGGCACAGTCGCACGCAGCACTCCCCGGGCTCGGGGGCCAGGACGGCCTCTACTCCGCTGACCTCAAGGCCGTTGAGGTAGCCGCTGAGGAAAGCCCGGTTCATGCCGCACACCAGGTCGGGGGCCTTCGCGGCCATCGGGTGGAACGGGCAGTTGCGCAGCCGGAGCTGGGTGGGGGTTTCCCGGACGGGCTCGTAGCCGAACCTGTCCAGCAGGCGCTCGCAGGCGGTCAGCCCCCGCTCTGGGCCCAGGCGGCCCGGGCGGGTCTCATCCCGCACGGCCTCGCCCATCTGCCGGCCACGCTTCTCGGCGGTCCGCATAGCTGCCTGCGCGGCGGTTTCGTCGGCACCCTCGCTCAGGACGGCATCCACGAGAAGATCCGCCAGGAGTTCGTGGCGCCGGTCGGGGATGCTCACCGTGATCTGGCCGTCGGTGGGCTCGTACACCTTCGGCCTCCTGCCGACCTTGCGGATCCCGCCGGGCGTTTCGTAGCGCGCCCGCAGGAGGCCGGCGTCGACGAGCTTGTCGAGGTGGAAGGCGGCGAGCTTGCGGGATATGCCGACGCTGGCGGCGGCCTCGTCCCGGGTGACGGCGCGGCGCGCACGCCGGATGAAGGTGTACATGCGCCGCCGTGAGTCCTCGCTCAGGACGCTGACGGAGTCGATGGCGGTGTTGGCCGCCTCGGCGGGCGGAGTCGGGTCGGAAGCCACCAGTCCACGGTATCTCCCATCTGTGTGTGCGCAACCGTGCATTTGGCACGCTGTGCTGGGCATCTTGACGTCCTCTCGCAATAAGACCAATATTTGTTGGTGAAATCAGGAGGAGGTTGCGATGGCCACTGAGTCACAGCTTCAGGCGAAGCGCCCGGTCAGCGCCTCGCTCGCCGGCCCGTACGGCCACCCGTTCCATCCGATCCTGGTGACCGTGCCGATCGGTGCCTGGGTGACCAGCCTGGTGTTCGACATCGCTTCTCAGGTCGTCAGGCATCCGGGATTCCTGACCCAGGGCTCGGAGTGGCTGATCGCCGTCGGCGTGATCGGAGCCCTGCTGGCGGCGATCGTCGGATTCCTCGACCTGTTCGCGATTCCCACCGGCACCCGGGCCTATCGCACCGCCCTGGTCCACATGACGCTGAACCTGCTGGTGACCGCCGCCTACGCCGTCAACTTCCTGTGGCGCTACAGCACCTATACCGACGGCGGAAGTGTCGGCCTCGGCAGGCTCGTCCTCTCCGTGGTCAGCCTGGCGGTCCTGGGCGTCTCGGGATTTCTCGGCGGCAAACTCGCCTACCGCTACGGCGTGCGAGTCGCCGACGAGAGCACCCAGGCCGAGGGATACGAACCCGACCGCAACGCCGGCAACGCCCGCTCCGCCATGTGACCTGCCCGCGCACCCTTCACGGCGGCCGGCGCGGTCCAGCCGCCTTCGACATCGTCATCACTCGGGAGTTCCCCATGGACATCGCCGCACTGATCGCCTGGGTGGTCACCGCCCTCGGCGGCTTCTACATGCTCGGCACCTGGATACAACGCGGCGGAATCCAGCAGCAGCGCTCCGGCACCAGCCGCCTACCCGCACCGGTCGTCTTCGGGCACTTCGCCCTGGCCGCGATAGGACTGGTGGTGTGGATCATCTATGTGGTGGCCGACAAGACCGCTCTGGCCTGGACTGCGTTCAGCTTGCTCCTGCCGGTGGCTCTGCTCGGAATCGTGATGCTGGCCCGCTGGATCCCCGTATACCGCGATCGCGCCACAGCCGGCGTGACACCAGCGGCCGCTACGGCTGACGGAGCCGACGACGCCGTCCCTGCCGAACGGAACTTCCCGCTGCCGGTGGTCATGGCACACGGTCTGTTCGCCGTGCTCACCCTCGTCCTGGTCCTGCTCACTGCGCTGGGCATCGGGGGCAGCTGAACATGACCGAGCGCCCGCACCGCACCACCGCCCGCACGGACGGATACGACGAGGACGCAACGGCACCCGCACGACCCGCCTTGCGGGTGCTCCACGCGCCCGGCGGCATCGACCTGGCCGCCGCCGAAGACGCAGCCGGCCAGTTCCTCAACGCCCTCGGCATTTCCACCGCCTCGGAGAGCTTGCGCGGCACACCCGGCCGGATGGCCCGCGCCTACGCGGAACTGTTCAGCCCGCGCCCCTTCGACCTGACGACCTTCCCCAACGACGAGGGCTACGACGAACTCGTCCTGGCCCGTCGCATACCCGTCCGCTCCGTGTGCGAGCACCATCTGCTCCCGTTCGTCGGCACCGCCCACGTCGGCTACCTGCCGGGCGCCCGCATCCTGGGTCTGTCCAAGCTGGCCCGCGTCGTCGAGCACTTCGCCTGCCGCCCACAGGTCCAGGAACGCCTGACGAAACAGGTCGCGGACTGGCTGCAGACCCACCTGGAACCCAAGGGCGTCGGGGTCGTGATCGAGGCCGAGCACTTCTGCATGACCTTGCGCGGCGTCCAGGCCACCGGTTCCAGCACCATGACCTCCACCCTGCTCGGCCTGCTGCGCTCCGATGCCCGCTCCCGCAGCGAATTCCTCGCCCTGACCGGCGCGGCGTCCTGATCCAGCAACGCCGCACACAGCCAGGCCGATCGAAAGACCACAACGCATGGAAATCTGGATCGATCAAGCCTGCTCCAAGTGCAGTTCCGCCCTGTCCCTGCTGGACGCCGCGGGCTCCCAGTCCACAGTTCGGCGCTACCTGGAACAGCCGCCCACCGCTGAAGAGCTCGAGCGCGTGCTGGACCGGCTGCAACTGGAGCCCTGGGACATCACCCGGCTCGGAGAACCGGCCGCGGCCGATCTGCGCATGGAGACATGGAAGCGGGACGCCGCGCATCGCGACCGCTGGATCAAGGCCCTGGCCACCCAGCCGACCCTCATCCAACGCCCGATCATCACCGCGGACGACGGCACAGCTGTAGTCGGCCGATCAGCTGACGCCGTACGGTCAATCCTTCGCTGACTCGGCGTAACGGACGCATGTCGTGCGCCCGCACGGGATGCCGGGTCACTACCGTGACCTCGTGGTCGGCCGCCGTCAGCGCACGGTCGAGAATCGTGCCCACCTGTCCGGTTCCCCCGGGCAGCACCACCTTCATCGGACCCCCTCGGCTTCGCTCGGTATCAGCGTAACCCCTCTTTTTGAACGTGTTCAACTCGGGAGTCCGGTGCTCGTCCAACCGAGGCGGCCGACACAGCCGGGCGGATTGGCGTTCACTTCTTTCAGGGCCGGGACACTCGGTCACGCCAACTGGACTTGCCGGCGGAGAAGGAGGGCAGCGAACCGCTCGCCGCCCAGCGCCTGCATCCATGCGAGTGCGAGCCACTGGCACAGCGTGTGACCGGCACCCCGCCGGTCGGCCGCTACGAGCGTTCCGCCGGGGCGTACGCTCGAAAGGCACCGAGAGTCGCCGGGGGTGGCAGCCAGGCCGCCACAGGCGCGGAGATCACGTCCCGCGGAGCCAACTGCCGGTCCCGGCGTCCGCGGCCCCAGGGCCGAAGCAGACGATAGGGGTAATGCTCGTAACGGCGCCATGAAGTCGTGGCGTCCGCTGTCGACCCGCGGCAAGAGGACAGGAAGCTCTTACACCTCCAGATTAGGAGTATGCGCTCTTAATCTGGTGAGGCTCTGCGAGTCCCTCCCTGCCTTCCCGCGGCACCCGCGGAAGCGCCGCCGAACGGCCGCGCTCCCTATCCGGAGCGCGAATGCGACGTGCGAATGCGATCTTGCCTAGCCACAAAGTTGAGGAGACAGACCTATGGCTGCCAGTCACCTCGCCCTCATCACAGGCGCGGGCGACGTGGGCCGCACGGTCCTCGAGAAGCTGCGCTCGCAGGACGTGCCGGTGCGCGTCATGGTCCGTCGGGACGACGACCGTGCCGCGCAGCTGAGTGCGCTGGGGGCGGACGTCGTCCTCGGTGACCTCACGCGACCCGAGACCGTCGCGGCCGCCCTGGAGGGCGTCCGGACCATGTACTTCGCCATGCCTGTGTCGCCAGACCACCTCCTCGCCGCGACCGTCGTGGCGAGCGTCGCGCGGGAGTACGGCAAGCTGGACGCCCTCATCGACCTGTCGCAGATGACCGTGTCGCAGATGACCGCCACCAGCACCGCGGAGTCCCACCAGCAGCGGCTGCACTGGCTGGCGGAGCAGGTCTTCAACTGGTCAGGCCTGCCGGTGGTCCACATCCGCCCTACGTCGTTCCTGGACAACCCGCTGTTCACCACGCTGCCGGCACAGACGATCCGCAAGAACGGCACCATCGAGCTGCCCTTCGGAGCCGGACGCACCTCACCGATCGCCGTGGACGACGTTGCCAGGGTGATCGCCACCGTGTTGCGCGACCCCGCCCCCCACGTCGGGCACGTCTACGAACTTACCGGCCCACGAACGCTCGACATGACGGAGATGGCCGACGCCTTCTCCAAGGCGCTCGGCCGGCCGGTCTCGTACGTGGACGTCCCTCTCGAACGCTGGCGCGCGGAGGTGCTCTCCACGATCGGCCTGCCGCCACACGTCGAGCAGCACATCGTCACCATGTGCCGCCTGCACCAGCAGAACCGGTACGACCGGGCCTCGGACGACGTCGAGCGCCTGACCGGGGCCCCCGCCCAGACGATCGAAGAGTTCGTGGCCGCACGCAAGGACTTCTACCTGGGCTGACAGTTCCCTGACGGCCTGCCGCTCAGGGCAGCAGGCCCCTTGGCCCCCTTTCACGGTTCCTGGCACCACTCGCACCCGCTCGCCGAGCCAACAGCCGCGCCAGGCCCTCTCCCCCTTGTGTCCCGCACCCCGTACGGGACACGGACAACGAAGGTGATCACAGCAATGAAAGGTGTCGTGCACAACGGCTCAGGCCAGGAGCGGATCACCGGCCCGCACCCCGAGCGGGCCGGCTACGGCTCCTATGCCACTTTCAGCGACCCGGACGGCAACGGCTGGGTACTCCAGGGGGTCACGCAGCGGTTCCCCGGCCGCTGACCGCGCCCTCCGGGGGCTCAGCACGGTGATCGTGGAAAGTGAACTCATCGGCGGCGAGAGCTCGTACCGGGCCGTGAACCGAGCAAGTTGCCGCTGAGGTACTGGCTCACGCGGATGCGTCCCGCCCGCGCAAAAAGGGGCGTTGGACGGCATCAACCACCGCTCCTCACGGCCGGATTGCGGTCCAGATCACCACGCGGCGCACCGCCCGTTCCCTCACCGGGAGGACTCGCCGGTGTCACGGCCCCCGGCCAGCCGCAGCGTCGCAAGGGCCACCATCCCCGCCGTGACGCCGAAGGTGAGAGCGGCCGGGACGCCGTCGCCGAGCTTCGAGAACAGGTACACAGGCCCCCACACGGGGACAGTGCCGTCCATCGCCATGTGCAGTACTTGGCTCGCCAGCAGGCCCAGTACGGTTGCGCAGACCGCGCCAACCGCCATCGCCGGCACCGTGGTCCGGGTGAGCAAGCCAGGCAGCAGACGCAGCGCCCACCACACCACCGCCAGCATGGCCACGTCGGCGGCCCGGTACAGCAGCCAGTCGCCGAGCGGCGTGGTCGCGGGGCCCGTCCAGCCGCCGAGCAGCAGCCACTCGCGCAGCAGGTCGCCGGGCTCGGACAGCAACCCTCGGCCGCCGAACGAGGTCTGGATCCAGGCCGCCACCGAATCGTACGAGAGGAGCACCAGCGACACCGCGATCACCGCGGTCCCGGCGCTCGCGGCAAGGCGAGCGGCGCGCGGCGGCACACTCTGCCGCGGCAGCGGGTCCACACCCTTGCCCGTAACACGCGCCACGAACACCGTGAGTAGGGCGGTCAACAGCGCCGCGAACACCACGACCGGCCCGCTCGACGCGATCACCCCCGCCAGCTGCGGCAGCACCCGGTAGCTGCCATGCCCCCGGGACGCGATCAGCCACGGCGCGGAGACCGTCACGGCCAGCGTTCCGGCCACCGGGCCCCAGGCCCACAGCGCCAGCAACGTGGCCGGCGTACGACCCTGCGCCGGCGGAATCCTGCGGATCAGGAGCAGTGCGCCGGCCAGGAAGAACACGAAGACCGCCACGAATCTGATCTGCATCGCGGTGCTGTACAGATCGGCGTACTGGGTGCTTCCGCTCAGGGCCGTGCCCCCGCCCGCGCCCGTGCCCGCGTCCGCAGACCCCTCGGACAGCAGCGCCATCGGGGAGTCGTACGACCACGGCACGAGCCATCGCTGGAGTTCGCTCGCGGACTGAACGTCCAACACGCTCGTGGTGCCGCGCAGTTGCAGTGCCTGTGCGCTCGCTCCGGCCCACCACAGCAACAGCGTGATCAGCAGGGCTCCGGCCAACCCCGGTATCACCGCGCGCCGATATGTCATGTGTCGACCCCCGTTTCGGCTCTGCATCCGTGAGTGTCGATCAGCCGAAGAATAAAGGGTGATGATCGCTTGCGGCATGCGTCCGGCCGCACGGCGAACTGCTCCCCGATCTTCACTCAGCGATCTTGATTTCCGGTCCGTGCAGAGCAGTCGTGCCCGTCGCCGGGCAGACCCATGACGTTCAGCACGGGTTCTTCGCCCTCGGGGATCTCGAAGGTGAAGTGCGCTCCTGACGGGATCGCCACGAGCGAGCTCTGGCCGCCGAAGGTCAGCGGAGGACAGGACTCCCAGGAACAGCCGGCCTTGTCCAGGGCGCGAACGACGTCCGCGTGCTTGAGCCCTGCCGGGAAAGTGCCTGTCCTCCCGGCAACCGACGGAGGGAGTTCGACGACGTCACGCCAGGTCTGGACGCAGATGAGAGAGACCTTACGGCAGCAGCAGACACTCAGCTCAAGGTCTCCGTAGGCGAAGAGCCGTGGCCACTTTCTGTTCCGGCTCATGTCTCCATGTCCCACGGCTCGCCGAGAGCTGCGGTCACATCGTTCCAGTCGGCTCCGCTGAATACCGGGCCCAGGCGGCCCGTCTTCGCCATGTCGGCCAGGACATCGAGAATGTGCACGACTGTGGATCGTACTCACGCGGTGCTGCGCGTCTTCGTGCAACTCGCGGCGACCGTGTCGGCAAAGGTCCGAGCGAGCGGGGAGAGGGCGTCCCAGCGGCGTACGGCCCAGCCGACGGACAGCGGCGGCAGCGCCGGAATGGGGACGAGACGCAGCGGGCCGCCGTCACCAGGTGCCGGGAGACCCGGCACGGCGGGGATGACGGCGTGGCCCAGGCCGAGTTCTGCGAGGAGCAGGGCTGTGTCCCAGTCGGCGACACTCGTGTCCGAGCCGGTCCGGATGCCCAGTTCGGCGAAGACGGCGTCCAAGTGGGCACCAGAGGTGGAGTTCGGCGGCAGTCGGACGAGGCGGATGCCCGTGAGGTCGGAGGCGTCGATGCGCGGCCTGGCCGCGAGCGGATCGTCGGACCTGACGGCGAGCACCCAGGGCAGGTCGACGACGGGTCGCTGCTCGATGCCCCGCCCTGAGCCGCCGACGGTGACCCAGGCCAGGTCGAGGTTGCCGGCCACGAGAGCGTCGAAGCACCCGCGGCTGGAGGTCTCGGTCTGGAACTCCAGGCTCACCTTCGGATAGCGCCGGCGGAAGGAGACAATCGCTGCGGCCATGAAGTGCCGGACGGTCGTTCCGCCGGTCGCGATCCGCACGGAACCGCTTTCCCCGTTCACGAGGTCTCCGAGGCGGCGCAACGCAAGATCCAGCCCGGCGATCCCGTCGGCGGCCGCATCGCACAGAATGCGCCCGGCCGCTGTGGGAACGACCCCGCGCGGCTGGCGTTCCACCAAGCTCATGCCCGTCTCCCGCTCCAGGCGCCTGACGTGCTGGCTCACCGCAGACTGCGTACAGGACAGGTCACGGGCCACGGCGCTGAGGCTTCCCGCCCGACACACGGCCACGAACACGCGCAGGTCATCAAGAGTCACCACACCCAAGCTATACCTAGGGTGCCTGGAGCAATCCCCAGGATTGACTGGGGTGCCGCGGTGCCAGAAGATCATTGCAGGGCCCAGGCGGCAACCCGCACAGCGACTTGGTACGGATCCGGACCGACGAAGACGCTGTGCGGGTGCCGACCACCCCCTCACCGAAAGGACACGGATCCCGTGCCCGACCCCGTGCCTGCTCTCCCTGCCACGACCACCCAGGCCGTCACCCTCCTGCGTGAGTTGGGTGCCGAAAGCATCGCCCACCCCGGCGGCACCCTCCTTGCCCACCTGCAGCGCGTACAGGCGCTGCTCGCGACATGGAAAGCCCGCCCGGCTCTCCAACTCGCCGGCCTGTGCCACGCGTTCTACGGCACGGACGGCTTTCCCACAGCCTTGCTGCCGCTGGACCGCCGCAAGGACCTTGCAGCGGTGATCGGCGCCGAGGCCGAGGCCCTCGTGTACCTGTATGCCTCATGCGACCGGCAGGCCACTTACCCGGCTCTCAACCAGGCCGATGCCGCCTTCCGCGACAGGTTCACCGGCCGCTCCCGCATTCCTGAGCCGCAGACGCGCCGCGACTTCGCCGAACTGTCGGCCGCCAACGAACTCGATCTCGCCCACCTTGACCCTGTCTTCCGCGACACGTGGGGACCTGAGCTGCTCGCCCTGTTCACCAGGCTCCAGTACTTGCTGAGCGCTGACGCCTGGCTTGCGTGCCGCACGGTACTCACCGCGCCTCCTCCCAGCCGACGAACCGAGGCGCCGGTTGGCTCTCGTCAGCCTGGAAGCTGACCAGCGCTGACACGAGGACGACCGACCGCCGCCGTGGCCTTGCTTTGCCGGCGGGTCAGCTCGGCCAGCCGGGCGATGACCGTGATGGGGTTGCGGGGAGACCCATGCGGTTGAAGGCCGGCAGCGGTGCGTGCGGCTCATCGCCGTCTCGGCCGTTGGGTACCCCACCCACGGGTGCGCCCCATCGGCCGCTCCGGGCCGTCGGCGGCCGCCACCTTCGGCTGGTAGAACCGCAAGTACTTGTCGATCTTCCCGACGCTCGGAGGGCATCTTCGTGATGGTGGGCCGGTAGGTCATGTGCGACGCGGTGATCCGCTGGATCGGGCCGACGGTCCCGATCTTGAGCACACCGAGCACGCGCAGCACGTCGCCGTGGTGGTTGCTCATCCATCCCGCCCGGTTCCGGTCCCCCATCACGCCCGTCCCTCCATCCGTCGTGTGCGGCCCCCGGCCATGGCAGACCTCCACAGCGCGCCCTCCGAGCGCTCTCACGAACACAATGTGGCGAATACATACATATGGGGCGAATGAGATGAAAGGTAATGGTTACTCCGTCAGGGATCCCTCTCAGAACGGAGACCGCCCAATGATCATCAAAAAGATGCACGACATGGGCATCCGCAGCGAACACGCCTACCTCGCAGGCATCGCTTCTATCGGCCTCAGCGTCGCCTCGTGGGTCGCCAGCCTCAAAGCCGAGCAGGCCGGAGTCGAGCGCGCCGACCGCTGGGGAATCTTCGTCGGCGAATGGGCACCCACCTTCATCGGCCTCGGCCTCGCGCTCTCCCACTACGAACAGCAGGAAGGCACCCTCAGCGGCGCCCTCCACGCGGTGCGGCAGGCCGGCTGAACTCCCCGGGGCGCGCCGGTGCGGCGCGCCCCGGGACGCACTGCGCCGAGAATGCAGCCGCCGCGTACGCCGCCCCGACCAGCCTGCGCCCCGGTCGTCCTGCTATCGCCCGTATCTCGTACCGCATGAGGCCATGGCGCAGGAAGTGCGCGCCGCGCAGGGCGGTGCTCTACTGGCCGCGCGCAGCTCAAGGATCAGCAGCGTCGCTTCCAGCAGTTCGCCGCGCTGGACAGGTGTGGCGATCCAGCCTGAGCGCGGCAAGCACTGCTCGTGACGCCGTCGGCGGTCAAGAGGCCCTCGCGAACGATGGACGTCTGCCGGACGCCGGGGCCGGTCTCGACGTCTTCGGCCCCGCCCCCGCGCCCCGAGCTCGGGCGTCGGTGCAGCTACTGCTCGACGACCTGGACGCGGCGCATTCGAGCGTGGCCATCCTCTGGGACCGATAGCGGCTGACTCAGCCTTCGCTCAGTCGAGTTGGACCAGGAAGTCCAGCAGCGCGGCGGTCACCTCGTCGGGCCGCTCCTGTTGGGTCCAGTGGCCGCATCCGGGAAGCGTCACGATCCCGCGCAGGTCTGGCAGCAACTTCGGCAGTGCGTCGATCAATTGCGCTGCACCGGGTGTGGCGGGGACCAGGTCCCGGTCCCCCTTGACGTAGAGCGCGGGGACGTGCGGCAGGGCGCCGGTCCACGCGGCGGTCAGCTCCCAGTTGCGGTCGAGGTTGCGGTACCAGTTCAGCGGCCCAGTGAATCCGGACGCAGAGAACTCGGCGGTGTATGCGTCCAGATCCGCCTCGGTCAGCCAGCCGGGCAGGTTCTCGGGTTCCGGCATCAGATCCAGGAAGCCCTGCCCGGGTCGCACGACCGGCAGAGTGGCGCCGGCGGCGTCGCGGTCGCCCGACGCGCCGTACATCATGCGGCGAATCGTGGCTCGGACGTCCCGTGACAGTTCCTCCTCGGCCACGCCGGGAGTCTGAAAGTACAGCTGGTAGTAGCCCTCGCCGAAGCGAGTACGCATGCTCCCCGACGGCGGCCGGGAGCCGCGAGGGGTCGGCGGCACGCTCAGCCCGGCCACGCCTCGCACCAGGTCCGGGCGCAGGAGGGAGGTCGTCCAGGCGACCGGTGCGCCCCAGTCGTGGCCGACGACGACGGCCCGGTCCTCGCCAAGGGCGCCCATCAACTGAACGACATCGCCCACGAGGTGGAGGATGGAGTACGCCTCCACGTCGTCCGGCTGATCGCTGCGCCCGTAGCCGCGCTGGTCCGGCGCCACCACGCGAAATCCGGCCCGGCTCAGCGGCTCGAACTGGTGGCGCCAGGAGTACCAGCACTCCGGGAAGCAGTGCAGCAGCATCACGAGCGGGCCCTCACCCTGCTCTGCGATGTGCAGCCGCACGCCATTGACGTCGATGTATCGGTGCTGGAGTTCGGTGGTCATGGTCTGCACGCCTTCCTGACGGAGGACCGCCGGCCGACCCGGGACCGCGGCCCGTATTCATCCGGGGATTCGATCACCGCTTCATCCTGAGATTCGATCACGGCAGAGATCACACCAGGCGAGGCCGATCCAGGCCGAGCGGCTGCCGGCGGCACCTCCGGTCTCCGAGTCACCACGGGTGCCACACCGCACGGCGGGCTCGATGAGCGGTGCGACCCCGCATGCGGACCGCGGGACCACGTGGCTGCGAGGTGTGCCGTCACGCACCCGGGAGATCGTCCACGGCGTCCCGTCCGAGCACCGCGGAGGCCGCGACGGCACCTCCCACGATCGCTCCGCTGACGCCGGCGGCGACCACGTCCTGGCCGCTGAGGTAGAGGTCGGGTACCCCGGTGTGGGCACTGAGCGCCCGCTGGGAGAACCGCTCCGGCGTGTGGGCGAGTGACTCCCTGCCGAGGAAGTGGTTGAAGCTGAGCGGTGTGGCCGGCTCCGCATGGTCGATCCTGCCCTCGAGCTGCGGGCAAAAAGGGTGGACCCGTTCCAGCAGTTCCTCGGTCAGACGCCGTTTGAGCTTGTCGTACTCCGCACCGCGCCGCATCCACTTGCTGCCGGCGAACGGCTCGAACAGGGACCAGCGGGTCAGACCGCAGATGTCGACGGTGGCGCGGCCCGGGTAGTAGTCCTGCCGGGACGGGTCCTTCGCCGAGGGGAAGGAGAGGAAGTAGAGCGGCATCGGTCGGTGCTCCGGGTCGGCCTGGAAGGCGGCGACCTCGGCGTCGGTGTCGGGCCCGCTGTGGGCCCAGATGTTCGTGCCTTCAGGCCGATTCCTCGTCCGTTGCCCGGATGCCGAGGTTGAGGGCGACCCAGGTGAGCGAGGCCCCGACGGCACAGCGGGCGTCGACCAGGCCGGTGTCGACGCGGGCCTGCTCGGGAACCATTCGCGTCATGGTGGTGAGGGCGCCGGCGTCGCTGACGACGGCGGGTGCGCGGAGGACACATCCGTCCGCCATGGGTGACTCCGGCCACCTGACCCTGTTCATCCAGCAGGACCGACGCGGTCCGCGCCACGGACCGTTCAGCGTCTGCCGGCGTGGCGGCGGCGCGCTGCCCACCTCGGTCGGTGCGCGTCATGACGCAGGCGCCGGCGGCACTGACAGTGCACGGGCCAGGTTCAGTCAGCGGGTGCGTAGAAGAGGTACGTGGCCGAGTACGGAACGCTCGTCTGGGCTCCCTGGGTGCAGGTTCCAGAGGGGGCCACGCCGCCTGCGGTGTTCAGACGCTGTACGTAGGACACGGCGCCGAAGATGCCGTCGCCGCGGGTCGCCGTGGCTTTCAGCAGCAGTTCCGGAACCGAGTGGTCTCGCGGGACGCTCGCGCCCGGCACCGCCGAGGCGTTCACGGCGCTGCCGTCCCGGGTCGAGATCCATACCGGTCCGCGAGTGTGCAGGGCCACAGGCCGATGCCGTGGGTCGTGCCGGTTCCACAGGGTCGCGGCGGGCTCCAGGAGCGTCCATGCACCGCTTGCGCAGGTATAGGTCTGCACACCTCGTGCGTCGAGCGTGGCAATCCTCTGGTTGCCGTCCGGCACCTGCAACTGCGGGGGAATCGGCAGGGCGTGAGAGGCCGAGCCCGAGGGATGGTTCTGGGGGCGGTCGGAGGCATGCCCCGCCGCTGCCGCCCCCACGACAGCGGCGACGGCTGCCAGGAGGCCACCCGTTGTGAGCGCGACACGTTTGGTCATCAGCATGTGCGAACTCCAGGTTTCGGAAATGGGAGATACCGAGGGCCGACGCGATCACCGGCTGCTCGTTGCGGCTTGGCCCTGCCCGGAACGGGCCGACGCGGCGCTGCCGTACGGCTGACAGTACGGCCGGGCACGAGTCGGAGGTTCAACTGACGTTCACGCGTAATGAGTTCGCAAGAAGTGGGAGTCCGCAAGGCATGGCGGCAGGCCGGCCCTTCGACGTGTTCGGCAACGCGCAAATGCACCTGCTCATCCCCTTGCCGACTGGTCGCCTCCTACCCGTCGACGATCAAGCTTCTTCCCTGCCTCGGCGGCCAACTTCTGCCGGGCCCGTCTGGGTAGCGCACCGGCCCGAAGCTTGTCTGCCCGGTGATGACCTCGGCCGAGCAGGCGACGGCGAGGGCATAGCTCAGCCCGCCTTTCACCGAAGAGGCCCGCAGTTTCGGGCATGTGAATGAGCCAGCCGTTCCAGTACCTGTCTCCTGGCCTCGTCCCACGTCACCGTGTACAAGCTGTGCACCGGCACGGCCCCGCCCCCTCGACTCCGCGAACGCGGTGATCATTGTTGTGGGAGCGGAGGGCACACATCCGGCCGGGGCCGGTGGGACGGGATGGAACTGACGCGGTTGCCGCTCGCCCCGCCGGCCGGTTCACGGCTGACGGCGACCACAGACCCGCGGACGATCAGTGCGGCGCTGCGCCAGCGCCGCGGCAGTCAATGATCGTGCCGCCGTTGCCGCGCTCAGGCTTTCGCACAGCTGCTTCTGAGTGAACGTCGGTGGCCCGGCGTGCCGCGGACGTGGCCACGAGAGCCGACAAGTGACGATTCAGGTCATGTGTTCCGCTACGGCAACACGGAATCAGCGCGCAGAGAGGTCCCGTGTCCACTGAGAAGCTGTGTCTGAGGCCTGCATGACAATGCGAACGCCCTTCCGATGAGCCATCTATGCTGGTCCGCAGCATCACTGGGGGAGGGGATTGAACCGCCCCGTGTCAGGTAGAGACTCGATTCCGTGAAAGGATTGAGTCATGGCACGACCCTCCCGTTACCCGCTTGAGCTGCGCCGTCGCGCG
>NZ_JBIBKS010000021.1:122847-152455 GCF_042959345.1 Streptomyces sp. NPDC007905 | reverse complement strand
AACCGGTGCGCGAGGCAGTCACACGTCCGTGACGGCGAGTTGGACTCCACGGACGCGAGCGCGAAAGACTGCGGCAACAGGGCCTCCTGGGACTGCTCGGACGGGATCGCACCCCCGAACTACTCAAGAGGCCCTGCCTTCATGCGCCACTCCTGCCGCGATCACCCGATCAGGACCCCTGTTCGACGGCAGTGCGCGGTGATGGTGCGCAGGCGGCCATGGGCGTCGCGGCCGCCGAGGGTGACGGTGACGGAAGCGAAGCCGTCGCAGGCCGGGCAGATCCTCGGCGGGGGCGGGGTGGGCTGAGCCATGATGGTGGTTCCTTTCGATTGCGGTTGGAAGGAACGGCCCCGGGTGGCGGCGTGCTTGGCGGCTTGTGCGCCACCCGGTGGCCGGTCAGCGAGAAGTGCGGCAGCCCCGGCGGCCACGGCCCTTGGCCGCGTACATGGCCGCGTCAGCGGCGGCGAGCGCATCCGTCAGGGCGGGCACCGCGAGATCTGCAACGGGGCAGACACCGACCGAGGCGGCCAGTGGTACAGACAGTCCGTCGTAGTCCAGCGGCCGGTGAAGAGCGGCGTTGAGCGCGTCGAGGTCGACGGCCTCGAGGTCCCGGATCACGGCGACGAACTCGTCTCCGCCCAGGCGGCCAGCAGTGCCATTGCGCCCGCACCAAGCGCGCAGCCGGGCGGCTGTTGCGGTGGGGACGGCGTCTCCGGCGGCGTGGCCGTGGGTGTCGTTCAGGGGCTTGAAGTGGTCGAGGTTGACCAGGAGCACGGCCGATCGCGGGTATCGGCGGATGAGGTGTTCGGCGCGGGCGGTCCATCCGGCGCGGGTGTGCAGGCCGGTGAGCGGGTCGCGGCGGGCGGCGGCGAGACGGCGGGTGAGCAGGCTGCCGTGCACGGCCCAGCCGAGTAACGGCACGATGCTCGCGGTGGTGTTCAGGTCCATGACGTTCTCCCTTGGCGATGGCGATGGCGATGGCGATGGCGGTTGGCTGGCGGACTCCGGTCCCCGGAGCGGCGGCGTGCTTGGCGGCTTGTGCGTCGCCTCGGAGGCCGGTCAGCGACGCTTGGCTTCGGTGGTGATCAGAGAACGGATCACCAGGGCACAGACGGCGCCGACCACCAGGACCACGGCGGTTCCCCCGCCAACCAGGGCGATCACGGCACCCGGGCTGAGCTGAATGGCGGGCCGGGACGGGACCTGAGAGGCCGGGGCGGGTGCCGTGGAGGCCTCTGGCGGGCTCCGTCATCCGCCGCGCCGGGCGCAGTGCACGCAAGGCGGTGCTGCCTGAGCACGTCTTCGAGTCGCCCACGGGCAAGCGCGTGTACGACAACCGACACACGCGCCTGACGGAGTGGCTCAACGACGGCATCCCGCCCGCTCAGGTGGCTGACTGGGCCGGAAACAGCGTCCCCGTGCTCCTGGCCACCTACGCCCGATGCGTCGAGGGGCAGCTGGCTGATCTCAAGCGGCGGCTCGAAGCCGCGGGGGACCTCCCCGAACAGTTGGACGCCGGCTGACTCCCGACCGCGCCTGGCCGAGAACTTCGACACGTATTCGACACGGCCACCCGCGAAAACCCGGTGACAGCCGGACAGCCCCGGAGCCTTCCCTTGATCGTCGGGGGAGGGGCCGGGGCTTCGTCGTGTCGGGTGAAACGTGCTCTGAGCAGCAAAAAGCCCTCCCGTTCGGGAGGGCGAGGGGTGGCGCCCCCGGCAGGACTCGAACCTGCGGCCAAGCGCTTAGAAGGCGCCTGCTCTATCCACTGAGCTACGGGGGCCTGGTGCGGGACAAGGATAAAGCTCCCCGCTCCTTGACCCGGTTGCTTCGCCTCCGTGGCTCGATGTGGAGGTTCGGTGAAGCGATCCTGATAATCGCAGGCAGGTACGAATCGTGCACCGCTTTTGGCCTCTGACGCACAGGGTGTTGTGCACTCGTTATGCCTGGACTATGCCTGCGTCCCAGTCATCCTTTACGTCCGTTGCGTCCCATCGGCACGCTGAGATGTCCATATGCTTCAGAATTCCCCTAAAATTGGGCATTCTTCGCATGTGGTGACCTTGGACGTACGGCCTCAGCTGCTCGACACACTCTCCGCGCTGCGCGACCGTGTCGCCGCCGCACGCTTTCCGCTCCCCCTGGCCGGGGCCCCACGCGCGCGTGCCAACCGCGACGAACTCCTGGCGCAGCTCGACGACTACCTGCTTCCCCGGCTACGGGAGCCGGGGGCGCCCCTGCTGGCCGTCGTCGGCGGGTCCACCGGGGCCGGCAAGTCGACCCTCGTGAACTCCCTCGTGGGACGGCGGGTCAGCGAGGCGGGCGTGCTGCGGCCGACGACCCGCACACCGGTACTCGTCTGCCATCCGGAGGACCATCGCTGGTTCAGCGACATGCGCGTGCTCCCCGCTCTCACCCGCGTGTGGGTGCCCAACCGAGGCGCGGGCGACGATCTCCTGCTCTCCGGCGACGACCCTCCGCGCGTGCTACGCATCGAGACCGCCGACACCGTTCCACGCGGGCTCGCCCTGCTCGACGCCCCCGACATCGACTCCCTGCTCGCCGACAACCGTGTCCTGGCCGCCGAGCTGATCTGTGCCGCCGACATCTGGGTGATGGTCACCACGGCCGCCCGCTACGCCGACGCCGTCCCCTGGCACCTGTTGCGGACCGCCAAGGAGTACGACGCCACCCTGGTGACCGTCCTGGATCGCGTGCCCCACCAGGTCGTCTCGGAGGTTTCACGCCAGTACGGCGCTCTGCTCAGCAAGGCCGGACTCGGCGACGTACCCCGCTTCACCGTGCCGGAGCTGCCCGAATCGGTCTGGGGTGCCGGCCTGCTCCCGGCCAGCGCCGTGGCAGCCCTGCGGACCTGGCTCGTCCACCACGCCCAGGACACCGCGGCCCACCGGAAAGTCATGGCCCGCACGGCGCACGGGCTCCTCGACTCGCTGAAGTCGCGCATTCCCGAGCTGGCCAGCGCCGCCGCCGCCCAGTACGCGGCCGCCCTCCGGCTCACCGCCGCCGTCGACAGCGCCTACGACACCGAGCACGCGCGCGTGCGCGATCGACTGCAGTCCGGCGCCGTGCTCGCCGGGGACGCGCTCAAACGCTGGCGCGCCTTCCCGCTCGACTGCACCGCCGGCGAGCTGCTCGACGCCCTCGTGGAGAGCCTGGCCGCCCTGCTGCTGTGCTCCGTCACCGCCGCCGACGACCGCGTCAGCAATGCCTGGCGGCGCGAACCCGCCGGAGGTGCCCCCGGGCTCGCCGGCCGGGACCCCTCCCTGGAGAGCGCCGAGCATCGCATCGGGCTCGCGGTACGGCGCTGGCGGCGCGAGCTGGAGGAGTACGCCGAGGAGGAGGTGCGGCATCTCGAGCGCAGCGCCGCGCCCGACCCCGAGGCCGTCGCCGCCCTGGTCGCCACGGCGCTGCTGGGCGGCCGCCGGGCGCGCAACTCCGGCGAAGGGCTCGCCGAGCGGCTCGGCGCCCACGGCGCGCTGCGGTTGCGCGACCGGGCCGGACGCCTGCTGACCGATTACGTCGATCGCGTCCTGCACACCGAACGCGAGCGGCGCCTTGCTCCCCTCGACGCCCTGGGTGTTCATGCCGAGCCCCAGGCCGAACTCATCGCCGCGCTGTCCGTACTGCAGAAGGAGAGAGGTGACCGGTGACCGCCGTCACTGACCACGACCACACGGACCACACGGATCAACTCGATCACTTGGATCGCATGGACCACATGGAGCAGGCAGACGGTTCCGGGGGAGTGGAGTCCGGGCCCGGAGGCGCGGGGGAGCCTGGCGGCAGCCACGCGCGGGGCGACGACGGCGACTCCGGGGAGGTCCCTGCGGTGCGGGACCCGTCGCCGGAGGAGGCTTCCAAGTCCGGTGCCGGGGCCGGGGCCGACGCCGGCCAACGGGACGCGCAGCCGGAGGAGGGCAGGCACGCGCGCGTACCGGGGGAACGCCGGGAGAGTGAGCGGCATGTCCGCGTCCCCCAGGCGAACCACGGGGACCGCGTGGACCACGGGGGCCAGTTGGACAAGGAACGGCACGCGCGCGTGAAGGGCCCGGACGCCGGCGCCGCGTCGCTCACCCGACCCAAGGAGGGCGAAAAGCCCGGCTCCGCCTCCGCCTCCACCTCTGACTCCTCCTCAGGATCCGGCTCCCTTCCTAGCTCCGGCCCCACCTCAGGCTCCGCCTCCACCCCTGGCGCCGGCCCCGGTTCCACCCCTGGCGGCTCCGGCTCCGGCTCCGACCCGGACCCCGAGTCCGGTGACGCCTGGGACGACGGTCTCATCGCCCGGCGTGTGACGGAGAGCAACGCCGCCGCCCTCTCTGCCGAGCGCGCCTCCGTGCTGGACGGCCCCGCGCGCGGCCCGGGGAGCCGCACTCCCGTGACCCTGGCGTACGACGGCCCCCTGCGCTCCCGCCTCGACGCGCTGCGCGAACTCGTCGGCCTCTCCCGCACCCGCCTGGACAGCCGCACCCTCGCCGAGGCGGGCCGGGTCCTGGACGAGGCGGCCGCCCGCCGCAAGCTCTCCGGCCAGCACACCGTCGTCGCCATCGCGGGCGCCACCGGCAGCGGAAAGTCGCAGCTGTTCAACGCGCTGGCCGGAGTCGCCATTTCGGAGACCGGCGTACGGCGCCCGACCACCGCGGCCCCCATCGCGTGCAGCTGGAACGACGGTGCGGCGGGTCTCATCGACCGGATCGGCATCCCGGGCCGGCTGCGCCGGCGCCCGCTGCACAGCGCGGAGGCCGAGGGGCAGCTGCACGGGCTGGTCCTGATCGACTTGCCCGACCACGACTCCGCGGCCGTGGAACACCGGGCACAGGTCGACCGGATTCTGAAGCTGGTCGATGCGGTCATCTGGGTGGTCGACCCCGAGAAGTACGCCGACGCCATGCTTCACGAGCGTTATCTGCGGCCCATGGCCGGCCACGCGGAGATCATGTTCGTCGTCCTCAACCAGATCGACCGGCTGCCCGGAGACGCCGCCGACCAGGTCCTGGACGATCTGCGCCGGCTGCTCGACGAGGACGGCATCGCGCTCGGCGAGTACGGCGAGCCGGGTGCGACCGTGCTCGCACTGTCCGCGCTCACCGGCGAGGGCGTCGGCGACCTGCGCGAGGCTCTCGGCGAGTTCGTGACGGAGCGCGGTGCGGCGGCCCGCCGGGTAGCGGCCGACGTGGACGCCGCCGCGGACCGGCTGCGGTCCGTCTACGCCACCGGCCGGCGCGTCGGCCTCAGCGAGGAGGCACGGGAGGACTTCGCCGCCCGGCTCGCGGACGCGGTGGGCGCCATCGCGGCCGGCGAGGCCGCCGAACGCGCCTGGCTGCGCAACGCGAACCGGGCCTGCGGGACGCCCTGGCTGCGGCTGTGGCGCTGGTACCGGGGCCGCGGCGATTCCACCACGGGCCGGATCCCGGTGCGTAGCCAGGCCGATGACGAGGCCACGGCCCGCCAGCGCGTCGAACAGGCGGTCCGTACGGTGTCCGAACGGGCCTCGGCGGGCCTGCCGGCGCCGTGGGCGCAGGCGGTGCGCGAGGCTGCCGTGCGCGGCTCCCAGGGGCTGTCCGAGGCGCTGGACGAGCTGACGGCGCGGGCCGGACTGCCACCGGGACGACCGCCCCGCCCGGGGTGGTGGCCGGTGGCCGTGCTGGTCCAGGCGGTCATGACCCTGCTCCAGGTCGTGGGCGGTGCGTGGCTGACGGGCCAGATCGCCGGAGTGATGGCGCCGAACCTGGGGGTGCCGGTACTGCTGATGGTGTGCGGGATCGTCGGCGGGCCGCTCGTGGAGTGGGGCTGCCGTATGGCCGCCCGGGGGCCTGCGCGCCGGTACGGCCAGGAGGCGGAACGGCGGCTGCGGGAGGCGGCCGGGAACTGCGGCCGGGCCCGGGTGCTCGATCCGCTGGCTGCGGAGCTGCTGCGGTACCAGGAGGTGCGGGAGCAGTACGGGCGGGTGGTCCGGACGGGGGCCGGGGTGGGGTGAGACGTCGTTTGGACCCGGCCCCGTGAATGGACCCGGCCCCGTGAATGGACCCGGCCCCGTGAATGGACCCGGCCCCGTGAAACAGGGGTGGCGTGTGGGGCCTGTGGGGCGTTCGGGGAGCGCCCCACAAGAGGGCACATGGGGGTGGGCAAGGCTCGTCGGGGACGCAGCTCACTCGTGCGGGTGACGGAGTTTTCCTCAGGCGGGGAGTGGTCCACAGCGCTCAGCGGGCCCGGCCCGGCGGAGGCAGTCTGATGCCACGGCGATCGCGCCGCGTGGCAGACGCCGCCGTACGGGACGGGCCCGTGCGTATGTCCGCCGGCCGGAGGGGCCGGGTGAGGGAGGGGTTCACGATGAACGAGACCGTGGTGTGTGTGGTGGGCAACGTGGCGACGCCACCGGTGTACCGGGAGCTGGCGGCGGGACCGTCGGCGCGGTTCCGGCTGGCGGTGACCTCGCGTTACTGGGACCGGGAGAAGAGCGCCTGGACGGACGGGCACACCAACTTCTTCACGGTGTGGGCCAACCGCCAGCTCGCCGTCAACGTGGCGGCGTCGGTGGAGGTGGGGCAGCCCGTCGTCGTCCAGGGCCGGCTGAAGGTGCGCACGGAGCTGCGTGACGGGCAGCAGGGCTGGGCGTCGGCCGACATCGACGCCGTGGCCATCGGCCACGATCTGGCGCGGGGCACCGCGGTGTTCCGCCGCGCGGCCAAGCCGGAGACGCCGGCGGTGACACGTCCGGAGCCCAACTGGGAGACAGCCGTCCCCGACACACCGGACGGCGAACCGGCCCAACAGCGCCCGGAGCCAGCGGCGGTGACGTGACGTAAGCGAGCGACCGGCCGGCCCGCCCGGCCCGGTCGGCGTCATGACCGAGCGACGGCTTGTCGGCGTCCGCCTTCCGAACACCCCACCGAATCGGTGGATTTGTCGATAAGCCCAGCTCATATCCCGCCCCGGCGATAACGATTGCGGATCGGATCGTCCATCGGACGATCTGACCGGCCGAGGAGGTCCGGTGTGATCCATAGGATGCCGGGCGTGCCCCTTGGGGCTGCCGATTCTGCTGGTGGGACCGTCCCTCACATCCAACGGGTCCTGCTCGAAGGGGAATTCTGTGCTTGCTGCGTTCTCTGGGTTTCCTCGGTCCGCCCAAGCGGCCCGCCTCGGCGCCGTGACGCTGGTGTCCGGCCTGGTGGCGGCGGGTGTGCTGTCCGGCGCCGGTACGGCCGTGGCCGACGGGACGCCGCAGCCCCAGGGCGGCGCGACGGCCACGATCAACGGTCTGAAGACCTACGGCGAGGCCGTGATCCACGACGTCGGCGGCGACCAGCGGGTGGCCGCGGGCCTGTTCGAGATGTCCGTGGACGGCGGCGGCACCCTGCAGACGTACTGCGTCGACATACACAACCCCACTCAGCGCGACGCCCGCTACCAGGAGACACCCTGGAGCGGCACCTCACTGGGCACCAACAAGGACGCCGGCCGGATCCGCTGGATCCTGCAGAACTCCTATCCCCAGGTCAACGACCTCGCCGCGCTCGCCCAGCAGGCGGGCACGAGCGGTCTGACCGAGCAGGACGCGGCGGCCGGCACCCAGGTGGCCATCTGGCGCTACTCGGACGGCGCGAAGGTCGACGCGATCGATCCGCGGGCCGAGAAGCTCGCCGACTACCTGGAGAAGAGCGCCCGCGGCATCGCCGAGCCGCAGGCCTCGCTCACCCTGGACCCGCCCGCGGTCTCAGGCCGCCCGGGTGATCTCCTCGGGCCGGTGACCGTGCACACCAACGCGGGCCGCGTGACGGTGAGCCCGCCGGCGGAGGCGGGCACCAGCGGGGTGCGGATCATCGACAGGACCGGCAAGGTGATCACGTCCGCGAAGGACGGCAGCCAGCTGTTCCTCGACGTCCCCGAGGACGCGGCGGACGGCTTGGCGCAACTGACGGTCCAGGCCTCCACCACCGTGCCGGTGGGCCGTGCCTTCGCCTCGGAGAGCCGCAGCCAGACCCAGATCCTGGCCGGCTCCAGCGAGTCCACGGTCTCCGCGACCGCGGGCGCCACCTGGGCGGCCAAGGGCGGCATACCGGCGGTGTCGGCCCGGAAGAACTGCGCCAAGGGCGGCCTGGACATCACTGCCGCCAACAAGGGTGACCAGCCCTTCACCTTCGAACTGATGGGAGCCGAGCACACCATCCCGGCCGGTACCTCCCGCACGGTGACGGTCCCGCTCCAGGAGGACCAGCCCTACGACTTCACGATCACCGGCCCGAACGGCTTCAACCACCGCTTCGCCGGAGTCCTCGACTGCAAGACCCAGGGCACCCTGACCACCAAGAGCACCCAGACCCTCAGTGGGCCCTCCCCCGCCACGGTCGGCGGTACCACGCCGCCCGACACCGACCTCGCCGCCACGGGCGGCTCCGCGATCACCTCGATGATCGCCGGTGTGGCCATCGGGCTGGTGGTGATCGGCGGGGCGGTGCTGGTGGTCCTGCGCCGCAAGGAAACCCACCCGGGGAACTGACCGACCCAGCAAGCGCAGGCTTCCATGCCTGGTCGTTGAATGCCTGGCTCCGGATGACCGCGCCGATGCCGCTCGTGAAGGCGTGACCTTGCGGCCGGTCGGGGTCAGCCAGGGCAAGGTCACGTCGACGGGCGGGAAGCGCTCCATGTGCTCGCGGAGCGCCGCCGACACCTCGGGTCGAGGGGAACGTCACGGAGCTTGCCGCGCTTGGGCGGTGCGAAGACGAGCGTTCCGCGCACCTTGTCGGCGGACGTAGAGCCGGCCGAGGTCTCGGGTGTTGTCGACGGCCAGGCCGATGAGCTCGCCTGGCCGCAGACCGCACCCGGCGCCGCGACCGTCCGGGTGGTGTCCGCGGGTGTGGACGTCTTTGTGTGGAGTGTCTGAAGGGCGACGGTGGCCTCCTTCCTTTAACTGACGTACGTCAGTTCAGTGGCTGTGGAATGCCGTGATCCCCAGGAGGTCGAATGAGTCGCGAGGCTGGTGGAGCGGGAGGGATCGGCCGGCTCGACTGGCCACCGTTCACAAAGGTTCGGTGGTCAAGGGGCATGGCTCTCGCTGCGGGCCTGGCACTCGGCGTGGTCGGGATGTCGGCCCAGGAGGCACTCGCCCAGGCTCCGTGCGGAACCAACGGGGCCTTCAGCAGCGGTCCTCCTCCCACGTGTACGTACACCGCGACCGGGGAGGACACGTTCACGGTTCCCGCCGGAGTGACCAGCATTCACGTGGTCGCCAACGGCGCAGCCGGTGGCTTCGGCGCCACGGTCAGCAACGGAGGCCCCGGTACGCAGGTCACCGCGGACGTACCCGTCACCCCCGGCAGCACCCTGTACGTCGAGGTCGGCGTGGGCGGAGGAGCCGGCGGCAGCGCGAACGGCGGGGCGGGGGGCGGCGAGTCCGACGTCCGCACGTGCTCGGCGTCCTCTGTCAGCTGTGTGCTGACCGGTGTTCCGGCGACGGATCCGCGCCTGCTTGTGGCTCCGGGCGGCGGCGGAGGGGGCGGTGGCACCCACGACCCGAGGCCGGGCGGTGCCGGCGGCGTCGGGCCTTCCTACTGCAATCCCGGGAGTGACGGCACGGGTGTCAGCGGTGCCGGTTCGGGCGGCGGCGGGAAGTGCACCACCGGCGGAACGGGTGGCGGAAGCAGCGGCGGCGGGACCCCCGGTGGCAACGGATCACCCGGAGTCGGCGGCAACGGCGGCAACTTCGGGAGCCCGTCCGGCGGCGGTGGGGGTGGCGCCGGCTTCTGGGGCGGGGGCGGCGGTGGCACGGGCAACGACACCGGTGCCGGCGGGGGCGGCGGTTCCAGCTTCGTCGTGGCCGGCGCGAGCAATGTCTCCGCGGTCGCCAACCCCACGGGCACACCATCGGTGAGCATCAGCTTCGTGCCCGCGCCGAGCATCACCACGAGCCCCTCGCGCACCACTCTGCCGGTGGGTACTCCGCTCTTCGACCGCGCGACGGTGACCGGAGATGCCCAGCAGGGGAACCCGGCTGCCTCCGGCGCGACGGTGTCGTTCTTCGTCTGCGGTCCCTCGGTGACCGGCTGCACGAGCGGCGGTACGGCGGTGGGCGGCCCCCGGCGGCTGAGAGCCACATCGGGCACCACCGCGATCGCCGTGTCCCCGCTGTTCAGGCCGAGCGTCGCCGGGACCTACTGCTGGCGCGCCGAGTACTCGGGCAACCCCAGCTACAGCGCCTCGTCCGCGGACGGCAGCAGCGAGTGCTTCACCGTGTCTCCTCGTGGGGGCCCTTGGCAACAGGGCTGGTACTACGGACTGAGCCACTACGCCCTCCCATAGCTGTGGTTCGGCAGACCGTGATCCACGCGGCCGCGCCTTAGCCGGGTGCGGCCAAGGGCCCGGCGGCTTCAAGGCTGAGACGCCGTCCTACGCGACTCTCGACAACCTCGTGGTGCGAGTCACTGTGGCTCCACATCACACGCCTACAGCACCGGATCCGGCCCCTGACCAGCTGGTCAGGGGCCGGATCCGGTACTTCGTGGCTCTGCTCTGCGCCTTGATCCCGCGCATCGTCGGCATCGCGCCCGGCCTCATCACGCGCGTCCTGGCACCGCCAAGGGACCGGCCTCCCTCCACGAGGGCGGACAAGGCCACAGAGAACACCGGATCCAGCGACAGCGCGCCATCCACTGCTGAGCCCGCCGGGGCACCGGCCGCTCCCGCCGATACGATCATCGCGCTTGCCGCGGCAGTTCCGGTGCAGCTGACCAAGGCGCACGCCAGGCTCATGCCGCGTGCCAAGGGCGGCCCGTGTGATGACCCCTCGTGGCCGCTCCCGTAATGACGCGCAGGCTCATCCCAGCAGCCCCCAGCCGGCCTACCTGGGGTTGGGGCGGCCCCCCACCCCCGCTACTCAGTGACAATGACCAAACTGAGCGCGCTCCCGTCCGACTCGGACCGGTTGCGTATGAAGTACCAGATGGTTTCGTCAGGTTGAGGACTACCATGCGCGAGGGAGGGGCATGGTAGGCCTGCCCCAGATGTCTACCTGGAGGGCCGGCACGACTATGGACCATCGGCTGCGCTTCGCCCCCGAGATCCTGGTACGTCTCGGCGAGGAGCTTGTTCCGCACCCTGACCTCGGCATCATGGAACTCGTCAGAAACGCCTACGACGCTGACGCCGCCGTTTGCCAGATTCAAATCAAGAACGCTACAGAGGAGGGCGGAAATCTACTTGTCTCCGATGACGGCGACGGAATGACGGCACAGCAATTGGCATCCGGATTCCTCTTGATCGGTAAGTCCGGAAAAGCCGACGCCACACAAACGCATACCCGCTCAGGGCGTCGCAAAGTTGGCGAAAAAGGGCTAGGCAGAATCGCAGCTCTAAGGCTGGGCACCAAGGTGACGGTCACAACACGCCCGAAATCCGAACCAGGCGTCGAGCACCGCCTAACCATTGATTGGGATCAAGTCGATTCATCCTACGCCGTGGAAGACGTCCCGATTTCAATAGAAACACGGCAAATCGAACACTACGGTTCGTTTCGTCATGGCACAGTCATCGATGTAACTAGCCTTCGCCGCGGCATAGGAACCAAAGATGCCGAGCGCCTCGCCCGATCACTTCTTCTTCTAACTGGACCTTTCGCAGATAAGGGGGCTTTTCAGGTATATTGCGACGCACCAGAATTTTCTGCGCTTGCCGAGCTAATCAAGCCCCACCTCTTCGAACAGTACGAGTATCGCCTCGTAGCAAGCCTCGATGAGGACGGAGAGGCAACCGCCACTCTATACAACTGGCGGGGTGAAGCGGAGTTTAAGGGTCGCCATAGCGAAGTGGCACGCCAGCGCAGGGGCAATGTCCCCTTTTCCGTGTGGTCACGGAAGCGGCATCTGGTCAGTGGACGCATGTAGCGGATGACGTTAAGCAAGCCCTTGCGGATGAGCCGGCAATCCAGCTTCGAGCCCTGATACCTCGTCAAGTGCGCAGGGACATCGGCTCGTTCTTTACCACAGGCTCTGTAAGGCACACCTTCGCGGAAATGCTGAGGCAGCAGCCGGCGGACCCTCAACGTCCGATCTGGGATCCAACTTGCGGAGCGGGTGACCTGCTCCTGGCGGCCACAGCACAACTTCCTCTCGGTCCCACACCTGCAGACACTCTCACGATCTGGAATCGCCGTTTGCGAGGGCATGATCTGCATGCACCTTTCATTGCTGTCACAAAGGCACGGCTCATACTGGCGCTCCTAGAGAGACATCGCCTCCGAGGCGACACCATCACTCTGCCAACTCGCAGACTGAAGTCAGCATTCCCTGGAGTGCAGGTAGGGGACGGTCTTGAAGCCCTCAACTCCGCAGAAAAAACAACTCGGTTTCGTGGCAACTTGCTACTGAACCCTCCCTATGGCACTGAAGTTGCGCCTTCATCCTGCACCTGGTCAAGCGGACGTACTTCATTGGCAGCAATGTTCACAGCCAGCGCTGCCGCTGCGCTGCAGCAGGGCGGATGCATAACTGCTGTTCTGCCTGATGTCCTCAGAAGCGGCAGTAGGTACGCCGCTTGGCGGGAGGACCTGACCTCTCGGCTCGAAATCACAGGAGTCAGGCTCCACGGGCTATTCGACCTTCACACGGACGTGGATGTCTTCCTACTTGCTGCAGTGAGGACAAGGAGAGGCCATCCCGGTACGGTTTCTTGGTGGCCTGGGGCGGAGACAGACGAAGAGACTCGTTTGAATGACCTCTTCGAAGTAGCAGTAGGTACCGTGGTTGACAACCGCGATCCGCATACCGGCCCGGAGGTTCCCTACCTAACTGCTCGGTCGCTGCCGGCAGGCGGCGAGATAGAATCGCCTACGCGCTCCAGACGTTTCACCGGCCGCCTGTTTACGCCACCCTTCGTTGTCCTCCGCCGCACTTCTCGCCCTGGCCAGGGAGCAAAGGGCGGAAGCCGGGGAGCCGGTGTACTTGTCGTCGGCCACAGCCCTGTTGCGGTAGACAATCACCTAATCGTGGCGACTCCTCGAGCGGGAGGCATCACACGATGTCGCGAGTTGCTTGAGGTTCTGGAAGGCCCCAAAGTGGTGCATTGGCTAGATGAGCGCATACGTTATCGGCACCTTACGGTGAGTGTCATCCGTGCCATGCCGTGGCGCTGACTAATGGTCGCCTCACGCTGAAGACCCTGGACCACAGGGGTGGACCGTGGTCAATGCGCAGCGTCCCATTACCGGCTGACCAACTCAAAAGCCCGATCCTTTCATGGCCTCAGGAGCCGTGTCGCGGCTCACTGACGCCATGCCTCTGCCTAACGCGTCAGAATAGGCTCTTCAGAGTTGCCCAGTCATTTCGTCCGGGTAACTGGAACTGATTTCAAAACAGTTACTCCTTGCCCCAAAGTGTCAGTTCCTTCAGGGTGTTTGCTTGCCACATAACCGTCAAGCCAACGCATCCCACTTGCGTCCACGAGAGCGAGGAGCATGTAGGTCCTTTTTCCCTTATCTGTGTATCTTCCGATACGTCGGGATCCGCAGTCCCAATCAGCACCAGACAATCTACACGGGTTACTCGGAATATAGTAGCGCAGACTTGAGGCATCTTGCGCAATAAACCAAAGGTCATGTCCTGGTGGCATGTTTTTGATCGTCCCAGAAAACGGCACGGCTGCACCGTCTCCCGCGTCTCCGGATACAGCACTACTTGTTACCTGGACGGAAGGGCGTGAAGCCTTGGGGCTAGCAGTCACCGTCACCTTTGGCCCAGGGTCACCGCCAGAACCACCTCCTGTGGCTAACAATGTCCCTCCGCTACTGACTACAGCAATCAACACGCCTCCGATGGTGTTGATCAATACGCTGTGCCTTTCAGACCATGAACGATCTGATGCTGGAGCCACCACCGGATCGGTATCGGCAGCGTTTTGAGTTTCGGACATACTAAAGTCCCCCTCGGTCTCAAGCGATACGACATCATGGCAGCACCCAGAGACGATTGAGTCCTTTTTGCAAAAACTAGCCCATAGGCGCATGCGTTGCGTGCGAGCCGACCTTCGGGCGACCGACCACGCAATAAAGGGCCCGGCACTTCGAAGCGCAGCAACGCCAGGCATCGGAGGGAGGCAACGACGATGCGGCGGGACAGTACCGGCTTTGGGGCTCGTGTTCCTGCTTGAGACAGAGCACATCAAGGCGGAGCGGACCAAGCCGATCGTCTCCCGCTACCAAGGCCGCACCGCACGGCTACGGGCGGCCGAGCACGACGCCAAGCAGGCCACCACGGACGCGGGACGCCTGGCCGCACTGAGAAGAGGTTCGGCATCACACGTCGAACGAAGAGATCCGCGTGCGACTCCTTCCCTTCGTATTTTGGCAAGGGATCGTTGACACGCGAGTGGATAGGCTGGTGTACCGCCTACCCCCGACCAGGAGTGACGCATCGGACACCCGGCCTGTGAGTGTCTACTGACGTTGTCGCCGTGGTGTCGTCATGGTGAGGCCGGTTTCGGTGAGGCATCCGTTGATGAGGTTGCTGCGGTACTGGATCTGGCGGAGACCATGTCGGAGCGTGCTGATGAGGTGGTCGGGGTCGGTGAAGGCGGTGTTGGCTTGGCTGCTGCGCCGCAGCAAGGACCAGATGCCCTCGACGGGGTTGAGGTCTGGTGCGTAGGCCGGCAGGAAGTAGCAGGTGATCCAGTCGTGGGTGTTGATGAACTCCCGCAGTCGGCGGTCCTTGTGGACGTTGAGGTTGTCCCACACGAGCACGATGGGTGCGCCGAGTTGCTGGTGTGCGGCGATGAGCAGGTCGCGGTAGTCGGTCCAGGTGAAACTGCGTCTGCCGCCGCGCTTGTGATCGAGATGCCGCTTGGGCCGGTAGATCAGCCGTGAGCGTTCACCGTGCTTGTAGCAGGCCAGGGCGGCGATGGAGAAGCGGCGCTGGGAGCGTCCCCTCACCCGGATGACGGGTGTGTGTCCGCGCCGGGCCCAGGTCCGTGTGGTGGGCGGCGTCATCGAGAAGCCGGCTTCGTCTTCGAAGCACAGCCAGGCGTCGAGCGCCGCCACGGACCTTCCACCTGCGGCCAGGTCTCCTTCACCCAGCCCGCCACGGCCTCCTCGTCGCGCTCGATGGCTCGGCGGGCCGGGACCTGGTGGCTGAAGCCGTGCCGGTGCAGCATCCGCGCGATCGCCGACAGCGTCATGCTCTTGTGGAACCGGCGCCCGATCAGCGTCTTGATCCGCACCAGCGTCCACGTCTGGTCCGGCCAGCCGTGTGCGACCGGCCCCTTGGCGAGCTCCTGCTCGAGCACGGTGAACAGGGCCTCACTCAGCTTGGGCCGTGAGACGCTCCCGGCAGAGCGCAGCCCCTCGGTGCCGGCGTCGTGCCAGGCCCGGCGCCAGCGCTGCACCGAGCGCACACTCACCCGTAAGTCCTTGGCGACCTCGGCGTTGCAGGCACCGGCAGCGAATCGCTCCGCGGCCTCCAGCCGGATCCGCTCGCGAAACGCCTGCCGTTCCGGCGTCAGCCCACCACCCTGCGGATATCTCACACAACAGGCATACCGCGACGATCACACATCGTCAGCCCCCAACGACAAGACGCCGCAAAGGTCAGTAACTGCGTGACAACGCCAACGAACAGCGGCGGACGAGCGCGGACGTCTGCGGACCATCTACGCAGGTGAGAAGCATGCCAGCCGAGGCAGGGCCCCCGCCCCAAGTTGCTTCGGGACGAAGAGGTCATCACGCAATGTGTCACGTATCCGCTTCCGTAGGAGCGGCTTGTGCTGTTCGACGGTCGACAGCGTGGCTCAGGCCGGCGGGGGCACAGCGAGGCACACGCGTGCCTGCACGGGCGGCTGACCCCTCGTCGTGGCTGACTGTCGTCGGCTGAGCTTCAGACTGGGCGCATCGAGGGTGCTGGCCGTCAGCCGAGCGCGCTGAAGCTGGGCCGTCCCTGGGCCGTCCGAGGCCGCTCGACAGCGGCCAATGACGACCAACGACGACCACCAGGCGCACGAGCCCACTGCTCCTGAGCAGGGAAAACCCAGGTCCCCAAGATCCCCGACAAGACCCAGGGCAAGAAGAAGTAGGGATTGTGATCACGCCCCCGACCTGCGTGAACGGCGCAGATCGGGGGCGTTTTCATGCTGGGGAACCTCTCTGGAACCTCAGCCCTCGTGATCTTGCGGCCGGAGAGCCTGCCCGAGAGCCTTCCGGGCCCGGTCACCACCGCACGGCGGGGGTACTCCTCCTGCTTGTTGCGCGCGAGCGCAAGCTCGATGCGCTGTTGCTGAGTTGCCCGGTGGATCCGTACGAGCCTCAGGACATGCTGCCCCGGCACACCGTCCCACGGGCCGGCGTGCGGCCCGTGCGGAGGTAGTGGTCGACCGTCTTCTTGACGCAGTGGTTCTGCGGGTATGTGCCGTGGCCCTCCTCCTGGGCCGTCAGGAGCACGCCGACACCGTCGCCCAGGGCGCGGGCCATGTGGCGGGCGCCGGGGTAGGGGGTGATCGGGTCGCCGGTGCCGCCGACCACCAGGACGGGCGCCGCGCCGTCGGCGTTCACCTGGGGCGTGGCGCGCTCGCCGTCGAACGGCCAGCCGTAGCAGAGATAGACGCCGGTGGACCAGGCTGCGCCGAAGACAGGTGAGGCGGCTTTGATGCGGGCCTTGTCCCGGTCGAGGCGTTCAAAGCCGGGGCGCAGGCTGGAGTCCGCGCAGGTGATCGCGGTCTGGGCGACGCGGCTGTTGTCGCGCGGGGCCGCCGCGCGGTCAGCGGAGCCGATGTCGTCCGCGCCCTTGCTCAGCGGACGGCCGTCGTTGTGGTCGATCAGCGCGGTGAGGGCCTTGGCGAGCGGCGACCAGCCGTCCGTGCCGAGGCGGAGATGCTCGCTGACGGCGTACGCGAGGTCGTCGGCGTCGAGGTTCCTTCCGCCGCCGGCCGGGGCGGGCTTCTTCTCCAGGCGGTCGGCCAGGCGCGCCATGCGTCGCGCGGCCTCATCGGGCCCGTCGCCGGTCGGGCAGTGGCGGATACGGGCCGCGCAGTGCACGGCGAACCGGTCGAACGCCGCCTGGACCGCCTTGACCTGCGACACCTTCTTCTCGTCGAGGTCCTCGGTCGGATCGACGGACGCTTCGAGGACGAGCCGTCCGACGTGCGACGGGTACAGGTGGGCGTAGACCGCGCCGAGCGCCGTTCCGTACGAGACGCCGAAGTAGTGCAGCCGCTCGTCGCCGAGGAGGTAGCGCATCAGGTCGAGGTCGCGCGCGGTGTGCGAGGTGCCGATGTACGGGAGGAGCGCCCCGGAGTACTTGACGCAGGCGTCGTCGCCGTCGTAACCGGTGTCGTCCGCGGTCTTCCCACAGCGCACGGGGATGGTCGCGCCGACGCCGCGCGGGTCGAAGGAGACCAGGTCGTAGCGGTCGAGGAGCGGCCTGTACTCGTTGAGGAATTCAGGCAGTCCAAGCACGCCGGACACGCCGGGGCCGCCGAAGTTGAGGACGAGCGAGCCGATGCGCCGGACGTTCGGGCCGGTGGCCTTGCGGCGGATCAGGGCGACGTCGATCGTCCTGCCGTCTGGTTTCCGGTAGTCGAGGGGGGCCGTCATGGCGGCGCAGTCGTAGCCCGTGCGCGCGGTGGGCGGCGCGGTGCAGCGGGACCAGTGGAGGTGCTGTCCGGTGGTGAGCGCGGTGGGCAGACCGGCGGGCGGGTTGTTCGCGGTGAACTCCGTACGCGGCTCCACACTCCGGCCGGGAGCGTCGTGCTGGAGCCAGGCGCAGACGGCCCCGATGGCGGTGAGGACGACCACGGCGATGATGCGCGCACCGACCGAGAGGCCCGGTCTGCGGCTTCGTATCGGATGTGCGTCACTCATCGAAATCCCCGCGCTCCCGCCCCTGGACGCCCGCCCCGGGCCCGCATGCCCGTATCCGTGATCGTCCGATCGTCGAATGCGTGCAGGATACAAGCCGCCTCCGACAGCACGGCCTGACGCCTGGCGTGCGAGTTGGGAACCTCTCGCGACGACCGACGACGACCAATGACGACCGTCAACAGCTGCTCAACCAATGGCCAATTGAGGTGTGTACTCCCGTGGCCAGGCCGGCAAGAAGGGCCCACCGGACCCAGGGCAAGGAGAAGTATTGCGGCACCTGTGTCTCCCTTCCTGCCGGTGGGCCCGCGCGTCTCAGCCGTCGTTCTCTGTCTCCTCGCTGCCTTCCTGCTTGGTGGCGGTGACCTTGAAGGACTCGTCCAGGTAGACCTCGACCGAGGTGCCGTCCTTCTTCTTCACCTCCACCGCGTACATGCCGGGCTTCTCCGCGTCCTCCTCGGACTTCACCACCGTGCCCGGGTACGCGGCGACGGCCGCCGCCTCGGCCTTCTGCTTCACATCGCCCGTCAGCGGCGGTTCCTTGTTGCCGTCGGTGTCCCCCGCGGCCTCCCCCGCCGCATCAGCACCCCCGTGCCCTGGGCGGCCTGCTGGGTGTCCGACTTCGAACTGCCGGAGTTGTCGTCGGAACCACCACCGCAGGCGGCGAGGGCGAACATCAGCACGGCGGCAGGAGCGGCGCGGAGGGCACGACGGGGCACGGCACACATGGGCTGTCTCCAGACTCCGGGGATCGGTGATCCGGGGATCGGTGATCCGGGAACCGGACCACCGGGGGACGGAAACGACCCTAGGAAGCCCGTGTCGAGAGCCCGTCCAGCGAACGGAGAGCAGCAGCGCAGCAGATGCCCAAAGTTTCACCACCGATGACAGCAGCCAGGCTGTCTGTCGGGCGCTACTCAAGTCAGCGTCTGACTCTGTGACGACGTCGTCCACAGCGGCGGCGGAGCGCGAACGGCACCGGTGCAGCATCGAGATGCTGGGAGGCGAGGGGTTCACGTCCACAGGCCGGCGCGCTAGGTGTACTCGGCCGGGAGGTTGGTGACACGCCTGCTGCCGGTTGTTGATCATGGGTGGACCTCCGGGCGTAGTGGAGATAGCCGTCTTCACTCACCTCGGAGGTCCTGGTGGCGCACGCTAATGCCCGGCTGACCTATCACGGCAGATGCCTGCTGGTGCGTCGTGTCGTCTTCGGCCGGCGTCCGGTCGCACATGTCGCCAAGGAACTCGGCGTCTCCCGGCAATGCGCTCACCGCTGGGTCAACCGCTACCGCAGCGAGGGCTGGCCGGGGCTGCACGACCGCTCCAGCCGCCCGCACACCTCCCCCCGCCGCACGGCCGCCGAGGTCGAAGAGCGCGTCCTTGACGCCCGCCGTCGCCTGCGACGGGGACCCGAGCAGATCAGCGAGGCCACCGGTGTCCCGGCCCGCACGGTGACCCGGATCCTGCGCCGCCACCACATCCCGGCCCTGGCGGCATGTGACCCGCTGACCGGGCAGGTGATCCGCGCGGTGCGCACCAGCACCGAGCGCTATGAGTACGCCCGCCCCGGCGGGCTGGTGCACGTGGACGTCAAGAAGCTCGGCAAGATCCCCGACGGCGGTGGCTGGCGGGCCCACGGCCGCAGCGAGAACGTCCGCGAGCGCGGCATCGGCTACGACTATGTGCACGCCGTGGTGGACGACCACTCTCGCCTGGCCTACGCCGAAATCCTCCCGGACGAGAAGGGTGTCACCTGCGCTGCCTTCCTCACCCGCGCCGCCGCGTTCTTCGCCCGCCAGGGCATCACCCGCATCGAACGCGTGATGACCGGCAACGCCAAGAACTACCGGCTCTTCCAAGCCTTCCGCGACGCCTGCCAGAGCCTGGGAGCCAAGCAGAAGTTCACCCGGCCCCACTGCCCGTGGACCAACGGCAAGGTCGAACGCTTCAACCGCACCCTGCAAGCCGAGTGGGCTTACCACCAGGTCTTCGCCAGCAACACCGAACGCACCGACGCACTCGCACCCTGGCTCCACTTCTACAACACTGGCCGCCAACACACCGCGCTCGGCGGCCAGCCACCGATCAGCCGACTGTCACCAAAGTCATGACCGGGTACACATGTACCCGGCCTTGTCGTCGGTGTACAGGTAGCAGGGCTTGCCCTCCGGCCCCGACCACGGGAGGAGTCGCAGTTCCTTCGGTGCCGTCATCGTTGCGTTGGCCTCTCATCAGTTACGTGGTGGGCGGTGAAGACCGCGTCGACGCGATTCCCCGGGAACACCAGTAGCGCAGCCTCGACGACTCGCCCGGCGGCGTCGGTTGCGACGCGTGTGATCCCGAGGACTGCCACGGCGGAGCCGATCCGGAGGGCTGCTGCTTCCTCCGGTGTCGGTGGGCGACTACATACCGTTTCCCGGACAGCTGCCGGCGGGGAGCTCAGGACGGCAAATCGCGTGACCGTCTCCCGCCACGAGGATTCGTCGCCCAGCACTCCGGCCGGTGCCAGGTCGCGCGGGATGTAGATGCGGGCCAGCCCGTGGGGTGACTCTCCTTCGTGGCTCATGCAGAAAAACTCGGTGAGAGGGCTGCCCATCGGTACCTTCAGCAAGGTCGTCAGATGCCCGCGTGCCGCAACCGCGGCGGTGCGAACGGTGACGCGCAGGGCCGGTTCAGCAGCTGTCCACGGGTCCAACGTTCCCCATCCGCCGACGTAGATGATTTTGCGGAGTGGGCGGCGGACGAAGTTGCCTTTGCCGTGGATCTTCTCGACGAGGCCTTCGGCCTGGAGGACCGCGAGGGAACGCCGGAGTGTCGCCGTGCTGACCTTGTATCGATCGGCCAGGCCTGCCTCGGACAGGAGGCGTTCGCCAGGCTTGAGACGGCCGGTGATGATCTGCTGCCGCAGATCATCAGCGATGTCGTGGTGGCGTGGAGGCATGGGCTGAATCACCACCTTCTGACAACGCGAACGGCGGCGAGCCGGGTTCGCGCATGTATGGTCAGCAGCTCGCCCGACTCGAAGAGAAGGCGCTTGACTCCCCGAGGGAGTTGGAAGAGGTCGCTCACCCGCCCCGCCTTGCCTCCCAGTTGAATGACGTCGCCACGCTGCACGGTGGCCGCGGTGATCTCGACGTTGGACGCCAGCGCGCCGGCGGATGCCCAGCCGCTCACTGCTCCACCTCCGCAGGCGTCGAGTGATGGGACGCCGAGTGACACGGGCAGGCGCACGTCTCGTAGACGACCGGCAGGTCGACCGGTGCGGGGACCGGCGAGGACTCCGTGCAGGCAAGGTGCGTGCCGATACGGCAGGCAGTCGACCGGTAGGGGACGGCCGAGGCATCGGCGATCCGGGGCTGTTGGCGAGCAGGCATCAGCCGACTCCCGCGAGTCGCGACCATGCTTCAGCGGGCAGGTGGGAAGCGACCACCACCGCGCGCAGTCGTACCCGCTCCTCCCGAGCCAGCACGTATGGGCGGACGAGTGCGTTGTCTTCACCCACGAGCGGGTGCCGGTGGTTGGCACTGTCGGAAGCCCGGCCCAGGATGACTGTCGGCGCGTCAGCGGATGCAGGCAAAGCGGGCGCGGCCGGCGGCTTGGAGGGCATTAAGGGGCGGTGGTGCCTGCCCTTGGGGGCGTACCGCGCTCTGGTGAGCGGAGACGGCACGGCGGATACGGTTGAGCACGCTGCTCAGCTCCTATCGCTGATGGCTCGGTCCCCCGACATCGCTCGTCGTGGGGACCGTTTTGCGTACGACCGCCCAGAGGGTGCGGCCGCTCAGGCTGGTGGCGAGGAGCCCGAACCGATCGGCCTCGGCCACCACTTCCAGGACCTCCCGCCATGACTCGGCGGAGAACGACTCCGGTAACTCCGCCTCGACCGACGTGTACCGGTCGTGCTCCTCCAGCCGGGCTGGGAGGCCGACGGCGGACAGCCGGGCAGCGATGGCCGCCGCGCTAACTCCCGAAGCGGGCACAGGGCAGCCTCCGTCAACCGGCGATCACTTTCAGTGAAGCTAGTTAACTAGATTAGAGCTAGTGGACTAGATTTTCCATATGCCTGAGCAGCCGCCCTATCTCCGCATCGCCGACGAACTCCGGCGCCGGATCGCGGAGCACGTATGGGAGCCCGGGGACCGCCTGCCGTCCCGCGCCCAGATCGGCCAGGAGTGCGGGGTGGGTGAGAACGTGGTCCGCCGGGCTCAGGAACTGCTGATTTCCCAGGGTGTGCTGGAGGGCCGCGCCGGTTCGGGCACGTACGTCGCCGAGCCCCGGCAGCGGGTGAGGGTGGTTCGTTCGTCCGCGCGTGAGCGGCCCGACCGGTCGCCGTTCCGGGCGGACATGAAAGCCGTGGGCAGGCAAGGGGACTGGGAGAGCCGGACCGAGGCCAAGGTGCCGGCTCCTGCGGACATTGCGGCGCGGCTCGGCATCGCCGAGGGCGAGCTGTGCGTCCGGACGACGTACGAGTTCCTGGCCGACAGCAGGCCGGTGCAGTTGTCGACGAGCTGGGAGCCGTACGACCTCACCGCCGGCACGCTCGTCGTCCTCCCCGAGGGAGGGCCGCACGCCGGGGCAGGCGTCGTGAACCGCATGGCCGCTATCGGTGTCACCGTCAGCCATGCCGTGGAGCAGCCGGAACCGAGGCAGGCGACCGCCGAGGAGGCGTCACTCCTGGGTATCCAGAAGGTTGCGCTCGTCACGCACATCCGGCGGACGTACTACAGCGACGAGGGACGGCCCGTGGAGACGGCGGACATCGTGGTGCCCGCGGCTCACTGCGAGATCGTCTACGAGATTCCGATCAACCGTCAGTAGGGGATGCTAGGAGACCGCCGCTTGAGAGGCGGTAGGTGTCGACCTACCTACGGCGCCGGATGTACCAACCCGCCGCCAGCACAATTGAGGATGCTGATCACGAAGGCCCACACCGTGACGGCGCCGTCGTACGAACGGTAGGCCACGAGAGCATGCATGCCTGACGGATACCCAGGACGCTTGGGCGGAGACGGAGGCCGTAAGTATCCATTGGTCGAAAGCGTGTCGAAGTGCAGACCGCGACACGCGCGGCACGCAAAGACAAGCTGGTCAGCAAGGGTGTGACCCAAGATCCACCAGGCGCCTTCTAAGCGCCGACCCGCCCCGGGCATCATGATCTAGCGATGGATGAGTACGCGAGGCTCACGGGCCCTGAAGTGCCGGCCGGCGACATGGTGCGGCGGAGCTGGGCGGCGACCGTCGATGCTCTGCCCGTGGAGACCCGGATCACCGGGAAGGTCGCGAGCCGTCGGCCGTTCGAGATCTTCATACGTATAGAAGGTCTGCCCGATGCCTTGGGGCTGGCTGAGATCACAGCCATGCCGCTCGGGATGGAGCTGCCTGCCCGCGGGGCCACCGTCACGGGCGTCGTCTACTGGCTCGACGCACGCAACCATCAGGTGAGGGTGCGGCTCGATGAGTGGCAGGCGGATGACGAGTGATCGTTCCTGGGCCGTCTCTGGGCCGTGCGAGGGTGGCCGAGGTCGACCGATGGCGACCGACAGTGACAGACGACCTTCAGCCCGCGGCAGCGAAACCCCAGGTCAGAGGCGCCCGGCCAGACGCGTTTCCGCCTAGGGGTGGCGGTACGGCAAGATGGGGTGTATCTGCCCACTGCCAGATTTCAAGCTGCCGGACGGTTTCTCTTGGCTGAGTTCATTTACACCATGCGCAAGGCGCGCAAAGCGCACGGCGACAAGGTGATCCTCGACGACGTCACCCTGAGCTTCCTGCCGGGGGCGAAGATCGGTGTCGTCGGTCCGAACGGTGCCGGTAAGTCGACCGTGCTGAAGATCATGGCGGGGCTCGAGCAGCCGTCCAACGGCGACGCCTTCCTGTCTCCCGGTTACAGCGTCGGCATCCTGCTGCAGGAGCCCCCGCTGAACGAGGAGAAGACCGTCCTGGAGAACGTCCAGGAGGGTGTCGCCGAGATCAAGGGCAAGCTCGACCGGTTCAACGAGATCGCCGAGCTCATGGCGACCGACTACTCCGACGCCCTGCTCGACGAGATGGGCAAGCTGCAGGAGGAACTGGACCACGCCAACGCGTGGGACCTGGACGCGCAGCTGGAGCAGGCCATGGACGCGCTGGGCTGCCCGCCCGGTGACTGGCCGGTCACCAACCTCTCCGGTGGTGAGAAGCGCCGCGTCGCGCTGTGCAAGCTGCTGCTGGAGCAGCCCGACCTGCTGCTCCTCGACGAGCCCACCAACCACCTCGACGCCGAGTCCGTGAACTGGCTGGAGCAGCACCTGGCCAAGTACCCGGGCACCGTCGTGGCCATCACCCACGACCGGTACTTCCTGGACAACGTGGCCCAGTGGATCCTCGAGCTGGACCGCGGGCGCGCCTACCCGTACGAGGGCAACTACTCCACGTACCTGGAGACCAAGGCCACCCGTCTCAAGGTCGAGGGCCAGAAGGACGCCAAGCGGCAGAAGCGGCTCAAGGAAGAGCTGGAGTGGGTGCGCTCCAACGCCAAGGGGCGGCAGGCCAAGTCCAAGGCCCGTCTCGCGCGGTACGAGGAGATGGCCGCCGAGGCCGAGAAGATGCGGAAACTGGACTTCGAGGAGATCCAGATCCCGCCGGGCCCGCGTCTGGGCAGCGTCGTCGTCGAGGTCGACAAGCTCAACAAGGCCTTCGGTGAGAAGGTCCTCGTCGACGGGCTGAGCTTCACGCTGCCGCGCAACGGCATCGTTGGCGTCATCGGCCCGAACGGTGCCGGCAAGACCACGCTGTTCAAGATGATCCAGGGCCTGGAGACCCCGGACGCCGGCGACATCAAGGTCGGCGACACCGTCAAGATCTCCTACGTCGACCAGAGCCGCGAGAACATCGACCCCAAGAAGACGCTGTGGGAGGTCGTGTCCGACGGGCTCGACTACATCAACGTCGGGCAGGTCGAGATGCCGTCCCGCGCCTATGTCTCCGCCTTCGGGTTCAAGGGCCCGGACCAGCAGAAGCCGGCCGGTATCCTCTCCGGCGGTGAGCGCAACCGGCTCAACCTGGCGCTGACCCTGAAGCAGGGCGGCAACCTGCTGCTCCTCGACGAGCCCACCAACGACCTCGACGTGGAGACGCTCTCCAGCCTGGAGAACGCCCTGCTGGACTTCCCCGGCTGCGCCGTCGTCGTCTCCCACGACCGGTGGTTCCTCGACCGTGTCGCCACGCACATCCTCGCCTACGAGGGTGAGTCGAAGTGGTTCTGGTTCGAGGGCAACTTCGAGTCGTACGAGAAGAACAAGGTCGAGCGGCTCGGTGCGGACGCCGCGCGTCCGCACCGTGCCACCTACAAGAAGCTGACCCGGGGCTGATCGATCTTGCGCCACATCTACCGCTGTCCGCTGCGCTGGTCGGACATGGACGCGTACGGCCATGTCAACAACGCGGTCTTCATCCGCTACCTGGAGGAGGCCCGTATCAACTTCCTGTTCCGTCCGGACAAGGAGTTCCAGCAGGGTTCCGTGGTGGCGCGCCATGAGATCGACTACAAGCGGCAGCTCGTGCACCGGCACCACCCGGTGGACATCGAGCTGTGGGTCACCGAGATCCGGGCCGCGTCCTTCACCATCACCTACGAGGTGAAGGACGAGGATGTCGTGTACGTGCGGGCCTCGACGGTGGTCGTGCCGTTCGACTTCGAGGCCCAGCGGCCGCGCCGGATCACCGAGGAGGAGCGGGAGTTCCTCCAGGAGTACAGGGACGACGCCGCCGAGGAGGCCGTCGCCGCATGACGGTGCTCCACCTGGCCGACGAGACGGAGGCGGCCGACCTCGCCGCCTTCCTCTCCCGGCTGCTCCACTACGACCGTGGAGCCGCGGTGCGCCTGCAGGCGGCCGGCACCGCGCTCGCCGTGTTCGGGCGGCCGCCGTCCTTCGAGGTGCTGGTGGTCCGCGCGGTGCGGCTGGCGAAGCCGTACGAGAACGGGCTCGACGTCACCCTCGATGTGACCGTCTCCGCCGGTGAGTTCCTGGAGTCCCTGGACGAGCGGGCGGCCACGGCCGCCGTACCGGCCGCGGTCACCGGACCGCCGTGGGCCGGCGTCCTGCCGCCGCGCGGCGGCTGGCAGCCCGAGCCGGGGCTGCCGGCGCCGGAGGCGCTGCGGACGACGGTCGCCGACGCCGTCGCCGAGTTCCGCTCCCGTACGGAGGAGCTGGCGCCGGAGCGGCGGACCCGTACGGAGCTGGACCGGATCGGGCGGGACATCTGGTCCCGGGAGATAGGGCGGACCCGGCTTCCGGTGCGGGCCGTGCACGCGGCCCAGTCCCTGGGTTTCCTGCGGCCTGGGACCGGCGCGGCCGACACCGGTCTGTTCTCCTCGGGGGCGTGGCTCAGACTGCGGACGCCGTACGGGTCCGTAGCGGTGCGGCGTGCCGGTCTCGGCGCCCTCGGCGTCAGCGTGCGCTGACCGCGACCCCGCCCGCCTACCTTTCCTCGCTGTCGTCCGGCCACACCCCGATGTGGTCCGGTTCCAGTTCCAGGGCCACTCGGTCGCGCATGGTCAGGGCCTTGGTGTACTCGGCGGGCAACTGCAGGCGGCTCGCGCGGTCGAGCATGGCGTACTCGCGGGCGACCACCGTCTCGTGACCCGTCGTGGCGTCCACCTCGCTGCGGCGCAGCACCTCGGTGGAGGTGCGGCCGTCGCGGATGGCGACCGTGCGGCGGACCTCCCCGGCCACCGCCTGGTCGTGCGTGACCATGACGATGGTGGTGTCCAGCGCCGCGAAGTAGGTCAGGTCCGGGTCGTCCGACCGCCGGGCGGGCGGCTGCAACGAGCGGGGCAGTGCGTACGGGCCCGAGCGGTGCAGCGTCCGCACGGTCGGCGGCAGCCCGTCGAAGATCCTGCGCGCGCCCTGCCGCACGGCGGTGTCGGCGGCGGCGCGCCGGCCGGCCGGGACGTCGGCCTTGACGATCAGTGAGGTGGCGGCCGCGTTGCGCGGGTCACCGAGCACATGGCGCAGCGCCGCGTCCCCGATCGCGCCCGAGTAGGCCGTGAGTGTCGCCGGCACCGCGGTGGTCAGCAGCACGGTGAGCAGGGTGGAGCCGAGCAGCAGGCGGTGTGCCCGCGCGCGTGACACGACGAACCCCGTCACCCGACCCCCGTGTCGTCCGGACTTCCGAACCTCTTTGGATCTCTCTGGATCTCTTCGGATGTATTCGGATCTCCGGCCGATGCCGGCAGAGGGGACCGGTCACGGGTAAGCGTTTGGCGACCGGTCTGTACCGGATCGTGACCGGATTCCGGCGCCGGACGCCCGCAATCCGGCGTTCAGCGGTCGTCAGCCCCGGAATCCGGCATGCGGCCGGTGGTCCGGTCGGGCGCGGGTCACTCCGGGGTGTTCACCATCGACTGGGCCGCGTACGTCAGGTAGTTCCACAGCGTCCGCTCGTGCTCCTCGGACAGCCCCAGCTCTTCGACGGCCACCCGCATGTGCCTCAGCCAGGCGTCGTGCGCCGCCCGGTCCACGGTGAACGGGGCGTGCCGCATGCGCAGGCGGGGGTGGCCGCGGTTGTCGCTGTAGGTGGTGGGACCACCCCAGTACTGGATGAGGAAGAGGGTCAGCCGCTCCTCGGCCGGGCCCAGATCCTCCTCCGGGTACAGGGACCTGAGGAACGGATCCTCGGCGACTCCCTCGTAGAAACGGTGGACGAGCCGGCGGAAGGTCTCCTCCCCGCCGACCTGCTCGTAGAAGGTCTGCTCCTGAAGCGTGCCGCGCCGAATCTCTTTCACCCGTCCATGGTCTCAGACCGGATGGCCCAGGACTCAAGACGTAGGACCCCACCGGCTCGCCCCTACTCTGAACCCATGGGCGCCTACGACACCGAGATCGATCCGCTCGCCGCCGCGGCGCGGGCCGCGCTCGTGGCGGAGATCGACGCCGAAGGGGCCTGGGACGAGGACCCGGTGTGGCGGGAGGCGTTCGCTCAGGTGCCGCGGCACCTGTTCGTGCCGTACTACTACGTCGGCGTCCGGCGCGGCTATGAGCGACGCTGGGGCGAGAGCCCGGATCCCGAGGCACGGGAGCGCTGGGTGCGCGGAGCCTACGCCGACGTCCCGCTGGCCACCCGGCTGCGCGACGGCGAGCTGCTCTCCTCCAGCAGCCAGCCCTCGCTCATGGCGCGGATGCTGGTCGCCCTGCGCGTGGCGGACGGCGACCGGGTCCTGGAGGTGGGCGCGGGCACCGGCTACAACGCGGCCCTGCTCGCCCACCGGCTCGGCGACGACGACCTGGTCACCACCGTCGACCTCGAACCGGAGATCACCGAGTCGGCCGCACGGCACCTGGCGGCGGCCGGGTACCACCCGGTGGTCGTCACCGGCGACGGCGCGCGCGGGGTGCCCGAACGCGCACCCTTCGACCGGATCATCGCCACCTGCGCGCTGCCCACGGTGCCGCGCGCCTGGCTCGCCCAGTGCCGCCGCGGCGCCCGCATCCTGACTCCGCTGGCCACCGGCCTGCTCACCCTCACCGTCCACGACGCGGGGCACGCCGAGGGCCGCTTCCTGCCCACGGCCGCCTACTTCGTGCCGCTGCGCGGCGCGGGCAGCGCGGAACCGGAGGCGGCGGACGTGGCCGGGCTGCCGTGCCGGGCCCGCGAAGAGGAGCTGTTCCGCTTCCTGCTCGCCCTGTCCCGGGGCGCCCTCGATCCGCGGGAGGCCTACGCGCTGTGGGAGCGCGAGGGCAGGCCGGACCGCGAACGGTACGGCGTCACGGTCGGCGGCGGGTGCGCCCGGGCGTGGCTGGACGACCCGGAGGGGCCGCACATCTGGCCCCTCCCTTAGCCGTTTCAGCGAGTCGTTTCAGCCCCTGCGGACGGTGATCGTCGTCCAGGCGCCCACGTGCACCCGGTCGCCGTCCTGCAGCGGCACCGGCACGAACGGCTGGATCGGCTCGTCCGAGCCGTTGACCGTGGTGCCGTTCGTCGAGTTCTGGTCGACGATCGCCCAGGTGCCGTCCGGCTGCTGGACCAGTACCGCGTGCTGGTGCGAGACACCCGGGTCCTCCGGCGGCACCGACAGGTCGATGTCGGGGGTGTCGCCGGTGGAGTGCCGGCGGCGGCCGATGGTGACCTGGTTGCCGGTGAGCGTGCGCTGCTGCTCGGGCGAGTACGCGGGCAGGTTCAGGCCCGTGGCCTCGGGGCCCGAGCGCTGCATCATCGCCATGAAGTACTCGCGGTCCGGGCCGATGGTCGCGGTCCAGGTGGCCGGCCTCTGCGGTGCGTGCGGGAAGCCGGGTCCGGGCGGGGCCTGGGTGGCACCGGGCGGCGGATAGCCGTAGCCGCCGCCCTGTCCGCCACCGGGGGCGGCGGACGACGGCGGGGAGATCACCCAGTCGTCGTCACCGCCGCCGAAGGAGGGGCCGCCGCCGGCCGGGGGCCGGACGGTCTCTCCCGGGAAGGCGGGCGGCGCGGGCGGGCCGGGCTGCTGGAAGGCCTGCGGCGCACCCGCCATGCCACCGGGACCGGCGGGCGGGGTGGGCCCGGGCGGCGGCGGAACCGGACGCGAGGGGTCGCCACCGAAGCCGGACGGGCCGGGCGCACCAGGGCCACCGGGGCCGCCGAAGGGCTCGCGACCGAAGGGCGGCGGACCGGACGGAGCGCCGGGTCCACCGCGGCCCTGGTCCTGTCCACCGCCGAAAGCGGACGGTCCGCCGGGGGTACCGGGTCCACCGCGGCCCTGGTCCTGTCCACCGCCGAATCCGGACGGTCCGCCGGGGGTACCGG
>NZ_JBIBKS010000021.1:0-122749 GCF_042959345.1 Streptomyces sp. NPDC007905 | reverse complement strand
GGGTCCACCGCGGCCCTGGTCCTGTCCACCGCCGAATCCGGACGGTCCGCCGGGGGTACCGGGTCCACCGCGGCCCTGGTCCTGTCCACCGCCGAATCCGGACGGGCCGCCGGGGGTACCGGGTCCACCGCGGCCCTGGTCCTGTCCACCGCCGAAACCGGACGGGCCGCCGGGAACGCCGGGGCCACCGGGACCCTGTCCCTGGCCACCGAAGCCCGGCGGGGGAGCGGACGGGCGCCGGTCACCGCCGAAGGCACCCGGGCCGCCCTGGCCGCCCGAGGTGGACGGCGGCCCCGACGGGCCGCGTTCGCCGGCGAACGGCGTCGGCCCCGACGGCTCGCTGCCGAAGGACGGGATCGGCTCGGCGGGCCGGTTCATCTGCGAGGGACGCGAACCCTGGTACTCGTACCCGTCACCGCCGCCGTAGGTCGCGCTGGGCGGCTGGAAGCGGGGCTGGGGCGGGCGCGGAGCGGCCGGGGTGTAGGAAGTGGCCGTGTTGGTCAGGAAGTTCCACCGGCACTCCTCGCAGAAGGGCGCGCCGCCCTCACGGGGCGTACGGCACTGCGGGCACAGCTCCGGCTCGGGCGCACCGGACGCCTGCGGGCGGCCGCCGGGCCGGCCGCCCTGCGGGGGCGGGAAGCCGTAGCCGCCGGCGGCCGGTGGCGGCGGAGGGGGCGGGGGTACGGCACCGGCCATGCGGTGACCGCAGACCTCGCACCAGTCGTCGGAACCCGACTGGTGTCCGTTCGGGCAGGTCGGCATGTCGGCGCTTCCCCCTCTCCTTCTGGGTCCTGCTCAGTCCTGCGTGGTCACTTCTTTACACGAACAGTCTTTGTGGACCGGGTCTCGAGAGTCATCTCGTCGGCCTCCTCGACCTTCGCCTTCAGTCGCACAGTACCTGTCGCCGCGTCGACCACGTCCACTACCTTCGCAAGCAGTTTCGCAGTATCCGCGTTCCCCGAGGCACTCGCGAGCTGAACAGCGCGCCCCAGCTTGGCCGTTGCTCCATCGAAATCGCCCGCTTTGCGAAGGTCGAGCCCCTGCTGGATGGCTTGTGCCAGTTCGGCCTGCCCGGTGTAGTGGGCGACTTGGGGGCTGATCGAGGTCGAGGCGGTCATGTCGTCGGTCCACACGGCCCGTACGAGCCCCTGCGCGCCGAGGTTTTGCACCGTTCCGTCCGGTTGTGGGACGACCAGGGAGACCCGGGCGGCGAGCATCTCCTGTCCGAGACCGGCCGCGGGGACCTCGACGCACAGGTGGTAGTCGCGGGACTCGTCGCCCCAGGACCCGGTCGGATAGTCCCCGGCACGCGGTCCGGCCTCCGTGCGCCGGCCGGTCAACTCCTCGACGGCGGGCGCCACTTGCTTGACGAACTTGATGGTCGTACCGACCGGCGTCCACACCCGGAGAGCGACGTCGGCGACCTCCTTGCCCATCGCCGTCTCCATCATGCGCGTGAAGTCGGCGGCCAGGCCCGCCGGGTCGGCGACGATGTCGGCCGTGCCGAGCAGCGCCGAGGCGATGCCTGTGACTTCTTTCACTTCCCAGTCGGTGCCCACGCCCCGCGCGTCACAGGTGAACCGCCCGGCGCACTCGTTCAGCGCGGCCCGGAGGTCCTCCGGCGACTCGTGCTCGTTGCGTCCGTCGGTGAGCAGGATCCCGTGCCGGATGGCGACGTCCGCCGAGGACAGCAGCCGATCGGCCAGCCGCAGCCAGGTGCCGATGGCCGTACCGCCGCCCGCGCTGAGCCGGCGCAGCGCCTGCTTGGCCTGCTCGCGCGTAGTGGCGTCGGCGACCGCGAGCCGTCCGCCACCGGGGTAGACCTCCTTGGCGACGTGCGTGCCGCCGATCACCGCGAAGTGCACGCCGTCGCGCAGGGTGTCGACGGCGGCGGCCGTGGCGTCGCGGGCGTTGCGCATCTTGGCCGGCGGGTAATCCATGGAACCCGAACAGTCGACCATGATCACCACCGCGGCGGAGGGGCCCCGGCCGGGTGTGTTCAGGTGCTGCTGGACCGCGGCGGCACTGCCGACCGTGCCGCCGCCGGTCGCCGTCACGGTGACGATGGCGTTGACCTCACTGCCGCCCTCTGGCAGGTACTCGTTCTGGTAGACATCCACCGAGAACTGCGGCACGTTCGGCTTCGCGAAAATGGCCATGCTGGTTCATATCCCCCTCGGACACCCCGTCGACGCGAGGCAATGCGTGTGGACGGACCGGTCCCCTCCGGCCCGTCGAGGCTTCCCCGATTTTTACTGCCTCAGGCCGATCCTGCCCCCTGCGGGGGCGCCGGGAACGGCAGGACGGCCACTGTTACGTTGTCGTGGCCCCCGCCGTCCAGGGCGTGGCCAACCAGAACCCGGGCACTGTGCAGCGGCTGCGCGACCGCGTCCGGCGGGACGACCTCGCCCATCTCCTCGGCCGTCTCGGCGTAGTTCCACAGTCCGTCCGTGCACACCACCACGACACCGGGCCGGTCCGGTTTGAAGGAGGCGGTGTGCGGCTCCAGCTCGTAGGCGTCCGCGCCGAGCCAGCCGGTGATCGCGTGGGCGCGCTCGTCGGCGTACGCCTCGGCCTCGCTCATCAGCCCGGCCGCGACCATCTGTGCGGCCCAGGAGTCGTCCTCGGTCAGCCGGGCCGAGGGCGTGCCACGGTCCGCCGGCACCCAGTAGGCGCGGCTGTCGCCGACCCAGCCGACCACCAGCAGCCCCGAGGTGACCACCGCACCGACGATGGTGCAGGCCGGGGCGTTCTGGTGCGGGGCGTGCTCGCGGGCCGAAGCCGGCTCCTCGGCAAGCGCGTTGACGGCCTGTGCGGCGGCCACGATCGCCTCGTGCATCGCCTGCTGCGGGTGGGTGCCGCGCGGCAGGGCGGCCAGCAGGGTGTCACCGGCCGCCTGTGCGGCGGCCGCGGAGGCCTCGTCGGGGCGGGTCGCCGAGGACACGCCGTCGCAGACGATCGCCAGGACGGCGGGCGAGCCGTCGGGCAGCGCGGTGTGGCCGACGCTGAAGGCGTCCTCGTTGCGGTGGTGGCGCAGGCCGCGGTCGCTGACCGCGGCGACCGGGCCCGACTCCTGCTCCATGTGGTCGCGTTCCCGGGGCTGGGCGTGCCCGCAGTTCTCGCAGTAACCGTCGCTGTCCACCCGGCCCGCCCGGCAGGCCACGCAGACCTTCTGCGGGTCGGCCGGCACCGTTGTGGCGGCGTCGGCGGCGTCGACGGCCGCGCGCGGGTCCGGCGCCTGCAGCGGGTACTCCTCGGGTTCCGGGGCCCGGTCGAAGCGGACACCGGGCGCGGCCGGTTCCTGCGGGTGCAGGGGCTTGCCGCCCGAGTCGGTACCGGGCAGATCGGTCGGCAGATGCACCGCGGGCGGGGTGCTGCCGGAGCCGGTCGGCTCGGGGGCGGGCCAGTCCACGCCGTCCCGGGGCGCGGAGGAGCCGGTCATGGTGAGCGTCGGATGGTCCTGCGGCGGGGCGGGCACGACGGACAGGTCGTATCCGCACGCGCCGCAGAAGAGGTCACCCGACTCGAGCGGCTCGGCGCAGCTCGGGCACTTCGACAGTGCGGCCTGCTGGGGCATCTGCGACATCAACTACACCCACGTCCGGGGGCGGTAACGGTTGGCCCGTTCCACCAGCTCGATCCTCTCCTCGCCGCCGGGCGCCAGCCGGGCGAGCGTGCGGTACGCGCGCTCCAGGCCGAAGCGGAGGCCCCGCTCGTCCAGACCGCTGCCGAGCAGCACCGGTCCGCCGGCGGCGGACCGGTCGGTGCCCTGGCCTCCGGAGAGTATCCAGTCCAGCGCGCTGCCGAGCACTTCGGCGGACAACTGCTCGCGCCGGGCCGGATCCAGGCCGTACGCCTCCAGCGCCTCGACCTGGCCGGCGGCGGCGGTCAGGTCGTCCAGGAACGGTACGTCACCGGCGGTCGCCGTGCGCTGTCTGAGCCGGGCCCGTACGGCCGCGACCCGGGCGGCCGTGTAGTGGATGGAGGACTCCGGTACCGACTCCAGGGTCCGTACGGCAGCCCGCCGGTCCCCGGCCGCGAGCTGGACCCGGGCGAGACCGAAGGCGGCGCTGACGAAGCTCGGGTCGGTCGCCCACACCAGGCGGTAGTACTCGGCCGCGTTGTCCAACTGGCCGAGCACCTCCGCGCACAGACCGAGCGCCAGCTTGGGCGCGGCCTCGCCGGGGAAGGCGTCGTAAATCGCGTCGAAGGAGAGCGCCGCGCCCTCGAAGTCGCCGGTGACCAGGGCGGCCACGCCCCGGTACCACACCACCCGCCAGTCGTCCGGCCGCTCCTCCTCCAGCTTGGCCAGCGACATCAGCGCGCCCTGGTGGTCGCGGCTCTCCAGCCGGGCGCGGATCTGCCGCAGCCGGGTCTCGACGGTCCGTACGGGCGCCGCTTCCAGCGCGCTGATCAGCTCGGCCGGCGCGGACGCCATCAACCCCGCGAGGAAACCGGCGTTGGGGTCGTTCGGGTCGACCAGCGGCACGGGCAGGGCGAGGGCGGCCGCCGGGGTGTCGACGGGCTTGACGAGGGCCGCCGGGGGCAGCGCGGGGGTGGCCCCCGCGTTCCGTACCGCTCGCGACCCCAGCCGCGACACGTCCTCGTGCAGCTTGGGGAACAACTCCGCGTCGGTGACCCTCACTTCGGGACCGAACAGCGTCGACAGGGCGGGCCTGGCCTGCCCGGTCTGCAGCGAGACGACCTCGCGGAGCACACCGGTGAGCTGCTCGGACATCTCCTGCGCGGAGGCGAACCGGCGGGCCGGGTCCGGGTCGGTGGCGCGCACGAGGAGCCGGTAGTAGGACTCGTAGCGGCGGAAGACCTCGATGTTGTCGGGGTCGGGCAGGGAGTCCACGAACACGTTCGTGTACCCCTGGAAGTCGAAGGTGAGCACCGCGAGGGTACGGCCCACCGTGTACAGGTCGCTCGCCACCGACGGACCGACCTCGGCGACCTCCGGCGCCTGGTAGCCCACCGTGCCGTAGATCGCCGACTCGTCGTCGTCCATGCGGCGCACCGCGCCCATGTCGATCAGCTTGAGCTGGTCCTCGGTCTGGATGGCGTTGTCGACCTTGAAGTCGCAGTAGAGCAGGTTGCGGCTGTGCAGATGGCCGAGCGCCTCCAGGGCCTCGATGCCGTAGGCGCAGGCCTGCTCCACCGGCAGCGGGTCCCGCCTGCCGTCGGGTGTGCGGCGGGCGTTGGCGATCTCCTTCAGCGACTTGCCGCCGACGTACTCCATGACGATGTAGCCGTCGAGGGAGCCGGTGCGCTGGTCGAGGTGCTCCACGAAGTTGTAGATCCGCACGATGTTGGCGTGCTCGATCTCGGCGAGGAACCGCCGCTCGGAGATCGCGGCCGCCATCGCGTCCTGGTCGCCGGTGTCCAGCAGGCCCTTGAGCACCACCCAGCGGTCGGAGACGGCCCGGTCCACGGCGAGGTAGATCCAGCCCAGACCGCCGTGCGCCAGGCAGCCCGCGACCTCGTACTGGCCGTGCACGATGTCCCCGGCCCTCAGCTTCGGCACGAACGAGTACGGGTGCCCGCACTTGGTGCAGAACCCCTCCGTGCGTCCGGGCCGGTCACCCCGCGCCCGGCCGACCGGAGCCCCGCAGTCGGAGCGCGAGCAGAACCGCTTCCGCTCGGGCACCTCCGGATTCTCCAGCACCATCGCGCGCGGGTCGGGCCGCGGCACCTGCGGCACCGAGACCAGACCGGCACCCAGCCGCCCGCGCGTGGAGGTGCCGGAGGACGAGCCGGAGCTGCGCACCGACACCGAGCGACCGGTGGAGTTGCCCGACAGGGAGCGGGAGAGCCGCCCCGACACCGAGCGCCGTGACCTGGACGACTGGGACGACGTACGCGAGCTGGAGCGTGAACTGCTGTTCGCGGAGGAGCCCTTGGTGATCCCCGTGGGGGGCGAGCCGACCGTGCCGTCCCCAGGCTCCCCGCTTCGCCGGAGCAGGGGAGCCGCGGCGACGACCGGGGCGAGGCCGCAGGTGTCGCAGTACAGCTCACCGCCGCCGACGTCCTCGTACGTCCCCTCGCAGCCCGGCCGCTGGCACGTCTGCTGTGCCTGACTCATGACGACTCACTCCTACGGTCCTGTGGCCCGCTCTGGTGGGGAACCCTCGGTGTGCCGAGCAGGTCGGCCGCCGCCTGCTGGAAGCGCAGCACCGCCTGCTCGGCCACCCGCAGGTCACAGGGCGCGCTCCACAGCATCCGCCGGGCCGCGTCGTACCGCTCGACCAGCAGCGGGTCCTCGGCCAGCCCGTGCCGGGCGACCTTCGCCTTGTACGCGTCGAGCCGGCCGCGCAGCTCTGCACGGACCGCGAGCGGTGCGGTGACGGCCGTCAACGACTCGCGGGCGCGCAGCAGTTCGTCCTCGGCCCGCTGCTCAAGGGATTCCAGCAGCGGGGAGAGCCGGTGCCACTGCGCCTGCCGCCGGTACTCCGCGGCGGTCGCCAGCTGCTCCTGCAGCACGGTCGGCGGGCCGCTGACCACGGGCACCTCGGTCGCCGCGATCTTGGCGAGCACCTCCCCGCGCGCGGTGCGGGCCTCGGCGAGGGTGCGGTCCGCGCGGGAGAGCACGTCCCGCAGCCGGATCAGCCGTGCCTCCGCGTCCTGCCGCACCGTCAGCACGGCGTCGATCTCGCGCCGTACGTCCTCCAGGGCGCGCGCCTCACGGTCGTACACCGTGGTGTCCGGCCGGCCGCCGCCGGGCGCCGAACTGCCCTCGGCCGGCACCCAGAAGGCCAGCGGGTCGCGGACCACGTCCTCGCGCAGCTTGGTCAGCGTGCGCGTGATGCGCTCCAGGTCGTCTCCGGCCGGGTGCTCGCCGGGGCGTACGCCGACCGAGTGCGCGAGCTTGCGGGTGCGCTGGAGCTCCGCGGCGAGTAAATCGATCCGCGCGGGCAGCGCCGACCAGACCGCGTCGGCGGCGACGACCATGTCCAGCGACGACGCGTACAGCTCGTTCATCCGGTCGACCAGAGCGGCCAGCGAGAAGCCCTCGCTGAGCCTGCTCGTGTGGCTGCTGGCGCCGCCCGGAACCGTGACGGCCTCGCCGCGCAGCAGCTCGGTCAGCTCCATCAGGTCCTCGCGGCTGGACCAGCGGCGCCGGGCGCGGATTTCCCGGGCGGAGCGCAGCGCGGCCGTGTAGGCGTCGAAGTAGGCCCACAGCAGGGTGATGGACGCCTCAGCGGCCGCCCAGCGTTCCCTGGTGACGCCGGCCAGTTCGGCACCTTCGAGGAGTCTGCGGCCCGCGTGGTCCTGGAGGGCGAGCAGCGACGTCTCGATCGCCTCGTGCTCGGCGCCGAGCCGGGCCAGCGCACGGTCCACCTCGTCCCGGTCCATCATCGGCCCGGCGGGGTCCGTGACGCCCATCGATCACCTCTCGCTGCTGTGTGGTTGGCCTGGGTCGGGGTTCGGTCGGACGGGGTCAGCTCGTGCGCAGGTACTGCGGTGCGGGCGGCTTGGACGGCCCCGAGTCCTTTCCCAGTGTGGCCGACAGCCATGTGTCGTACGACGCCTGCCAGCCGTGCGCGCGGTAGTCGACCAGGATGCGATTGACCCGGCGTACCAGATCGGTGGCGTCCTTCTTCATCGCCACGCCGTAGTACTCCGTCGTGAACGCCTCGCCCTTCAGCTGGACCGTCGGGTCCTGGGCGGCCTGGCTCGCGGCGAGCGCGCCGTCGGTGACCACCGCGTCGACCTCGCCGAGTTGCAGCCGCACCAGGCAGTCGAGCTGGTTGGGGACGGTGGTGGAGATGTCGGTGGAGGCCGGCAGGGTGCCCTTGTCGCGGTCCGCCTTCAGCTTGCTGTAGGCGGTGGAACCGGAGGCGGTGCAGATCCTCTTGTGCGCGAGCGTGTCGTTGTATCCCCTGATGGACGAGGACGTGGGCGCCAGCACCTGCTGCCCGGTCTTGAAGTAGGGCGCGGAGAAGGCGACATCGTCGAGCCGCCGGCAGGTGATGGTCATGGTGCGGACCACCATGTCGACGCGGCCGTCCTTGACGGCGCGGATCCGCTGGCTGGTCGGTATGGCCTTGAACTGGACGGCGTCCGGGTCGCCGAGGATGTCCTCGGCGATCTTGTGGACGAGGTCGATGTCGAAGCCCTCCAGCTCCGCGCCCTTGGTGTTCGGGTTGCGGTAGCCCCAGTGGTAGCTGTTCTGGTCGACGCCGACGACCAGTTTGCGCCTCGCGCCGGTACGGGACTTGATGGCCCCGATGGTCGGGCCGTCGGCGCCGGACGGCGACAGCGTCCGGTTCTGCGCCTCGGAGTCCACGCAGCCGTCGGCGCGGGCCTGGCTGCCGGTGGCCGCTTTCTGACCGGCCCGGCCTTCTCCGTCCGGGGTCTGTGTGCGGGGCAGCAACAGGACGAACGCCAGGGCCAGGGCGCACAGGACCGCCATCGCGCCGACCCCGCCCCAGCCTCGCAGGGAGGTCCGTACCCGGCTTGCGTACATCGTCCTGCCCCCTTTCACCGGTACTCCGAAAGCCTGCGCCCGATGCCGGCGACGGCGCCGGCGGCGCCGAACACGGTGAGAACCGCGGCTCCGACGGGCAGTCCGGTCATGGCGTCCAGCCCGTTTCCGGCGGTCCGCTGGAACTCGGTCTGCTCGTGGTCGATGGCCCGGGCGAGATGGCTGTCGACGCTGTCGAAGCACTCACCGGTCGCGCCCTTGCCACCGATCACCATGTCCAGCGCCTGCTGGTAGTTGCCGTTCTCGTCCTCGGTGCGGGCCGAGGCGTGACGCTGCTTCCACACCGCCATGTTGCTCTCGGCCGCCTCGACCGGCTTGCCGCCCGCCTGGTCGTCGGCGAGCCCGGCCGCCTCGGTGAGGCCCCGGCCGAGCACGCCCATGTCCTTGTCGAAGTCGTAGTAGTAGGCGTCGTACGTCTGCTCGCCGACCGTGATGGTCTCGGCGCCGCGCGCCACCAGGCTGAGGTTCTCGTTGCCGCGCGCCTTCAGCGAGGCGATCCGCGCGTCGTGCAGCACCTTCAGCGAGCGGATGCCGTGGTCGTAGGAGCCGTTCAGCTCCGACCGCGCGACGATGTGCCCGACGACCAGCCACAGCAGCACCACCGTGGTCGCGGCGGTGCCGGCGACGAGACCGTGGTTGAGGACGCGGTTGGTGCGCCGGTACGTACGGTGCTGGGCCCAGCCGAGCGCGGCCAGGGCGAGCACGCCGAGCACGATCGCCGCCCACGGGTACGGCGTGGCGTCCCCGTAGTCGGCGTCGAGCCGCTGGTTCTCCTTGGTGTAGAGATCCTCCGCCGCCGGGAGCATCTCCTTCTGCATCTTCTCGTTGGCGTACCGCAGATACGCGCCACCGACCGGATACCCCTGCCGGTTGTAGGTCCGGGCGCGCTCGATGAGCCCCTTGTACTCGGGCAGCAGCCGGTTCAGCCTGGTGATGGTCGCCTCGGAGGCCGAGCCCGGCTCCGCGTTGGCGGCGGCCGTGACGAGGCCCGCGGCCGCCGTGCGGATGTCCTTCTCGTACCGGTCGCGCGTATCCGCGCTCTCCTGTCCGCCGGCCAGGAACCCGCTGGAGGCGGCCGTGTTGGCGTCGGCCAGCGAACGGTAGATGCCGGCCGCGCCGGAACTGAGTGGCTGGCTGCGATGGAGCACGTCGTCGGCGGCGGCCGCCCGCTCGGAGGTCTGCCAGGCGGTCACCGCCCCGAACGCGACGACGAGCAGCGCGAGGACGGCTCCGATGATCCGCAACCGGCCCGGCTCGGTGGTCGCGGCGGCCCGCACCAGCTCGACACCCTCGGCGAAGGCGGTACGACGGGGCGCCGGGGGCGGACCCACGCGCGCGGCCGGGCCGGGCTGAGGGGGAATGACGGGCAGGGCGGGGGCCGCCTGTGGTGGCGCCGCGCTGCTCTTCGGCGGGTGTGTCACTTGACCTCCCCCATGGTCATCCGTTCGCCGCCAAGTATCACCGCCCGGGCCGGCATCCGCACCAGCCTTCACTCGATCTTGATCGGATCGCAGCGCAACTTACGGCCTGACGGCGCGGGGTGCGCGCCGCGCCACCCCCCGTCCATGAATACGCCGGGTGCATCCGAGTGGTTCCCTTGTAGCCTTCGCCGACATGCACGGACGACCGGGTCACGAGCCCGGCACACCCCGCACGGCGCGGCACGGCTGGTGGGGCGTGGTGCTGGAGGCGCCCGATCCGGGGGCTCTCGCACGCTTCCACTCACGGCTCCTGGGGTGGGAGATCGTCAAGGAGGAGGCCGACGGGGCGGCCGTCGCGCCACCGGAAGGCGTGGCCCACCTCGCCTTCCAGCTCTCGGACGGATACGTCCCTCCGGTCTGGCCCGCCGAGGAAGGTGCTCAGCGGATCACCATGCACCTCGACTTCGAGGTGGAGGACCTGCCGGCCGCGGTGGCGCACGCGCGGGAACTCGGCGCCCGGGAGGCCGGCCAACAGCCGCAGGACCACGTCAGGGTGCTGCTCGACCCGGCCGGCCACCCCTTCCGTCTCTACGTGGACGGCAACGGCAACGGCGACTAGGCGTGGGCCATCGCCGTTCACCGTTCACCGTTCACCGTTCACCGTTCATGGTCTCGGGCCTGCCCGGACTCCCAGTGGGCCCGTGCCCGGTCCTGCGCGCTCACCCCCGCCCCGAGCCGGTCCAGGCCCAGCAGTGCCGCCCCGAGGACCGGGCCGGCCGTCACCACGCGGACGTCGGCCTTGGGGGCGCGGGAGGCCAGCAGGTCGCGGATGCCGTCGTCCAGTTGGGCGTGGCCCGCGGTCAGGACGCTGCCGCCCAGGAGGACCGGGGTCTCCTCGTCGAGGAGGTCCAGGCGGGTCAGGGCCACCGTGGCCATCGTCGTCACCTCCTCGGCGAGGCGGTCCACGACGCAGCGGGCGACCGCGTCCCCTTCGGCCGCCGTCTCGAAGAGCACGGGCGTCAACTCGTGCCGGCGGCCGTGTTCGACGTGTTCCAGGTGAAGGGCCTCGATCAGCGCGTACATGGACGGCAGCCCGAAGTGCGCGGGCAGGGTGTGGGCCAGTGCCGTCGGCTCGCCCCGGCCGTCCTCCGCGCGGGCGGCGTACCACAGGGCCTCCTCGGCCAGGCCCCAGCCGCCGCCCCAGTCGCCGGAGATGCGGCCGATGGCCGGGAAGCGGGCGGTGCGGCCGTCGGGCCGCATGCCGACGCAGTTGATGCCGGCGCCGCACACCACGGCCACGCCCCGGGGTTCGGCCACACCCGCCCGCAGGATCGCGAAGGTGTCGTTGCGGACCTCCACCGAGGTGCCCCACGCGCGCGCGTGCAACGCGGTCGCCAACCGCTCCTCCTCCACCGGCAGATCGGCGTTGGCGAGGCAGGCGGAGACGTGCGAGGCGGCGGGCAGGCCCGCGTCCGCGAGCGCCCGCGTGACCGGGTCGGCCAAGGCGTCCATCGCCGGACCCACGCCCACCGCCGGCGGGCGGAAGCCGCCGCCGCGGGCCGTGGCCAGCACCTCCCCGGCGGCGGTGACCACGGCCACGTCGGTCTTGCTGTTGCCCGCGTCGATGGCGAGGACGCTCGCGGTGTCAGGTGCGGTCAGGCCCACGCGAGGTGCTCCCGGTTGTGCGCGATCAGTCGGTCGGTGAGGGCGTCGGCGTACTCGTACTGGCCGATGAGGGGATGGGAGAGGAGGGCGCGGAAGACCCGGTCCCGGCCGCCCCGCAGGGCCGCCTCCAGGGCCAGCTCCTCGTACGCCGTCACATTCGCCACCAGGCCCGCGTACAGCGGGTCCAGGTCCGGGACCGGCAGCGGCACGGGGCCCGTCGGGCCCACCGCCGCCTGGACCTCGATCACGGCGTCGTGCGGCAGGAAGGGCAGCGTGCCCTTGTTGAGCGTGTTCACCACCTGGTACGGGCTTCCGGCGCCGCCCAGCAGGGCCGCCGCCAGGTCCACCGCCGCCTCCGAGTAGTAGGCTCCGCCGCGCTTGGCGAGCAGCGCCGGCTTCCCGTCCAGGGACGGGTCGCCGTACATCGTCAGCAACTCGCGTTCCATGGCGGCGACTTCGACCGCGCGGGAGGGCTTCGTGCGCAGCTCTCGTACCACCTCGTCGTGCGCGTAGTAGTAGCGCAGGTAGTAGGAGGGGACCACGCCCAGACGGTCCAGCAGGGGACGGGGCAGGTGCAGGTCGTCGGCGATGGTGTCGCCCTGTTCGGCCAGCAGTTTCGGCAGCACGTTCGCGCCCTCGGGGCCGCCGAGCCGCACACCGGTCTCCCAGGTGAGGTGGTTCAGGCCCACGTGGTCCAGATGGACGTCCTGAGGGTCGGTGCCCAGCATCGCCGCGAACTTGCGCTGGAAGCCGATCGCCACGTTGCACAGGCCGACCGCCCGGTGGCCCGCCTGGAGGAGGGCGCGGGTGACGATGCCGACCGGGTTGGTGAAGTCGATGATCCACGCGCGCGGGTTGGTACGGCGGACCCGTTCGGCGATGTCGAGGACGACGGGGACCGTGCGCAGTGCCTTGGCGAGGCCGCCCGCGCCGGTCGTCTCCTGGCCGATGCAGCCGCACTCCAGCGGCCAGGTCTCGTCCTGCTCGCGGGCCGCCTGGCCGCCGACGCGGAGCTGGAGCAGCACGGCGTCGGCGCCGTCGACCCCCGCGTCCAGATCGGAGGTGGTGACGATCCGGCCGGGGTGCGCCTGCCTGGCGAAGATGCGGCGGGCCAGACCGCCCACGAGTTCCAGCCGCTCGGCGGCCGGGTCCACGAGGACCAGTTCTTCGACGGGCAGGGTGTCCCTGAGGCGCGCGAAGCCGTCGATGAGTTCGGGGGTGTAGGTCGAGCCTCCGCCGACCACGGTGAGTTTCATGAATGGTTCAACCCTTCACTCCGGTGAGAGTGACGCCTTCCACGAACGCCTTCTGGGCAAAGAAGAACACGAGGATCACGGGGGCCATGACCAGCACGGTCGCGGCCATGGTCAGGTTCCAGTCGGTGTGGTGCGCGCCCTTGAAGGACTCCAGGCCGTAGGAGAGGGTCCAGGCGCCGGGGTTCTCCGAGGCGTAGATCTGGGGGCCGAAGTAGTCGTTCCAGGCGTAGAAGAACTGGAACAGGGCCACGGCGGCGATGCCCGGCTTCGCCATCGGCAGGACCACCCGCAGCAGCGTGCGCAGGTCACCGCAGCCGTCCACCTTCGCGGCGTCGACGTACTCGTTCGGGATCGTCATCAGGAACTGGCGCAGCAGGAAGATGGAGAACGCGTCCCCGAACGCCATCGGGATGATCAGCGGCCACAGCGTGCCCGACAGGTCCAGCTGCTTCGCCCAGAACAGGTACATCGGGATGATGACCACCTGCGGCGGCAGCATCATCATCGAGATCACCAGCATGAGTGACAGATTGCGGCCCCGGAAACGGAACTTGGCGAGCGCGTACGCCACCGGGATCGACGACACCACGGTCAGTACGGTGCCCAGGCCGGCGTAGATCAGCGTGTTCTTCCACCAGGTCAGGAAGCCGGGCGTGTCGAAGACCTTCCGGTAGTTGCCCCACTCCCAGCTGTGCGGGATCAGGTCCCGGCTGAGTGCCTGCGAGTCGCTCATGAGCGACGTCAGGAACACGAACACGAAGGGGAGGGTGAAGAACAGCGCGGCCGCGACGCCGAGCGAGTGGACCGCAATCCACTCCAGGAGCGCCCTGCGACGGGCGGTCCGCTCGGCCCCCGACATCTGCGGGGCGAGCCCCACCGGTTTGTCCAGTATTTGGGTCATGATCAGTCACCTGCCTGGATGAGGCCGCCCCGGCGCCGCATCAACAGCGCGGTGAACACCATGGACAGGGCGAACAGCACCAGAGCCACCACACAGGCCGAGCCGTAGTCGAAGCGCTGGAAGCCGAGGTTGTAGACGAGCTGCGGGAGGGTGAGCGTGGACTTGTCCGGGTAGCCCGGCTCGAACTGGGTGCCCGCGCCCTGGATCACGCCCGAGGCGACTTTCCCCGCGATCAGCGGCTGCGTGTAGTACTGCATCGTCTGGATCACGCCGGTGACGACGGCGAACATCACGATCGGGGAGATGTTCGGCAGGGTGACGTAGCGGAAGCGCTGCCAGGCCGACGCCCCGTCCAGCTCGGCCGCCTCGTACTGCTCCATCGGTACGTCGAGCAGCGCGGCCATGAAGATGACCATCAGGTCGCCGACGCCCCACAGCGCGAGCAGGGTGAGGGCGGGCTTGGACCAGGTGGGGTCGTTGAACCAGCCCGGCGCCGGGACGCCCACCTTCTCCAGGATCGAGTTGACCGGGCCGGTACCGGGGTTGAGCAGGAAGGCGAAGGCCATGGTGGCCGCCACCGGCGGAGCGAGGTACGGCAGGTAGAAGAGGGTGCGGAAGACACCGGCACCGGTCTTGATCTTCGTGATGAGCAGTCCCACCCCGAGTCCGAAGAGGACCCGGAGGGTCACCATGACGAGCACCAGCCACAGCGTGTTGCGCAGGGCGGGCCAGAACAGCGGGTAGTGCTCGAAGACGTACGTCCAGTTCTTCGCGCCGCTCCACGTCGGCGGCCGGAAGCCGTCGTAGTGCATGAACGAGAAGTAGACGGTCGAGATCAGCGGGTACGCGAAGAAGACCGCGAAGCCGATCAGCCAGGGCGACATGAAGGCGGCCGTGCGCAGTGCCGCCCGGCGGCGCTTCGACGCCGGCGTGATGGGGCTCATCGCTACTTCGCCTGCGCGATGTCCGTGTCGATCTGCGCGGCCGTCTTCTTCAGGCCGGCCTTCAGATCGGTGACCTTGCCGCTCTCGTAGTCGTAGCCGAACTGCTGGATCGTCACCAGGTACACACCGCCGTTGATGGAGGCGGGACTCGTGGTGGAGTTCGGGTTCGCCGCGATGTCCAGGAAGGTCTTGAACCGCGGGTCGTACTTCAGCTTCGGAGACTTCAGCGCCTCCAGCGTGGAGGGCACGTTGTGGATGTCGTTGGCGAAGCCGACCACCGCGTCCGTGTTCGTGGTCATGTACTTCACCAGCTCCCAGGCCGCGTTCTGCTTGTGGCTGGTGGCGGCGATGCCCGCGATGGTGCCGGTGATGTAGCCCTTGCCGTACTGGGCCGCCTGGTCGTCGGGCACGGGCAGCGGGGCGACACCGATCTCGAACTTCGGCTTGGCCTCCTCGGCCATCCCGAGCCGCCACTCGCCGTCGAGCTGCATGGCCACCTGACCGGTGTGGAAGGGGTGCTTGGGACCCCACTCGTCGCCGAGCGTGGCCCGGAACTTCTCCAGCTTCCGGAATCCGCCGAGCTCGTCCACGAGCTTCTTCTGGAGCGTGAAGCCCTTGGCGAAGGCCGGGTCCCTGGCCAGGTCGGACTTGCCGTTCCTGTCGAAGTAGGTCGGCGAGAACTGCGCGAAGTAGTGCTCGGTGGTCGACTCCCAGCCGTGGTAGTCCGGCATGAAGCCCAGCTGTTGGTAGCCGTCGCCCCGCGGGATCGTCAGTTTCTTGGCGTCGGAGGCGAATGCGGACCAGGTCTTCGGCGGGGCGGTGATGCCCGCCTTCCTGAACGCCGTCTTGTTGTAGTAGAGGCCGTACGCGTCGCCCAGCAGCGGCACCGTGCAGCGGTTGCCGTCGAACTGGGTGTACTCGTTCATCGGCTTCGGGAAGGTCGTCTCCGGGTCGATGCCCGCCTTCTTGAAGAAGGGGTTCAGGTCCACCAGCGCGCCCGACGAGCAGAACTTGCCCACGTTGTTGGTGGTGAAGGAGGAGATCACGTCAGGGGCCTTGTCGCCGCCGGAGCGCAGCGCCTGGTTGATCTTGTCGTCGGTCATGTTGCCGACGATGTTCACGTGGATGTTGGGGTGCGCCTTCTCGAAGCCGGCGACCAGCGACTTGACCCCCTTCACCTCGTTCGGCGCGCTCCAGGCGTGCCAGAAGTTGATCGTCGTGTCCTTGGAGGCGTCGTCGGTGGCGCCGGCGTTGGACTGGCCGGTACAGGCGGTGGTGAACAGGGCCAGCGACGCGGTCAGGGCAAAAGCCGTCTTTCGGACGACTGAGGGTATGACTTCGGGCATGGCGAGGTCTCCCGGGGACGGGGTGGGCGTGCAGGGGGACTGCGGGGGCTCAGCGCGAGGTGTCGAAGACCTCGTCGCGGGTGGTGACGAGCGCGGACTCCAACGCGCCGCGCAGGACGGGGTGTTCACGGACGTCGCCGACGACCAGGCGGGGGCGGGCCGCGGCCAGCTCCTCCAGTTCGGCCTGGACGAGGGCGCGCAGCACCTCGCCGCCGGCCGTCAGGGCGGAGCCGCTGAGGACGACGAGTTCGGGGTCGAGGACGGAGACGAGCGAGGCGAGGCCGGTGGCCAGCCGGGTCGCGTAGGTGCCCAGCAGCTCCCGGTGGGGGCCGGTGGCGTGATCGGCGGCGCGGGCCAGGAGCTGCGCGGCGGCCTCGGTGTAGGGCCCCGGCGGCACGTTGTCGATGCCGAGTTCGCGGGCCAGCTTCGGTACGGCCTGGGAGCCGGCCAGCTCCTGGTAGCCACCGCTGTTGGCCTTGGTCACCTGGCGTACCAGGGGGGTGCCCGGCACCGGAAGGAAGCCGACCTCGCCGGCGCCGCCGGTCCAGCCGCGGTGCAGCCGGCCGCCGAGGACCAGGGCGGCGCCCATGCCCTCCTGGTTCCACAGCAGCACGAAGTCCGCGTGGCCGCGGGCCGCGCCGAGCCGCTGTTCGGCGATGGCGACGAGGTTGACGTCGTTCTCGTACTCGACCGGCATCGGCAGCGCGGCGGCGAGTTCGTCGAGCAGTGCGGGGGAGTGCCAGCCGGGCAGGTGGGAGGCGTAGCGCAGCCTTCCGGTGCCCGGGTCGAAGGCGCCGGGGGTGCCGATGACCATCCGGTGGACGTCGTCCCGGGTCAGCCCGGCGGCCTTCACGGCACCGTCGAGGGCGTCGGTGACCTGCCGGACGACCGGGCGGGCCGGGCGGCGGCCGGGTGTGGGCAGTTCGAACTCGCCGACCGTGCGGCCGGTGATGTCGGCGACGGCGGCGCGGATCCGGTGCGGGGTGACGTCCAGCCCGGCGGCGTACGCGGCACCGGGGTTGACCGCGTACAGCTGGGCGTTGGGGCCCGGCCGGCCCTCGCTGGTGCCGGTGGCCCGGACCAGCCCCGCCGCCTCCAGGCGGGCCAGCAGTTGGGAGGCGGTCGGCTTGGACAGGCCGGTGAGCTTGCCGATCCGGGTGCGGGACAGTGGCCCGTGCTCCAGCAGGAGGTCCAGGGCGGCGCGGTCGTTCATGGCGCGCAGGACGCGCGGGGTGCCCGGCGTACCGGCGGTTCCTGCCATGCGTCTCGACACCTGCCTTTCCAACTGCCCAGCTTTTCAGTGACCCGGCGGCGGCGTCCAGCCTTGATCACCGGCCGCACGGAAGATCACTGTTAGGAAACTTTCCTATTGGGGTGGGAGGAAGGTAAGCCCAGGACGAAGAGGGCGTCAATAGACAACGCCCCCGAGGCAACAGAGTCGTTACCTCGGGGGCGCCGGAGACGTGCGGGGGCGGCCGAGAGCTACCCGGCAGGGAGCCCCGGGTGCGCGAGGCCTACCGCCCGGCGGGCGGGACTACTTCGGGACCGACCGCTGCGAAGTGATCGGCGCCGCCGCCTCCGCCTGCGGTGAGGCGGCGTTGGAGTACACCGAGGGGGCCGCCACCGCCGCCGACGGGTCCGGGCTCTCCTGGTCCTCCACGGCCGTGGCCCCGCCCACGATGCGGATGCTCGCCGCGTCGAACGCCCGCTTGACCCGCCAGCGCAGCTCGCGCTCCACGGTCACCGACTTGCCGGGCATGGTCCTGGCCGAGAGCCGGACCACCATGGAGTCGATCAGCACGCTGTCCAGACCGAGCACCTCGACCGGGCTCCACAGCAGCTCGTTCCAGGGCTCTTCCTTGCTCATCTTCTCGGCGACCTCGTCCAGCGTGGCCTTGACCTTGTCCAGGTCCTCGCTCGCCTTCACGGTCACGTCCACCCCGGCGGTCGCCCAGCCCTGGGAGAGGTTGCCGATCCGCTTGACCTCACCGTTGCGGACGTACCAGATCTCCCCGCTGTCACCGCGCAGCTTGGTCACACGCAGCCCGACCTCGATCACCTCACCGGAGGCCACGCCGGCGTCGATCGTGTCGCCGACGCCGTACTGGTCCTCCAGGATCATGAACACGCCGGAGAGGAAGTCCGTCACCAGGTTCCGGGCGCCGAAACCGATCGCCACACCGGCCACACCGGCCGAGGCCAGCAGGGGGGCCAGGTTGATCCTGAAGGTGGACAGCACCATCAGCGCGGCCGTGCCGAGGATCAGGAAGCTGGCCACCGAGCGCAGCACCGAGCCGATCGCCGCCGCCCGCTGCCGACGGCGCTCGACGTTGACCAGCAGCCCGCTCAGCGCGCTGCCGTCCGCCGCCTGGGCCGTCCGGGTCATCCGGTCGATCAGCTTGGTGATCGCCCGCCGCACCACCGCTCTGAGCGTGATGGCCACCACCAGGACGAGCAGGACCTGCAGGCCCATCGCGAGCCAGGTCGACCAGTTCTGCTCCACCCAGCTCGCCGCGTTCGTCGCGCTCTCCTGAGCGTCTTGGATCGAGGGAACGGCCGGTGCCGTCGACCCCGAGGGGGACGGAGACGGCGACGCACCGGCGGCCAGCTGGACGACGGGCAAGGACACGGCAGGTACCTCCATGGTGCTGCGCAGTCCGTTCCGGCGGGGCGGTCAAGGTCTTCAAGGTCACGAAAAGGTCACCGGACGGACAGACCCAACACACTAACGGGGCATTGTGTGTGCGCCGCGCCGATCCGCCCAAGGGAGACCGGTCTCACCTGGGCTTGAACAGGCCATGATCCGGGGGATGCACCAGGTGTGGTCGAAAACACTCCCAGCCCGTTACCGGGACATGGTGGCGCTTCCACCAGGCATGAGGGGAGACTGACTGCAGATCGTCCCGGCGCGAGCCACGCGCCGCCGACGCCCAAGGAGGCACCCGTGCCGCACGTCCTGGTCCTCAACGCGTCGTACGAGCCGCTCGGCGTCGTACCGCTCCGCCGCGCGCTCGTCCTCGTCCTGGAGAACAAGGCGGTCTCCCTCGAGGAATCCGGCGCCTATATGCACAGCGCAACCGTCACAGTCCCCGCACCCAGCGTGGTCCGGCTCAAGCGATTCGTGCGGGTTCCCTACCGGGGGCCCGTTCCTCTTACCCGCAGGGCGCTCTTCGCCCGCGACGGGGGCCGGTGCATGTACTGCGGTGGCGTCGCAACCAGCGTCGACCACGTCATCCCGCGCAGCCGCGGGGGCAAGCACGTCTGGGACAACGTGGTGGCGTCCTGCCGCCGCTGCAACCACGTGAAGGCCGACCGTCACCTCGTCGAGATCGGCTGGCGGCTGCGTCACAAACCCGCCCCGCCCACCGGTCTGGCCTGGCGCATCATCGGTACGGGGCACAGGGACCCGCGCTGGCTGCCGTACTTGCAGCCGTACGGCGCGGACGACGCCATGGCCCGGATCGACGGCATCTCGGCCTGACGAGCCGGGCTTTCAGCACACCCCGTGGCCGAACGGCACCGTTCAGCCACGGGGCCCTTCGGGGCGCGCCCCGCGCACGGCGTACAGGGCCGTGCCCACCGCGAACGCGGCCAGTGCCGCCGCCCAGGCGCCCGGTTGCGCGCCCGGCTGCATCGGCCACGCCCACACCGTGGCCGCGCGCCCACGCGCCCCCGAGGAGGCGAGGTACACGGCGGTGACGTACCCGAAGGCGGGCAGCCAGCTCAGCCGGGCGCCGAGCAGGGCCGCTGCCGCCGCCGTCATGCCCGCGCAACCGAGCGTGTTGCGGATCGCCGCCGGGGGGCCGAAGACCTCCGGATGCCCGAGCACCGTCAGCGACAGCAGCGCCGCGGTGAGCCCGGTCAGCGCCCCCAGCTGGACCAGCCGACGCGGCCACCAGGGGCGTACGGCGGTCCGCTCCAGCTCGTCCATCGCCGAGTACAGGCTCACTCCGATCACGGCGGAGGCCAGCAGCGGGGCCAGGGCGATGATCGGCACCCGGTGGTAGGGGTCGACGTAGGTGTTCAGACGGTCGGCCGCCCACATCGCGAAGGCGGCGGTGCCGGCGAGGCCGGCGAGAGCGAGCGGAAGCGCCCGTGAGCGGGCGTAGAGGAGGACTCCGGTCACAGGGCCGGCACCCCCTCGACGTCGCAGGTGCCCGCCGTCGCGAAGTACGCCGACAGCCACTCCCGGCGCTCCTCGTCGCCCATGGCGCGCAGCCGGGCCCGGGCCGCGCGGCGGGCCCTCAGCTCGGCGCGCTGTTTCGCGGTGCCCCGCGCGTCCGACCTGTCGGCAGCGTCCGTGACGGGGCTGGGCGCCAGGTAGTTCTCCACGGCGTCGTCGGCCCTGATCATCCGCTGCGTCGGATGCAGGCATTCCGGGCGCCGTTCCAGCGCCACAGCGGCCTCCCACGCGTACTGCTCCGGATCGGTCAGCCGCCCCCGCACGACCGACCAGCCGAACGGCCTCAGCGTGGGCAGCTGGGCCTCGGCATCGTGCGACTCATGGGTTCGGTCCTCCCAGCGCACCGGCAGGTTCCGTACCCCCTTCAGCTTGCCCGTGATGCCCGACAAGGTGTCCTCGAGGTGCGGAAGCAGGCCCGCGTACCGGGCGTCGACGCAGATCGCCGGGGTGGGGGAGGTATCGCAGACCTGGCGTCGAGCCAGCGGGTCGGGGTGCCACAGGCCGTCCCCGGTCTGCACGAGCAGCGTGCCCGCGGCCACGGCGGCGGCCAGCGGCAGCAGGGCCGCGACACGGCGCCGGGCGGCGTACGCCAGCACGGCGGCGAGAGCCAGGCCGCCGGTCCACACCGCCATCGCGAGCGGCTGCCACCACACCGGCTGCCGGTCGTCCAGCACGCGGAAGGCCGGGTTGAGGTGCAGACCCGGGCCCGAGTAGCCGGCCATCGCGACCCCGAGACCCACGTACCCGGCCATCGCCAGCAGGGGAGCCGCCGGCCGTGTGGGCACGACGCGGCCCACCACGTGCCCGGCCAGCACGGCCGCCGCCAGGGACACCGTGTCCTCCGGCAGCAGAGCGAGGTGCGGCCGGTCGCCCTGGGAGTAGGGCCAGGTGGCGAGCATGGCAAGAGCCACGCCGACCAGATAGCCGGCGGTCACCCAGAGCGCGACGGGCACGGCCGACGCCAGGAACCGGGCGAGGGGCGGGCGGACGGCCGTCCCCCACAGCTCCTCGGTGCCGCGCCGCCGCTCCCGGCCGCCCTGCCAGCAGCCCGCGGCCGCGGCGAGGGGAACGGTGATCAGCAGGACGGTGTGCACCTCGGTGGCGGTCTCCGCCCAGCCCCCCTGCCAGCGGGACGAGGAGCCGGCCAGCATGACGCCGAGCGTCAGCAGGACGGCGACTCCTGCGAAGGGGGCGAAGCCGCGCAGGTGCTCGGCGCGCAGAGGATGCGGCGGGCGCACGGGTGCCTTCCGTTCGGCGGCCGGGGTCATCGGACCGCCTCCCGCGCGCCCGGCGTGCGGTGGGCCCGCAGCGCGGCCGTGTAGCCGCGCTCGATCGGATGGTCGCCCGGGCCGCCGGAGGCCGCGCCGAGAGCGGCGAGCGACTCGGGAGTGCCCCGGTAGGCGACCCGGCCCCCCTCCAGCAGGGTGACCTCCGTGCAGGCGGCGGCCACGTCCTCCACCAGGTGGGTGGAGACCACCACCGTGGCCGAGGCGCCCAGCTCGCGCAGCAGCTCCCGGAACTCCACCCGCTGCTCCGGGTCGAGACCGGCGGTCGGCTCGTCCAGCAGCAGCACGCTCGGGTCGTTGACGACGGCCTGGGCGATGCCGACGCGGCGGACCATGCCGCCGGACAGGGTCCTGATCTTCGCGTCGATGCGGTCCGCGAGCCCCACCCGGGCCACGGCCCGCTGCACGGCGGCCGGGACACGGTCGGCGGGCATCTCCTTCAGCCAGGCCACGTAGGCCACGAACTCCCGCACCGTGAAGCCCGGGTAGTAGCCGAATTCCTGCGGCAGATAGCCGAGCCGGCGCCGGATCCCGGCCCGCCCGCGGTGGTCGGCGCTGTCCTCGCCGAGGATCTCCACCCTTCCGCCGGACGGCTGGGCCACCGTGGCCAGCACCCGGATCAGGGAGGTCTTCCCGGCCCCGTTGGGCCCGAGCAGGCCGTGCACACCGGTGCCGAGGTCGAGGTCGACCGAGTCGAGCGCGAGGGTTCTGCGGTGCCGGACCTGCAGGCCGGACACGCGTATCGAAGTCAAGGTGTCTCCACAGACGGTTGCCGGGAACGCGAGCGGCGCGGTCGGCCGGTCGGTTCGCGGTCTCGGGTGGTTCGCATGGTCGTGCGCCGGGGTGCCGGGGCGTCCCGGCGCCACCGGTGGATCAGGTGGTCGGAAGGGGGGCGGCCGCCGCCCCGGTGTCCGGACGGCCCTGGGGAGGCCGGCCGGCGCTCGAGTACGCGCTCTCGCGCGCAGCGGTCCCGGGCCGTGCCGCACCGCGGCCGTCGCCCTCAGCGGCGGATCGGACGGTCGTACGCCGGGCGGCGAGCCGCCAGCAGGACGGCGCTCAGGGCGGCCGCCGCCGCCCACGCGCCCTGCGCCCCGGCACCGTCGAGACAGCGGGAGAGCTGCTCGGCCAGCCGCGCGGTGGCCTCGCCGCCCGGCGCGGCCGGTACCGGCGCGAGTACGGCGCACAGCCAGCCCCCCGCCGTGACCCCGGCCGCCGTCCGGCAGCCGGCGAAGGAGGCCAGGACCAGCGTGGCCAGGGTCAGCGCCAGACCCGGCAGCAGCCAGGCCGCGGCGGTCGGGGCGCCCGAGGCGGGCAGCAGCAGACCGGTGAGGGTCAGCAGCGGCAGGCTCACCGCGAGCACGGCCGCCGTACGGGTCAGCGCGAGGCGCAGCCCGCCTGCCGGGGTGGCCGCGACGACCTCGTGCAGCGGGTCGGCGTGCGGCCCGTAGGACAGGGCGACCCCGGCGACGGGCACGACGGGAGCGATCGCCAGCAGCAGCGCCCGCGCACCGGGGAACCCGCCGCCGTACCCGAGGGCCGTCGCCCCCACGGCCACGAGCAGCACGGCGGGCAGCCACGCCCCGCGCACCGCGGGCCCGGCGGCCCACAGGAGACGGGCGAGACGGGGGAGTGCCGGGGTGGCCGGAGGTGTCCGCGCGAGCGGCTGCCGCACGGTCGGCGCGGCCTCCAGCACCGCGCCCCGCACCTGCGCCAGCACCGCACCCGCCGTCGTACTCCGCACCGCCTGCGACACCTGGGCGGCACACCCCGCGCAGCCCTCCAGGTGCTTCTCCAGGGACCACGCGTCCGGCTCCGGCAGGGAGCCTTCGGCGTAACGGGCGACGAGGTCGTCGGAGGCGTGCCAGATGCGCGCGTTGCCGTGGGTCATGCCGTGCCTCCCAGCGGGGACGGGTTCAACCGGTCGAGGGCCGCCCGCAGTTCGGCGCGGGCACGCCGGGCGCGGGACTTGACCGTGCCCTCGGGTATGCCGAGCAGCCGGGCCGCCTCACGGGTGCTCAGCCCGTCGACGACGGTCGCGCGCAGCACCTCGCGCAGCTCGGGGGAGATCCGGTCCAGGGCGGTGCCGACGTCGCCGTACTCCAGCCCGGCCAGCACGCGGTCCTCCGCGGAGGGGGCGGCGGCGGGCTCGTACGAGCCGTCCGCCCACTCCAGCGGCGCTCCCGCCACGCGCGCGACCCGCTCCTGCGCCCGCCGGGCGTCGACCAGCCGGCGCGCCGCAATGGTCCACAGCCAGCCGCCGGCCTCCTGCCCGCGGTGCCCGGCCGCCGACCGCCACACCGTGACGAAGGTGTCCTGCAGCACCTCCCGTACGACCTCCGGATCGGCGCAGCGCCGTGTCAGCCGCGCGTGCAGCCACCCCGCGTGCCGGTCGTACAGCTCGGCCATCGCCGCCGCATCCCCCGCCGCGACGGCCCGCAGCAGTGCCGCGTCCCCACCCGCGCCGTCCTTCTCCCGCTGGCCCCCCATGGGGCGGAACAGTCTCACACCCCCTCTATCGACCGTCCGGCCGGGAACGGATCACGGCGAGGCACCGGATCACGGCGAGCGCGCACCTGTGCCCCACCGGTGTGGAGAGTGCCGTCGCCGTCACTGGGTAGGCCTGCCGTAGCCACCGCAGGCCGCAGCATTCGCCCAGCGACAGACCCAGCGACCGACCCAGCGACAGACCCAGTGACAAGGAGGCCCCCGTGGCCGTACCGGCTCGTCTTTCGATCCCGGCCCAGTGGAAACCCGTGGCGGAGTCGTCCGCCGAGACCCACGAGGCGCGGCTGTGCGTCTTCAGCGCGGAGGGCGCGTGTGCGGAGGCGCCGCTGACCAGTGAGCCGCCGCTGCCCGACGCCGAGCCCCTGACCAGCGAGCCGCCGCTCGCCGACGCCGCCCCGCTGACCAGCGAGTCCGACCCGGTTCCGGACTTCTTCGGCGCGGGGCTGTAGATGGCCGTGGCGCACGAGGACGAGGAGCTGGCCCGACTCGCCGGGCTGCACGGGGTCGCCACCTCCTACCGCCCCGCCCCGGACCGCACGGTCGCGGTCCCCGCCTCCGCCGTGGTCGCCGCCCTGGCCGCCCTCGGCGTCGACGCGGGCACCCCGGACGCCGTCCGCGCCGCGCTCGCCGAGCGGGAGCACGAGCTGCGCGAACGGCTGCTGCCGCCGACGGTCGTGCACTGGGCCGGCGACGCACAGGGCCCCGCCGCCCTCGCCGCGCTGCCTCCCGGTACGCGCCTGAGCATCGAGACCGAGCAGGGCGAGGCGCGGGACAGCGCCGAGGGCCTGCCGCTCGGCGTCCACCGGGTGAGCGCCACCGCCCCGGACGGTCGTACCGGACACGCTCATCTCATCGTCGCGCCGGACCGGCTGCCCGCCCCCGCCACCCGCTCCTACGGCCTCCTCGTCCAGCTGTACTCGCTGCTCTCCCGGCGCTCCTGGGGCATGGGCGACCTCGGTGACCTCGCCGAGCTGGCCGGCTGGGCCGGACGTACCGCCGGTGCCGGGTTCGTGCAGGTCAACCCGCTGCACGCGGCCGTACCCGGAGCCCCGACCGACCCGTCCCCGTACCGGCCCTCCTCGCGCCGCTTCCCCGACCCCGTGCACCTGCGGATCGAGGACGTCCCCGAGTTCGCGTACATCGCGGATCCCGAGGACCGCGGCCAGGTCCGCGCGCTGCTGGAGCGTGCCGAGCGGCTGCGCGCCGACGTCCTCGACAAGGGCGCCCTCATCGACCGGGACGCGGTGTGGGAGCTGAAGCGGGAGGCCCTGGAGCTGGTCCTCGAGGTCCCGCTCGGGCCGGGACGGCAGGCCGCGTACGACGCCTTCCGCGCCGAGGAGGGGCAGGCGCTCGAGGACCACGCCACCTGGTGCGCCCTCGCCGAGACACACGGCTCGGACTGGCACCGGTGGCCCGAAGGGCTGCGCGACCCCCGCTCCGCCGAGACCGCCCGCGCCCGCACCGAGCTGGCCGACCGCGTCGCCTTCCACTCCCGCCTCGCCTGGCTCACCGACGGCCAGCTCCGCGCCGCCCAGCGCGCCGCCCGGGAGGCCGGCATGCCCGTCGGGATCGTGCACGACCTCGCCGTCGGCGTGCACCCCGCGGGTGCGGACGCCTGGGCGCAGCAGGACCACTTCGCCGCGGGCATGTCCGTCGGCGCGCCGCCCGACGCCTTCAACGGCCGCGGCCAGGACTGGGGTCTGCCGCCCTGGCGCCCCGACCGCCTCGCCGCCTCCGGCCACGCGCCCTACCGCCACCTCCTGCGCGCCCTGTTCCGCTCCGCGGGAGCCCTGCGCATCGACCATGTGATGGGCCTGTTCCGGCTGTGGTGGGTGCCGCAGGGCAGCCCGCCCACCGAGGGCACGTACGTCCGCTACGACGCCGAGGCCATGCTCGCCCTGCTCGCCCTGGAGGCCTCCCGGGCCGGGGCGGTGGTGATCGGCGAGGACCTGGGCACCGTGGAGCCGGGTGTGCGCGAGACGCTGCAGCGGCGCGGGGTGCTCGGCACCTCCGTGCTGTGGTTCGAGCGCGACTGGGAGGGAGACGGCCGCCCGCTGCCGCCCGAGCGCTGGCGCGCCGACTGCCTGGCCACCGCCACCACCCACGATCTGCCGCCCACCGCCGCCCGGCTCACCGGCGACCACGTCGACCTGCGCGACCGTCTCGGCCTGCTGACGCGCCCAGCCGCCGACGAACGCGCGGAGGCGACCGCGGACACGGCGGAGTGGCTGGCCCTGCTGGGCAGCCTCGGCCTGCTCGACAGCCCGGCGGCCGGCCCCCCGGGTTCCGACGAGGAGGCGGAGATCCAGGGCGTCCACCGCTTCCTGCTGCGCACCCCGGCCCGCCTGATCGGCGTCTGGCTCCCGGACGGCGTCGGCGACCGCCGTCCGCAGAACCTCCCCGGCACCTGGGACCAGTACCCCAACTGGCGGCTGCCCGTCGCCGACGCGGCCGGCCGGCCGGCCTGTCTGGAGGAGCTGACGGCCTCGCCGCGGCTGCGGGCGCTGCTGCAGGTCCTCCGCGAGGGAGAGGGGGGTGAGCCCTTGTAGGGCACCCCGGGCGCGCGGCCTTTCCTGCCGTTCGCTAACTTGAGAGCGTGGACAAGAAGAACGCCCTGCGCGCCGGCGCCCTGGCCGCCGGTACGACGCTGATGATGCTGCTCATGTCGTCCCCCGCGCTCGCGCTGGCGCGCGACGACGGCGACGACCCCGGCAAGGGCCTGAGCGTCGCGCAGACGCTGGGCCTCTACGTCCTGCTCCCGCTGGTTCTGTTCGCGGTCATCGCCGGCCTGGTCATGGTGCTGGACAAGTCCCACAAGAAGAAGGACGTCACCTCGTCCAACATCAACGTCAAGGGCGAGGCGAAGGCCAAGGCCTGAGCAGCCCCCTGATCTCCTGCCGAGGGCGCCGTCCTCCCGTCCGGATACGGACGAGGACGGCGCCCTCGGCGTTTTCCCGGGCGGGGCTCAGGGGCTCGGCGCGGTCGGATACCGCTGCACGGTCGGCCCCAGCCACGCCACCAGCTCCTCGCGGGTGAGCGCCACGGCGGCCGGCAGCCGCAGCACATAGCGGGTGAGCGCGAGCCCGAGCATCCAGCAGCCTCCAGGCCCTAGTTGCCCTCCGCCCGCGTCCCTGCCAGCAACTCCCGCAGCAGGCCGGCCAGTTGGTCGGCCTGTTCGTCGCCGAGGGACGACAGGGCCGCCGTCTGGACGGCGAGGCCCGCGCCGACCGCCTGGTCGACGACGTCCAGCCCCTTCTCGGTCAGCGTCACTCGGAGGCCGCGGCGGTCGTGCGGGTCCGGGGACCGGCGCAGCAGGCCGGCCCGTTCCAGCTTGTCGAGGCGGCCGGTCATGCCGCCCGTGGTGAGCATCAGCGTCTCCGCGAGCCGGCGCGGGGAGAGGGTGTACGGCTCGCCGGCACGGCGCAGGTTCGCCAGTACGTCGAACTCGCCGCGCGAGATGCCGTAGGGGGCGTAGGCCTTCTCCATGCGGTCGCCCATGGTGCGGGCGAGGCGGCAGATCCGGCCGAAGACCTCCATCGCCTTCGTGTCGAGGTCGGGCCGGACGGCCGCCCACTGTTCGATGATCGCGTCGACAGGGTCCTTGCCCTGCTGCCGGCCTGCACTCATGTACCGAAGTATCGCTTCCCGAAGGGTCGGCCGCAAGAAAGTGGCTTGATGGAAAGTTGCTCATAGATAAGTTACTTTCTGTCAACCTACTTGAGGTGAGTGTCGGCACGATGAAGAGGAAGCGGGCCAGGAACGAGCGCATCCCGGGGAGTGGGCCCTGCCCGTCGCCGCCGCGGTCAACGGCGTCGGCACCGGCATGTACATCCCGTTCACGCCGGTGTTCTTCCACAGCGTCACCGGGCTGTCCTTCGCGGTCGTCGGCGCCGTGCTCACGGCCACCGGTCTCGCGGGGCTCGGCGTGCTCCCGCTCGCCGGTACGGCGGGAGCGGCCGTGGACAAGGTGCTCCGGGCGCTGCGCGCGGCGGCGCATGCGGCGGGCTGAGCCCGCGGCCCGGTTCGACGACAGGGTGTGCCGGGCGCTGCGGGGCAGGCGGGACTTTCGCGAAAGGCCTAAGGGCGCCGCACCTCGTACAGGAAGCACCCGTACTCCACCGCCCGTACGTGCACCAGAGCCACCTCGGGATCGGCGAAGGCCTCCGCGAACGCCGGCACGAAGGCTTGCGGGTCCGCCACCAGGTGGCCGCCGAGGATGCGGCCGTCGGCGGAGTAGCGGCGGACCGTGCGGTGGCTGTGGGTGAAGGGGAGGGCGTCACCGTCCGGTCCGGCGCACTCGTCGGCGTGGATGAACACGGGGCCCTGCTCGTCGTAGGCACCCGGATCGACGCCCGTCTCGGCCGCCCAGCGGCGCAGGGGCGCGTACGAGACCAGGGCGATCCGCTCGCCGGGCGCGCTGCGGCGCAGGCAGCAGCGCAGCGGTGCGCCGCCCTCGTCGTCGGTGAAGGGGAGCAGGGGCCGGCCCGCGTCGTCGCGGGTGCGCAGCTCCTTGAGGACGGGAGGCGTCAGCGGTCGTGCCAGGTAGGTGGTCATGGAGCCAGCGTGGCGCGCGGCCGGGCCCAGGACCGGCGGGATCCGGACATGGCACTGGCACGCGCGGGGAGCGTGCGCGGGGCTCGCCGCCCTGCGCCGACGTCACCGGCGGGATGTTGCCGGGGTGACCTGACCTCGCAGGGCGCTCTTGACGGTACCCACCGCCGACGCTCCCATGGAAGCGCTCAACCGCCAGCAGCGGAAGTGGAGTCGACATGGGCTATCCGGGCGCCGACGAACTGGAGCGCCGTGCCCGTGCGCTGGTCGCCGCGGCGCCCGGGGTGCTGCGGCTGCGTGCCGTCGGAGAGAGCCGGGGCGGTCGTCCGCTGTGGCTGCTGTCCGCCGGGCACGGGGAGCGGCAGCTCCTCACCGTCGCCGGTGCGCACGCCAACGAGCAGGTGGGCGGGGCCTCCGCGCTCCGGCTCGCCAGGCTCCTCGCCCGGCGGCCGGAGCACCTCGCCTCGCTCGGCTGCACCTGGCACTTCCTGCTGTGTCTCGACCCGGACGGGGCGCGGCTCGCGCACGGCTGGCAACCGGAGGAGCCCGCCCCCTCGCTGGAGGAGTGCCACTGGCACTTCTACCGGCCCGCGTTCGCCTGCCAGCCCGAGTCGCTGCCCGCCCCCGGCACCGGACGGCGGCCGCTGCCCGAGTCGGCGGCGCTCGTCCGGCTGCTGGACACACTGCGGCCGGTGGCCCAGTTCACGCTGCACGGCATCGAGTTCGGCGGCGCCTTCACGATGCTGACCAGGCGGGTGACCGGTGCCGGGCGCGCCTTCCGGGAGACGGCCGCACTCCTGCGCATCCCGCTCGACGACCACCCGTGCGACGGCCCCGACTGGCGCCCGGACCCGCCCGGGGTGCTGTGGCTCCCGGACGGGAGCAGCGGAAGCGAACGCGACCCGAGCGGCTTCGTCGCCGGGAGCACCTGGTTGTACCCGCGGCGGTACGGCACCCTGACCGTCCTGGTCGAGGCGCCCGCCTGGTCCGTCCCGGCGGTGAGCGATCCCCGGCCCGCACCCGACCCCGAGCGGGAGGTCGCCCAGGTGGGCGAGCTGCTGCTGGGCCGTACCCGGGAGATCACCGAGCTGCTGGGCGAGCAGCCGGCGCAGAGTGTGTCCGAGGAACTGCTGCCGCTGTGCGCCGCGGCCCGGGAGCTGCTCGACGTGGCGCCGTCGCTCGCCGCCACCTGGGCCGCCGAGGAGCGCGGCGGCTCCCGGGGGCACTTGGCGACCCTCGGTGTCGCCGGCCGGCGCATCCCGCTGCGCGCGGCGGCCATGATGCGCCGGGCCCTCGCCCGCACCGCCCCAGGCACCGCCTGCGTGCTCGCGGACCTGGTGCGCGAGTGGTGCCGGGAACTCGACAAGGCGTACGAGCTGCGCTGGACACCGGTGGCCGCACAGACCGGACTGCACGTGCGGACCATGCTGGACGTCGCCCGCAGGGTCTGCGGCTGAACGCGGAAAGGGCGCCCGGCTCGGTGCCGGGCGCCCTTCCTCGGCGTACGAGGGACTACTCGGCGGCCGCCGCGTCCGCCGCCTGGGCCTTCAGTGCCCGCTCGACGCCCGAGCGGGACTCCGAGACCAGCCGGCGCAGGGCCGCGTTGGGCTCGGCCGCGGCCAGCCAGCTGTCCGTCCTGGCGAGGGTCTCCTCGGAGACCTGGACCGACGGGTACAGGCCGATCGCGATCTGCTGGGCGATCTCGTGCGAACGGGAGTCCCAGACGTCCTTGAGGACCTCGAAGTACCGGTCCGCGTACGGCGCGAGCAGCTCCCGCTGGTCGGTCTGCACGAAGCCGCCGATCACGGCCTCCTGCACGGCGTTCGGCAGCTTGTCGGACTCGATGACCGACGCCCACGCCTCCGCCTTGGCCTCTGCGGTCGGTCGGGCGGCACGGGCGGTCGCCGCGTGCCGCTCACCGGCCGCGGTCTTGTCCCGCTCGTACTCGGCCGCGATCTCCGCCTCGTCGAAGCGGCCGACCGCCGCGAGCCGCTGCACGAACGCCCAGCGCAGCTCCGTGTCGACGACCAGGCCCTCGATCGTCTGCGAGCCCTCCAGCAGCCCGTCCAGCAGATCGAGCTGCTCCGGCGTCCGGGCCGTCGCCGCGAAGGCCCGCGCCCAGGCCAGCTGGTGGTCGCTGCCCGGCTCGGCCGAGCGCAGGTGGGCCAGCGTGGCGTCGGTCCAGCGGGTGAGCAGCGCCTCGCGGGTGGCCGGGTCGGCGTACAGGTCGATCGCCAGCTTCACCTGACGGTGCAGCGACTGCACCACGCCGATGTCGGACTCCTTGCCGATGCCGGAGAGCACCAGCGACAGGTAGTCGCGGGCGGCCAGCTGCGCATCCCGCGTCATGTCCCAGGCCGACGCCCAGCACAGGGCGCGCGGCAGCGAGGCCTCGAAGTCGCCGAGGTGCTCGGTGACCACCCGCAGCGACTCCTCGTCCAGCCGGACCTTGGCGTAGGAGAGGTCGTCGTCGTTGAGCAGGATGACCGCCGGGCGGCGCTTGCCGGACAGCTCGGGTACGGCGGTGAGCTCACCGTCGACGTCCAGCTCGAGGCGCTCGGTGCGCACCAGCTTGCCGCTCGCGGCGTCGAGGTCGTACAGGCCGACCGCGATCCGGTGCGGGCGCAGGGTGGGCTCACCCTTGGCGCCGGCGGGCAGGGCCGGGGCCTCCTGGCGGACGGCGAAGGAGGTGATGACACCCTCGGCGTCGGTGGCGACCTCCGGGCGCAGGACGTTGATGCCGGCCGTCTCCAGCCACTTCTTCGACCAGGTCTTCAGGTCGCGGCCGGAGGTCTCCTCCAGGGCGCCCAGCAGGTCCGACAGACGGGTGTTGCCGAACGCGTGGCGCTTGAAGTAGGCCTGCACACCCTTGAAGAACTCGTCCTCGCCGACGTACGCGACGAGCTGCTTGAGCACGCTCGCGCCCTTGGCGTACGTGATGCCGTCGAAGTTGACCAGCACGTCGTCCAGGTCGCGGATGTCCGCCATGATCGGGTGGGTGGACGGCAGCTGGTCCTGCCGGTAGGCCCAGGTCTTCATCGAGTTGGCGAACGTGGTCCACGAGTGCGGCCACTTCGAGCCGGGCGCGGAGGCCTGGCAGGCGATGGAGGTGTAGGTGGCGAACGACTCGTTCAGCCACAGGTCGTTCCACCACTCCATGGTGACCAGGTCGCCGAACCACATGTGGGCCAGCTCGTGCAGGATCGTCTCCGCGCGCACCTCGTACGCCGCGTCGGTCACCTTGGACCGGAAGACGTACTGGTCACGGATGGTCACCGCACCCGCGTTCTCCATCGCGCCCGCGTTGAACTCGGGCACGAACAGCTGGTCGTACTTCTCGAACGGGTACCGGTAGTCGAACTTCTCCTGGAACCAGTCGAAGCCCTGCCGGGTCACCTCGAAGATGGCGTCCGAGTCCAGGAACTCGGCGAGCGAGGGACGGCAGTAGATGCCGAGCGGCACGCTCTGCCCGTCCTTCTCGTACACGCTGTGCACGCAGTGGTACGGCCCGACGATCAGCGCGGTGATGTACGACGAGATACGCGGCGTCGGCTCGAAGGACCAGACGTTGTCCGTGGGCTCGGGCGTCGGCGAGTTGGAGACGACCGTCCAGCCCTCGGGGGCCTTCACGGTGAACTGGAAGGTCGCCTTCAGATCCGGCTGCTCGAACGAGGCGAAGACCCGGCGGGCGTCCGGGACCTCGAACTGGGTGTACAGGTAGGCCTGCTCGTCGACCGGATCCACGAAGCGGTGCAGGCCCTCGCCGGTGTTGGTGTAGGCGCAGTCGGCGACGACCCGCAGGACGTTGCGCCCCGCCAGCAGGCCGGGCAGCGCGATCCGCGAGTCCTCGAAGACCTCGGCGGGGTCGAGCGCGTCCCCGTTGAGCGTCACCTCGTGCACGGCGGGGGCGACCAGGTCGATGAAGGAATCGGCGCCGCCTTCGGCGACGTCGAAGCGCACCGTGGTCACGGACCGGTAGGTACCGCCCTCCTGCGCGCCGGAGAGGTCGAGATCGATCTCGTACGAGTCAACGGTGAGCAGCTTCGCCCGCTGCTGCGCCTCTTCGCGAGTCAGGTTTGTGCCAGGCACGCGGTCATCTCCTCGTTATGTGTGGGTTGCGCCATCCTTCCATGGGATCCACACGGAAGGCGATGAGCCCGGGGCATGCGAAGGGGCGGTCACGCCGACGTGACCGCCCCTTCGCACCCGGTCCCCTACCTGGCGGACAGCTCCGCCGCCACCAGCTCCGCGATCTGGACCGCGTTCAGCGCGGCGCCCTTGCGGAGGTTGTCGTTGGAGATGAACAGGGCCAGGCCGTTGTCCACCGTCTCGTCGCGGCGGATGCGGCCGACATACGACGGGTCCTTGCCGGCCGCCTGCAGCGGGGTCGGGATGTCGGAGAGGGCGACGCCCGGGGCGCCCCCGAGCAGCTCGGTCGCGCGCTCCGGCGCGAGGGGGCGGGCGAAACGGGCGTTGACCTGCAGGGAGTGACCGGAGAACACCGGGACGCGCACGCAGGTGCCGGAGACCTTCAGCTCGGGGATCTCCAGGATCTTGCGGGACTCGTTGCGCAGCTTCTGCTCCTCGTCGGTCTCGTTCAGACCGTCGTCCACGATCGAGCCGGCCAGCGGGAGCACGTTGAAGGCGATGGTGCGCTGGTAGACCTGCGGCTCGGGGAAGTCGACCGCCTCGCCGTCGTGGGTCAGCCTGTCCGCGTCGGCGGCGACCTTCTGCACCTGCCCGTGCAGCTCGGCCACGCCCGCGAGACCGGAGCCGGACACCGCCTGGTAGGTCGCGACGACCAGCGCCTCGAGCCCGGCCTCCTCGTGCAGCGGCTTCAGGACCGGCATCGCGGCCATCGTCGTGCAGTTCGGGTTGGCGATGATGCCCTTGGGACGGTCGGCGATCGCGTGCGGGTTCACCTCGGAGACCACCAGCGGGACCTCGGGGTCCTTCCGCCAGGCCGAGGAGTTGTCGATCACCACGGCGCCCTGGGAGGCGACCTTCTCGGCCAGCGCCTTGGAGGTCGCGCCGCCCGCGGAGAAGAGCACGATGTCGAGGCCGGTGTAGTCGGCGGTCGCCGCGTCCTCCACCGTCACGCCGTCCAGCACGGTCCCGGCCGAGCGGGCCGAGGCGAACAGGCGCAGCTGCGTGACCGGGAAGTTCCGCTCCACGAGAATCCTGCGCATGACCGTGCCGACCTGACCGGTGGCTCCGACGATTCCGACCCTCACGGCGACTCCCTCTGCGTTCTTGCTGCGTGTTTCTTGCGTGACCGGGGCTTTTCCATCATGCGGCCGACCCCGGTCCACCTGTCCAATTCTTTGCGACGCGTGCCCGAGGAGTGGGACACGATCACCCGGCCGACGGTTCCGGACCTCCGTGGTACACCCCGCTGAGCTGCAGATGTTCCCTCGGCGGCGGCTCCGCGCCGAAAGCTGTGCTGTGCGGCCCCTGCCCGTCCGGACCCCGGCCACACGGCGGTGTGACGTACGCCTCTGCATGTCCCGGACACCCGGCCGAACGTTTCCGACCGCTGGGGCGTCGTAGGGGCAAACGCGTGAGGGGGTGGCTTGTGCTGCGCGGAGGGGCGCGCCGCGACCAGGGGGCGTACGCCGGTGCGGACCATACCGGCCGTATCGACGACGATCCACTGGACGCGGCCCAGGAACGCCGGGTGCGGGCGGTGCTCGCGCTCGGTGGAGTGCCGCAGGCGGACCTGCTGGACGGGGTGCAGCAGGTCCGCCTGCGGCTGCTGGAACGGGCCGCGAGCGGGCGCGAGGCGCCGCGGGACGTGTCGGCGTGGGCGGCGGTGGTCGCCTCCAACCTGGCCATGGACTGGCACCGGGCCAAGCGGCGCCAGGAGCGGCTCGGGGAGCGGCTGGCCGCGCTGCGCGAGCCCGCGCATCCCTCCGGCGAGGAGACCAGCCTGCTCTCCCTCGTCGTCGCCCGGGGCCTGGACGACCTGCCGGACGCCCAGCGTCAGGTCCTCATCCTGCGTTTCTTCGCCGACCTGCCGGTGCGCGGGATCGCCGAGGAGCTGGGCATTCCCGAGGGCACGGTCAAGAGCAGGCTGCACACGGCGGTCCGCGCCCTGCGCGAGAGGCTGCACGAGGACGAGGTGGTGTGACGTGACCGCCGAACACGGGGGCGCGGAAGGCGCGGGGGAGTACGCCGGCATGGACGCGCTCATGGCCGCGATCACGGGCGAAGCCCTGCCGGACGAGGCCCGCCGGGACGCCGCCTTCCTGGCCGAACACCGCTCGGCCGAGGCCGACGTGGCAGTGCTGAAGGAACAGCTGGCCTGGCTCGCGGAGGCGCTGACCGGGGAGAGGCCGGCGGGGGAGCCGGCGGCAGGGGACGCCGAGGCGTCGGCAGCGCAGGAGCCCGAACCCACGGAGTCCAGGGGAGCCGCCGGGTCCACGGAGTCCGCGGGTTCTGCGGAGTCCTCGGCAGGCGCGGGGTCCACAGGGCCCGCGCGGTCCGCTCAGCCCGGACAACGCACGAGGAGCGCCACCCGTCCCGTGGGTCCCGAACGCCCGGCCCGCCCCCCACTCCCGGGCCGGCCGTCCGGCCCGCGGCGGGCCCTGCGCATCGCCCTCGGCTCGCTCGCCGGCGTGGCGGCGTTCAGCCTGGTCGTCGGGCTCGGCTGGCTCGCGACGCACTCCGGAGCGGACGACTCGATGAGCGGGAGCGCCGCCGACGCGAAGAGCGCGGACACCGCGCCGGCCCAGTACTCCGGGGACGACGGGCGGCCCTCCGACCCGGCGTCGGCCCTCGCCTGCTACAAACTGGTCGCGGAGGGCATCGTGTCCGAGGTGGCGCCACAGGAGCAGACCCCCTGGACCCGGATCGCGCTGACCGTGACCCGCTCCTACAAGCCCGCCCACGGCCCGGCCGAGGTCACCTTCCTGCTCGACAACGGCGCCGAGCCCGGCCCGCGCAAGGGGCAGCATGTGCTCATCGGGGTCGACCGGGGCCAGGACAACGCCGGCCTGTGGGCCGTCGGCGATGCCCGGGTGGCCGCCAACCGCGCCTGGATCACCGAGGCACTGCCCACGTCCCGCCACACCGCCTGCCCCTCCGCAGAGCCGACCGGCGAACCGTGAGGGGCGGGTGTCCCTCCGGACACCCGCCCCTCAGCTGGGACCACTCCGTTACGGCGTGACCTTCTCGATCTTCACGCTGCCGGTGCCCGCGACCGTGCCTCGGGCGTTCACCAACTGGACCCGGCCGAAGAACTCGCGGCCGGCGGGGGCCTCGGCGGCGGCCGTGACCTGGCCGGTCACCGTGGCCGAGTCACCGGTGCCGAGCTTGACCGGGGTCGAGGAGTCGACCGTGACGGTGCCGAGCGAGGACGAGAAGAACACGTCCCGGTAGTCGTAGTCGGTCGAACCGGCGGGAACCGAGTAGCCCACGACCTGGATCGTGTACGTTCCGGCGGCCGGCGACGGGATGGAGACCGCCTCCTCCGAGTCGCCGTCGGCGGACTGCGCGACCTGCTTGCCGCTCGCGTCGTACACGGTCAGGTCGAGGTCGGCGGCCGCGTCGGAGACGCTGCCGATCGCCACGTCGAGGGACTTCGCGCCGGCCGGGACGTCCACCGTGGTGGTCTGCGTCTCGCCCTGCTTGATGGACGGGCGGGCCGTCTTGGAGGAGCCGAGCGGACCGCCGACCAGCTTGCCGTCGAGGGCCGCGTACGCGTTGGTGACCTTCCAGGAGGCGGTGGCCGGGGCGCCTGCCTTGGCCTCGGGCACGGTCACGGTCTCCGGGTCGAAGGCCGCGCCGAGGACGGAGACGTCCAGCTTGTACGGGTTGTCGAGCAGCGGCGAGGTGCGGCGCGACTCGACCTCGATCTCCCAGACGCCGGCCTGCGGGTCCGCGTACGAACGCACGTCGGGCTTGCAGCCGTTGCCGTCGAGGTAGTTCGGGTAGCAGTACGGGGTGCCGGTGTTGTCGACCGGAGTGCCGTAGGGGTGGATCGCGATGAACCGGGTCTGGCTCTTGTCCTTCAGCCCGCCGATCGCGACCTCGAGCGACTTGGCGCCCTCGGGCACGGTCACGAAGTACGACCGCGTGCTGTTGCGCTGCACCGAACCCGACGGGGAGTAGGTGAAGGACACCGGGGTGGAGACCACGACGGTGGTGAGGATCTGCTTGTCGACCCCCTCCGTCCTCGGGTCGTCGACCTCCAGGATCGCGCTCTTGAGACCCGCCGACCGCGGGGCCGCCTGGACCTTGACCGTCACCGGCTGGTTCAGGGGCAGCTTCACGACGTCGTCGCCGAGGATCCGGAAGGTGCGCTCGGCGTTGTTCGCGAAGTGCAGCTCGTGCCACACCGCCTTGTCCGGGCCGGACGTACGGGTGATGGTGACGTCGTACGTCTTCTTCTGGCCGGTCTTCAGGCCGCCCTCGCGGTCGTACAGGCCGGTGCCGAAGCCCGGGGTCTTCAGGGCGTAGTCGATCGCGGTGTCGACCGGGGCCTTGACGGTGTAGTCGTGGGCCATGGCGTCGTCCTTGATGGAGTCCCACGCGTCCACGATGTTGATCAGACCCGCACCCTCCTCGTACGCCTGCGCACCCTTGATGTGGTCGGCCGTCGAGGTCAGCGCCGTGCGCAGCATGGCGGGTGTCAGGTCGATGCCCTTCCGCTCGGCGGCGCTCAGCAGCAGCGCCGAGGCGCCGGTGGCCTGCGGGGAGGCCATCGAGGTGCCCTGGAGCATCGAGTAGCCGGCCGGCAGCGAGTAGCCCGCCTCGGCGACCGGGGAGCCCGGCAGCCAGGTCTGGGTGCTGTTGATCGCGGCGCCGGGCGCGACCAGGGTCGGGGTGAAGCCGCCGTCCTCACGCGGGCCGCGCGAGGAGAAGGGCATCAGCTGGTACTTCTTCTCCACGACCGAGCCGTAGTTGGCGGCCCAGGTCTCCTTGGAGATGGCCGCGCCGACCGAGATGACCTTGTCCGCGAGGCCCGGGTCGCCGATGGTGTTGGCGCCGGGACCGGAGTTGCCCGCGGAGATGACGAGCTGGACGCCGTAGGTGTCGATGAGCCGCGTGTACAGCTCGGCGCGCGCGTTGTTGCCGTCGTTCAGCGCCGGCAGGCCGCCGATCGACATGTTGACGATGTCGACGCCCCGGTTGACGACCAGGTCGATCATGCCCTCGGTGAGGGCGACGTTGGTGCAGCCGCCGGTCCACGTGCAGGCGCGGGACGAGACGATCTTCGCGCCCGGGGCCGCGCCGTTCATCTTCCCGCCGAACAGGCCGTTGGCGGCGGTGATGCCGGCCACGTGGGTACCGTGCTCGGACTCGATGACGCCGATGTTGACGAAGTCGGCCTTCTTTCCGACCCAGGACCCGCCGTACGGGTCCATCGGCACGTCCTTGCGGATCTGCACGACGAACGGCACCCGCTCCACGACGTCCGTCTTCGGGTCGTCGGTGCCGAAGTAGCCGACCTGGTAGCCGTCCTTGTACGGCTTCATCGGCGTGTCGTCGGTGAAGTCGTGGTTGTTGTTCAGGTCCAGCGTGACCGTGCCGGCCGCCGGGTCGTACAGGACACCCCAGCTGTCGGTGGTGTCGCCGTCCCGGTTGAGGTCGCCCGCCTCGTCGCCGCCGTTGGTGGCGGACTCCTTGAAGGTGCTGATCCCGTACGCGCCCGCCGGCGCCGTCCAGCTCTGCCCGGCGTAGGAGAACGAGGGGCCGGAGACGGCGGTGACCATCGGGCGCCAGGTGGCGTCGCTGTCCACGATCGGGTCGGTCGACGTGACCCAGTCGACGATCTTGCGCTCGCCGGTGGTGGTCCTCTGCAGTGCCGGGTGACCGAGGTCGACGCCGGAGTCGAGGATGCCGATGGTGACGCCCCGGCCGTCCGCCTTCGGGTGCTCCCGCACGAAGTCGACGGCACCGGTCTCGAAGGACGGGTTGTACGGGTTCTCCGCCGGGGTGTTCCTGCCGGGGCCGGAGTAACCGGAGTAAGGGGCCGCCGAGCCCCCGCTCTTGGCGCCCTGCGCGGTGTCCGCGGCCGGCGTCGGGTCGTCGAGCGCGATCTCCTGCCTGAGGTCGATCGCCTGCACCGAGGACAGCTTCGCGGCGGCGGCGATGGCCGAGTCCGCCTTTGCGGTCGGCACGGTGGCCCGGACGTAGCCGAGCTTGTCGTAGGTGCGGCCCACGGAGCCGCCCTTGACCGCGTCCAGTTCCGCGGCGACCTGCTCCGTCTTCCCGGGCGTGGTCGCGATCATCATCGTGACGTTCTTGTCGCCGTCCGCCTTGGCCTCGGCGAGCAGATCGGAGTCGTCCGAACCGAGCTTGTCGTGGGCGGACTTGACGCCGGGGTCGGCGGCCGTGGCGGGCGGCGCGTCCGTGGCGAGGGCCAGGGGTATCGGCCCGGTCGCCGAGAGAGCGGCCACCACGCCCACGGCGACGGCTATGCGGGCCAGGCGTCTGTGACCGGGTATGGGATCGCGCTCGGGGGTGTGGGTCATCGGCATCCCTTGTAGGTAAAGAATCCAGTGCCGGACGAGCGCACAGCTTTACCCAAGGGATGGGACTTTGGGGACCGTTGACCGAATCGAAATGGATGTATGGGGAAAACCCGCGATGGGATTTGAGCGGATAGGACCCCTATAGTCCGGGATTTGCTCAGTTTTCCTTCGAGCGGGCGTAATGGCGGGACGCCTTCGCGCGGTTGCCGCACGCGGCCATCGAGCACCAGCGGCGGGTGCCGTTCCGCGACGTGTCGAAGAAGTGCAGGACGCACGTCTCGTGGGCGCAGCTGCGGATCCGGTCCGGCGCCTGCGCGAGCAGGTCCAGGTAGTTGCGCGCGGCCAGCCAGGCCGGCCCCCAGGACGGGTCGGCGAACTCGGGCTCCTCGGCCGCACCCTCCTCGGTCAGCCGGGCCCGGATGCGCCCGTGCCCGAGCACGGCGTCGACGAGCGGCGCCCCTTGCGCCAGTGACCCGTCCACCGTGGCCTTCAGCGCCTCCCGCGCCTGCCGCAGATGGCGCAGTACGTCCGCGTCGGCCGTGTGGGCGTCGTCGAGCCCGTTGCTCGCCAGCCACACCGCGAGCCCCTCGGGGTCGGCGAGCAGGTCCTGGGCGACGCCCTCCTTGTTCCAGCGGGTGTTGAGCAGGTCGAGCGCGAGGGGCTCACCGGTGAGCGGGCGGGGATCGCGGGCGGTGGACATCGGGCCCTCCTTCTTGGCTAACCGGTCAAGAGTATGTCACCGGTTGACGTCCCCGAGTCTAACCGCCTAATGTCCCATACGACGGTTAGACAATTCGAAAGGGAGAGTCATGACCTTGCGCACCGGCCACACCGGCCTGAACGTCACCGACCTCGATCGCTCGCTGGCCTTCTACCGCGACGTACTGGGCTTCACCCTGCTGGCCGAGGGCACGGAGGACGACCGCAGGTACGCGTTCCTCGGGGACGGGGACGGGGACGGGGACGGGGGCGAGGGCGAGGGGCCCGTTCTCACCCTCTGGCAGCAGGCGCGCGGGTCGTACGACGGGGACCTGGCCGGACTGCACCACCTGGCCTTCACGGCGGACTCGGTGGACCGGGTCCGGGAGTACGGGACGGCGCTTCGGGCCGCCGGGGTGGAGTTCGCGCACGAGGGCCTGGTGGCCCACCGGGAGGGCTCGGCCTCGGGCGGGATCTTCTTCCACGACCCGGACGGCACCCGGCTGGAGATCTCCGTCCCGCACGGCGCCGAGGACGCCCCCGCCCCGCACGCCTCCGCTCCGACCTGCGGCTTCTTCTAGCCATGGGCGTGTATCACGCGGGTTCCCGCGCCGTGCAGGACCTGCTCGGCGTCCGTGACCGCGCCGACCACGTCGGCCGCTTGCTCGGCCAGGGCATCAAACCGGTCGCGGCGGCCTTCCTGGAGATCCAGCCCCTGCTGGTGGTGGGAGCCGCGGACCCCGGTACGGGCCGGGTGTGGGCCTCGCCGATCACGGGCGCCCCGGGCTTCGTCCGGGCCACCGGGCCACGGCAGATGTCCGTCGCGGGAGGGCCACCCCCGGCCGACCCGCTCGCGACGGCCCTGACCGCACCGGGCGCCCCCGTCGCCACCATCGCCCTCGACCCGCGCACCCGCCGCCGGATGCGCCTCAACGGCCGCCTCCGGCCAACGGCCCGGGGCTTCGCGGTCGCGGCCGACCAGGTCTTCGCCAACTGCCCGAGGTACATCCAGCGCCGGGAGTCGTACGAGAGGGTGCCGGACCGCGTGCCGGGCCCACCGCGCTCGGTCGCCGAACTGGACGGCAGCCACGTCCGGTTCATCGCCGCGGCCGACACCTTCTTCCTGGCCACCGTGCACGCCGACGGCGCCGACGTCAGCCACCGGGGCGGCAACCCGGGCTTCGTCCGGGTGGTCTCACCGCAGGAACTGAGCTGGCCGGACTACTCCGGAAACGCCATGTTCCGCACCCTCGGCAACCTGCGCGCCGACCCGCGCGCCGGACTGCTCCTGCTGGACTGGACGACCGGCACCACCCTCCAGCTCACCGGCGAGGCACACACCGAGTTCACCGCCGGCGGCGAACGGACCGTCCGCTTCGTTCTCACGCGGGCCGTGGAGACACCGGCGGCCCTGCCGCTGCGCTGGTCCGCGCCGGAATATTCGCCCGCCAATCCGGCCCCGACGCGCTAACTTCCGTCCATGCGACGGAAGCTGAGGGTGGCGGCCTACGCCGTGTGCGTCCGCGACGGACAGATCCTGCTCGCCCGCTCGCCGGGACCCGACGGCACCCCCGAGTGGGTGCTGCCGGGCGGCGGCATGGAGCACGGCGAGGACCCGTACGACACCGTCCGCCGCGAGGTGACCGAGGAGACCGGCTACCGCATCGGGGTGACCGGCCTCCTCGGCGTGGACTCCTCCCGCCGCGTTTTCCACGGCGGCGGCCTGCGCCGCCGCACCGACCACCACGGAGTGCGGATCGTCTACGAGGGCGAGATCGTGGGCGGTGAGCTCCGCAATGAGGTCGGCGGCTCCACCGACCTCGCCGCCTGGCAGGACCTGGACGCCGTGTCCGGGCTGAACCGGGTGCACCTGGTCGACGTGGCGCTGCGCCTGTGGCGTGACCGGCCGGCGGCCGGTCACGCGGGCCCCGGAGCCTCTCCCCTACCCCAGGAGATGAACGAGGAGCAACCGCTCCCCGGCCACCCGCCATCCGCTCCATGACCGCACCGTCCACCCCGTGATCCACGTACGGTGATCGGCGTTGCGCGTTGCCGCCGCGTTCACGCGCAGGTCATCCCCAGTGCCAACCATCCAGAGCGAGCGGGGCGTTCGTGCCTGTGACGGCCCGCGACCACTGCCGATGCGTTCGCACCCGGGGAGATCGCGCCATGTCGCGCATACGCTCTGTCGCCACCTCCGCACTGGGGGTCCACCGCCGTACCGTCCTCGCCGCCGCCGGAGCGGTCTCGCTCTCCGCGGGCCTCGGCTACGCCCTGCGTCCCACCGACAGCCAGGCCGCCACCACCTCGTCGGAGACGGAGGCGCCCGTCGCCCACTCCCGGCGGGCCTCCGCGGCGACCCCCCTCGCGCCCTACACCAAGGGCACCACCCTCGCCTCCGTCGCCGCACCGCGGAACAGCTCCGGTTACCGGCGCCTGGGCGACGGCCCCGGCTGGCAGCGGGTCGTGCGCGGCGAGCTGGCCGCCCCCAAGTCCGGCCGCGCGGGCCGCCGTACGACCCTCGCGGCGTTCGTGCAGTTCACCGATCTGCACCTGATGGACGTCCAGCACCCGCTGCGCCTGGAGTTCCTGCGCTCCACCGACCCGCACGCCTGGCGCCCGCACGAGGCGCTGACCGTGCCCGGCGCCATCTCGCTCGTCGAGCGGGTCAACGCGCTGCGGGGCGCCCCCGTCACCGGCGCCCCGCTCCACTTCGTGATGACCACCGGCGACAACACCGACAACAACGCCCACTCCGAACTGGAGTGGTTCATGAAGGTGATGAGCGGCGGCCGCATCACCCCCAACTCCGGGGACCCCCGGCACTACGAGGGGGTGCAGAACAGCGGCCTGAAGCTGTACTGGCAGCCCGACTCCACCGCCCGCGACGGCGACAAGGCGCTCGGCTTCCCCCACCTGAAGGGCTTCCTGGCCGCCGCGATCCGCGAGGTGCGCAGCCCCGGCCTCGACCTGCCCTGGTACTCCACCGTCGGCAACCACGACGCCCTCCCGCTCGGCTGCTACGGCTCCCACGGCGACCCCTACCTCGCCGAGGCGGCCATCGGCGGCAAGAAGCTGATGAGCGTGTCCGCCGCCGACGCCAAGAAGCTCCAGGACGCCATCAAGAACGCCAAGGACCCCAAGGGCGTCGGCTACCGCGACTTCCTCAAGGCCCACGCCGGCTCGACGCGCTCGGTCACGGCGGACCAGAAGCGGGCCCCCTACACCTCCGCCGACTTCCTCAAGGCCCACCTGGACCCCGCCCACCAGGGCCACGGGCCGGCCGGCCACGGCTACTCCTCGGCGAACCTCGACGCGGGCACCCAGTACTACGCCTTCCGCATCTCCGACGACGTCATCGGCATCAGCCTCGACACCACCGACGCCGGCGGCCACTACGAGGGCTCCATCGGCACCGCCCAGCTGAAGTGGCTCGACAGGACGCTGAAGGACAACAAGGACTCCTACGCGGTCGTCTTCAGCCACCACACCAGCAAGACGATGACCAACACCCGCCCGGACCCGGCCCACCCCGGGGAGCGGCGCCACAACGGCGCCGAGGTGGTCTCCGTGCTCACCGCCCACACCAACGTCCTCGCCTGGGTGAACGGCCACATCCACAAGAACGTCATCACCCCGCACCAGGCCTCCGGCGGCCGCTCCTTCTGGGAGATCTCCACCGCCTCGCACGTCGACCACCCCCAACTCGCCCGGGTCGTCGAGCTGGTGGACAACAAGGACGGCACGCTCTCGCTCTTCACCACCCTGATCGAGTCCGCCGCCCCGCACCGCACCGACTACGCCGACCTCTCCCAGACCGGCCTCGCCGCCCTCTACCGGGAGCTGGCCTACAACGCCCCCGGCGCCAAAAAGACCCTCGCGGGCAGCGCGGCCGACCGGAACACCGAGCTGGTGCTGAAGAAGGGCTGATACTCACTCAACTGGCCCACACCGAAGCAACCTTCGCGCAACACCCCAGGGTCCCTTCCCCCGACCGAACCGAACGGCACAGTTGGGGGAAGACATGCGCGTACGCACGACGCTGGTGGGCGCCACCGCCCTGCTCCTCGCGGCGGCCCTTGCGGGCCCGGCCGTCGCGGCCGCCGGCCCCGCCTCGGGCGGCCACTCCGGCACCCGCCGGGCGCTGGAGGCGGCCGTCCGGACGGGGGTGCCCGGCGTGACCGCCACCGCGAAGGACTCCCACGGCACCTGGTCCACGACCGCGGGCGTGGGCGACACCCGTACGGGCAGGCCGCGCTCGACGGCCGACCGCTACCGCGTCGGCAGCATCACCAAGACGTTCGTCTCCACCGTCCTGCTCCAGCTGGAGGCGGAGGGCCGGCTCTCCCTGGACGACAGGGTGGAGAAGTGGCTGCCCGGAGTCGTCCACGGCCACGGCCACGACGGGAGCCGCATCACCGTCCGCCAGCTCCTCAACCACACCAGCGGCATCTACAACTACACGGCCGACGACGACTTCGGCCGCGCCTACTTCCTCAAGGACGGTTTCTTCCGGCACCGCTACGACACGCTCAGCCCGCGTGACCTGGTGGCCGTCGCGATGAAGCACGAGCCGGACTTCGCGCCGGGCACGTCCTGGAACTACTCCAACACCAACTACGTCCTGGCCGGCATGGTGATCGAGGAGGTGACCGGCCACTCCTACGCCACGGAGATCACCCAACGCATCATCGACCCCCTGCACCTCACCGCCACCTCCCTCCCCGGCACCCGGGTCACCGTCCCCCGTCCCAGCAGCCGTGCCTACTCGAAACTGGCCGAGGCGGCGACGGGCCCGACGTACGACGTCACGACCCTCAACCCCTCCCTCGCCTCGTCGGCCGGCGAAATGATCTCGGACTCCGCGGACCTGGACCGCTTCTACGGCGCTCTGCTGCGCGGAAGGCTGCTCCCGCCCGAGCAGCTGAAGGAAATGAAGACCACCGTGAAGATCGACGGCGCCCCGAACACCGGCTACGGCCTCGGTCTCATGGACACCCGGCTGACCTGCGGCGTCCACGTCTGGGGCCACGACGGCGGCATCCACGGCTCCACGTCCTCGGCGGTGACCACGGCCGACGGCCGCCACTCCCTGGCCTTCAACTTCAACGGGGACTGGGCCGGGGACCACAGCGCGGTGATCGAAGGGGAATTCTGTTAGCCAACGTTTCATTCCCGCCATTGCGCGTTAACCAGGACGCAATGTCCGTACCGCCTCATATCGGCTAACCCGCTGTGAACGGGGATGGCTCGATTTACGTGCAAGGCGGGTGGTCGTGTGCGCACCAGGCGCGGACTGCGTGTGCTCTCGGTCTACGAGGGCTTCTTCTCCGGAGGGGCCAGGATCGTGCACAGCGACGTGGTGCTGGGGCTGGCCGAGGGTGGCCAGTCCCACCGGGTGCTCAGCATCCATGGAGAGGTCCATCGCGAGGCCACCCGGCAGCGGATGGAGGACGACCACTGCTACCGGGCGCTGACGGCCGGCGAGGTCGGGGTCGCCTCGCTGGGCCGCACCGCGGGCCTGGTGGACGGCTCAATGGCCGCGTCGGATTTCAGCGGGCCGGAGCTGGCCGAAACCGCTCGGTCCATGGCCGCCGCGGATGTGATCCTCTCGCTCAAGGAGCAGCCGCTCGCCCTGCTGAACCAGGCGGGCCTGCCCCGCCGGCCGGTCGTGGTCTGCCTGCACCGCTCCGACCCGGAGAACCAGGGGGCGGCCCTGGACGAGCTGAAGGCCGCCATCGCGGACGGCACGGTGGTGGCGTGCGTGTGCTGCGCGGAGTCGACGCGGGCGGCCTACGAGGACGCGGGCATCCCGGCCGAGCTGCTGCACGTCATCCCCAACGGGGTCGACCTGCTCCGGTTCCGTCCGGACGCGGCGGCCCGGCTCGCGTTCCGCGCCTCACTGGGCATTCCGGCGACGGCCCCGGTCGTCGTCCTCGCGGCCCGGTACGCACAGATGAAGAACGTTCCCCTCTTCCTCCAGGCCGCGCGGACCTGGCTGGCGCGCGAGGGCGGCGGGCACGTGGTGATGTGCGGGGCCGGGATGACGGACGCCAACCCCGCCCTGTGGGCGGACAGGGAGATCGCCTTCGCCGGGGAGCGGGACCTCACCGACCGGGTGCACCTGCTCGGGGTGCGGCACGACATGGAGGCCGTCTACGCCGGCGCCGACGTCGTCGCCCTGACCTCCGTCTCTGGGGAGGCGGCACCGCTGTGCCTGATCGAGGGCATGATGTGCGGAACCGTCCCGGTGACGACGGACGTCGGCGACAGCGCGTCGATCGCGGCGGGCCACGGCTTCGTCACCCCGCCGGACCCGGGCGCGATCGCCCTGGCCTGGTCGAGCGCGATCGCCGGCCGCGCGCAGCTGACCGCGGCGCTGGAGCGCAGCCGGGAGCGGTTCAGCCGTACCCGGATGATCGCGGCGTACGCCGCGCTGCTCGACGAGGTGTACGCGTCCCACGTGCGCGGGCAGCGGATCGTCGTGCAGCACGCGGTGGGCGACGCCCTGACACCACTGCCCGCCCCGGAAGACCACGGCACGCCGTAGGCCGCTCATGCCGGTCACACCCATCGGTGACCCGGTCATGAGGAGGGGCCACCGGTGTCGACCGGTGGCCCCTCCTCTCCCCTCCTGATGCGCTCCCGGTCCGTCACTACCTGGGCAGCACCACGACGTACGCGGCCGGGTCGCGGTCGCCGGACGCCATCAGCGCCGTACGGACCACCGTCGCCTGCTGCGCCAGGGACTCCCTGAGCTTCCTGGGGGTGATGTAGACGACCGTGATCCCCAGCCGTTCCAAGTGCTCCCGCTTGCGCGCGTATTCCGACCACAGGGCGTCCTCGTCCTGACGGGGGGCCCGGGTGTCCAGTTCCACCGCCACCGCCTGCTCGGGCCAGTACGCGTCCAGACCGCCGAGGTGGGGGCCGCCCGGCAGGCGCAGATCCACGTTCCAGACCGGGTCGGGCAGGCCGTACTCGGCGACCATCCGGTAGAGGCGGTTCTCGGCGATGGCCCGGCCCTCGGCGAGCAGCGCGTCCACGGCGTCCACCACGTGGGGGCGGGTCAGCAGCTTCGCCTGGGTCAATTCGCTCACCACGGACGCCGGTTCACAGTGGCCGCCGCGCACCGCCTCGGTCAGCAGCCGGCGTACCACGTTCGCGTCCGTCAACTCCGCCACCGTGTCGGCCAGTGCGCGCGGCACCGGCGCCACCGGCAGGCCCGTCACCGCGCGCGGGGCGGGAAGGCTGGGGGTGCGCAGGACACGGACGTAGCCGCTGGAGCGCAGCCGGCGCAGGCGGGGGACCAGCACGTCGACGCGGTCCAGGGAGAGCAGCGGCGGGGTGGAGGAGAAGCCGTGCAGGGTCAGGGCCGCGAGACCCGTGATCACGGCTTCCGCGTACACCGGGCGATGGGGGTCGTCGGCGGTGGGCTGGGCCGGGACACCCGGGACCGACTCCCGTGCCGCGTACAGCAGGGCTCCGTGCAGCCGCTCCTCGCTCGTCGGCGGGCCGGGGCGGAGCAGCACCACGTTGGGCAGCAGCAGTTGCCAGGGACCGCCGGGGCGGCACTGTTCGTTCAGCTCGGCCGTCGAGACGCCGTGGGAGCGGAGCTGGGCCGCCGTCAGGACGCGGCGGTGCACCTCGGAGAGGTGCCGGAGGGGGCGGGGGGAGACCGGGGTGTTGTGCGACATGGCGTCGAGATTCCCGCGTCCCGTCCCTTCCGTAACCGCTGTTACACGCTCGTCGAGGAATGCGGACAAGGCGGTACTAAAGGACGGATGTTCGGATGCCGAGTAGGTACTGAAAACCCCTGGTCCGATCGGGTGCGGACCAGGGGTTACGGTTGCTATTGCCTGAATTCCGTAACGGTCACCGACCAGGCAAGCTCAGGCCAAGGATCATGCTCCGGCCGCCGCCGTGTCGCACGCCTGTGCGCGCAGCGACCGTGCCAGGTCGTCCCGCGCCTCCAGCACGAGCCGGCGCAGAGCGGGCGCCGCGTCCGCGTGGGACTCCAGCCACGCGTCCGCCGCCTCCAGCGTCTCCGGACGGTCCTGGAAGGAGGGGAACAGACCCCGTACGACGTCCATCCCGATCTGGATCGACCGCTCCCGCCACACCCGCTCGATCGCCGCGAAGTACAACTGGGCGTACGGCGCCGTCAGCTCCCGCTGCGAGGGCTGGTCGAAGCCCGCGATCGTCGCCTCCACCAGGGCGTTGGACAGGGCGTCGGACTCCACGACCTGCGCCCAGGCCTGTGCCTTGACCGCCGCCGACGGGCGCGCGGCGAGGCAGCGGACCTGGTGACGCTTGCCGGACGCCGTGTCGTCCCGGGCCAGTTCGGCGGCGAGGATAGACTCGTCGGCCACCCCGTGGGCCGCCAGCGGCTCCAGGAACGCCCAGCGCAGCTCCTGGTCGACCTCCAGACCCTCGACCGTCTCGGTGCCGTCCAGCAGGCCCTTCAGCAGCGCGAGCTCCGCCTCGGCGGAGGCGGCCGTCGCGAAGAAGCGCGCCCAGGCCAGCTGGTGCTCACTGCCGGGCTCGGCCGCCCGCAGCTCCCGCAGCGCGCCCTCGGCGAGCAGCTGTTCGCCCGTCGCCCGCCAGGCCGGCGACGCGTAGTGCGCCAGCGCCGAGTTCGCCCAGGCGTGCAGCATCTGCAGCACCCCGATGTCGGACTCCCGGCCCGCGAACCGCAGCACCAGGTCCACGAAGTCCCGCGCCGGCAGCAGGGCGTCCCGGGTGAGGTTCCACAGCGCCGACCAGCACAGGGCGCGGGCCAGCGGATCGGTCAGCGCACCCAGGTGCTCGCGCAGGGTCGCCAGCGAGGTCTCGTCGAAGCGGATCTTGCAGTAGGTCAGGTCGTCGTCGTTGACCAGCACCAGCTCCGGCGCCTCGGCACCGGCCAGCTCCGCCACGACCGTACGCGCACCCTCCACGTCCGTCTCCACGCGCGCGTACCGCTCCAGTGCCCCCTCGGGCATGCGGCGGTACAGGCCCACCGCGACCCGGTGCGGGCGCAGCTCCGGGTGCGACTCCGGGGCGTCCTGGACGACGGCCAGCTCGGCGATCCGGCCGCCCTCGGTGTCCAGCAGCACCTGCGGGGTCAGCGAGTTCACCCCGGCCGTCTGCAGCCAGGAGCGGGCCCAGGTGGTCATGTCCCGGCCGCTGGTCTCCGCCAGCACCGACAGCAGGTCGCCCAGGCGCGTGTTGCCGTACGCGTTCCGCTTGAAGTAGCGGCGGGCGCCCTCGAGGAAGGCGTCCTGGCCGACGTACGCCACCAGCTGCTTCAGCACGGAGGCGCCCTTGGCGTACGTGATGCCGTCGAAGTTGAGCTTGGCGTCCTGCAGGTCGCGGATGTCCGCGGTGATCGGGTGCGTGGAGGGCAGCTGGTCCGCGCGGTAGGCCCAGGCCTTGCGGCGGTTGGCGAAGGTGATCCAGGCATCGGTGAAGCGGGTCGCGCCGACGTTCGCGAACGTGCCCATGAAGTCCGCGAAGGACTCCTTGAGCCACAGGTCGTCCCACCACACCATGGTGACCAGGTCGCCGAACCACATGTGCGCCATCTCGTGCAGGATGACGTTGGCCCGGGCCTCGTACGACGCCTGCGTCACCTTCCCGCGGAAGATGTACTCCTCGCGGAAGGTCACCAGACCCGGGTTCTCCATCGCGCCCAGGTTGTACTCGGGCACGAACGCCTGGTCGTACTTCCCGAACGGGTACGGGTAGTCGAAGTGGTCGTGGAAGAAGTCCAGGCCCTGCTTGGTGACCAGGAAGACGTCGTCGGCGTCGAAGTAGGGCGCGAGTCCCTTGCGGCATAGGGCGCCGAGCGGGATCTCCAGCTTCGTCCCGTCCTGGAAGGTGCGGGAGTAGGTGTCGGTCACGTAGTGGTACGGACCCGCGACGACGCAGGTGATGTACGTGGAGATCGGCTCGGTCTCCGCGAACCGCCACACCCCGTCCACGAGTTCGCCCGCGCCGTTGCCCCACACCGTCCAGCCCTCGGGCGCCTGCACCTCGAAGCGGTAGGGCGCCTTCAGGTCCGGCTGCTCGAAGTTCGCGAAGACACGGCGGGCGTCGGCCGGCTCGTACTGGGTGTAGAGGTAGACCTCGCCGTCCTCGGGGTCCACGAAGCGGTGCAGGCCCTCCCCGGTGCGGGAGTAGGCGCACTGGGCGTCGACCGTCAGCTCGTTCTCGGCGGCCAGGTCCTCCAGGGCGATCCGGTAGCCGTCGAAGACCTCGCCGGGGTCCAGATCCCTCCCGTTGAGCGTGACCGACGTCACGCTCGGCGCGACCAGATCCGCGAAGCTCGACGCGCCCGGCTCGCTGCAGCGGAACCTGATCGTGGTCACCGACCGGAAGGCGCGCGGCTCGCCGTCCCCGTCGCCGACGGCGGAGCGCAGGTCCAGCGCCACGTCGTACCCGTCGACGGACAGCAGGGCGGCCCGCTCCCGGGCCTCGTCGCGGGTCAGATTCTCACCGGGCACGGGCGGCACTCCCTCGTGATCGCTTGGGTGGGGTGGAACAGGACCGATCCTGCCACGCGCCCCTGACAGGGGGCACCAGGGAATGGGGGTGCCGGCGGCAATGTTGCTCCTTCAAAAGCCCCATTGTTGAGGAGAAGCATGTCCGAGACCGCGACCACGTCCGGCAAGACGCCCGTGGACTTCTGGTTCGACCCGCTGTGCCCCTGGGCCTGGATGACCTCCCGCTGGGTGCTGGAGGTGGAGAAGGTCCGCGACATCGAGGTCCGCTGGCACGTCATGAGCCTCGCCGTCCTCAACGAGAACAGGCTGGACGAGCTGCCCGAGGAGTACCGGGAGATGCTCGCCACCAAGGCCTGGCAGCCGGTGCGCGTGGTCACCGCGGCCTGGCAGAAGCACGGTGCCGACATCCTCGGCCCCCTCTACACCGCGCTCGGCACCCGGATCCACAACAACGGCGAGGGACCGACCCTGGAGGCCCTCGCCGGCGCGCTCGCGGACGTCGGCCTGCCCGCCGAGCTGATCGAGTACGCCGAGCAGAAGGACTTCGAGTTCGACTCCGAGCTCCGTGCCTCCCACAAGGAGGGCATCGAGAAGGTCGGCCAGGACGTCGGCACCCCGGTCATCGCGGTCCCGGGCCCCGACGGCGAGCAGATCGCCTTCTTCGGTCCCGTGGTCACCCCCGCCCCCAAGGGCGAGGAGGCGGCCCGCCTGTGGGACGGCGCCCTGGCGGTCGCCTCCGTCCCGGGCTTCTACGAGATCAAGCGGACCCGCACCAAGGGGCCCGACTTCAGCAACCTCTGACCGTCACGTGTCCTCGGGAGGGGGGAACCAGCCGCCGTCGGTCCAGTTCCAGCTCCGCTGGTAGCGGCGGCACCCCTCCCGGGTGCAGCGGACGTAGGCCCCGGGCGCGTACGTCGCCTTCTCCTTGCGGACGTGCTCCTTCTCCTCGTCGGTGAGCGGGCGGAACGCCTGCAGCGGGCCGCCGCAGCTCGGGCATCGCTTGAACTCCATGTACCACCTTCCGTAACGGTGGGCCGGACCGCGGTCACCGCCGCGCCCGGTCCCTGGCCGCTGCGAGTCGCTCCAGGTGCTCCTCGTAGCCCTTCGTGTAGTACGCCGCCCGGTCGGCGTCCGGCTCCACCACGAGCGTCGGCCGGGTCCAGCGGTCCGCGTCCAGTGTGACCCCGTACCGCTCGGCCGCCGCCAGGACCGCGCCCCGCGCGCCCACCTCGCCCCCGACCACCCGCAGCGGGCGGCCCAGGACGTCGGCCAGCAGCCGCATCCAGACGGGGCTGCGGGTACCGCCGCCGCACACCGCGAGCGTGCCGGTCAGGCCCGCCGCCGCCAGGCAGTGCCGGGCCGCGTAGCCGATGCCCTCGCAGGTGGCGCGGATCAGGTCGGCGGGTGTCGACTCCAGCGAGACACCGCTGAGTTCGGCCCGCAGCCGGGGCTCCACGAAGGGGGCGCGCTCGCCGGAGGGCGCGAAGTACGGCAGCACACGCACGCCGTGCGCACCGGGCGGGGTGGCGGCCAGCAGGGCGTCGACCTCCGGGTGCCGGACGCCCGTCGTCGTCAGCACCCAGTCCAGGGCCGCCGTACCGACCATCGCGGGCATCGCACGCAGCCAGTGGCCGGGCCGGTCGGTGGAGATGTACAGACCGGCCGGTTCACCGTCGAGGGCCGGCTCGGTGGTGGCGACCAGGCTCGCCAGGCACGTGCCCACGATCAGCAGACCGTCGCCGGGCGCGGTGACCCCCGCGCCGAGCGCACAGGCGGGCAGGTCGTACGGGCCGTTCGCCAGCCGGGTGCCGGGCGGCAGCCCCTCGTGCGTCTCGCCCGTCGCCACCGGGTCGCTCACGTCGGCGAGCAGGCCCCGGCGGTGGGTCAGACCGAGCAGTTCCACGACCCGGTCGTCGTAGGACCGGGTGCGCGGGTCCAGGAACGGCATCGACGCGTCCGACACGTCGGTCACCGCCCGCGCGGCGCCGGTCAGCCGCTGGAAGACCATGTCCTTGCAGGAGACGGCCGCCGCGGCCGCGTCCAGCGACTTCGGCTCGTGCCGGTCCAGCCAGGCCAGCAGCGGGCCCGGACAGCCCGGGAACATCGCGCTGCCGGTGCGCCGGAAGACGGTTTCGAAGGTGCCGTCCGCCAGCCACTGGTCCACCAGTTCATGGGCCCGGCCGTCCATCCAGGAGGCCGCCGGCCGCACCGGACGGCCCGCCGCGTCCACCAGCCACACCCCGTCGCCCTGCCCGGTCAGCCCGGCCAGCTCCACCGGCCCGGGCAGCCGCGCGGTCAGTGCCCGGAGTACGGCGACGACGGCCCCGTACACCTCGTCCATGTCCTGCTCCACGGCCCCGCCGCGCAGGTCGAGACCCACCGGCCGCGCCTCGACGCCCAGTTCGCGACCGGCACGGTCGAAGGCGGCGGCCTTCACCATGGACGTGCCCACATCGATCCCGACGTACATCACGCTCCCCATGTTCGGTTCGTTCGCCCCCTTCGGCTCTCTCACGGCCGACGTGTCGGCACACGCACCCCCGGACGGCCGTCACCGTCAGGTCAGACAGTGCGCGAGCGGCTCCCCGCGCACCCAGCGCCCCACCTCGGCGGCGGCGATCCGCGCGGCCTTCTCCGCCACCGCCCGGCTGGCCCCGCCCAGGTGCGGGGTCAACACCACCCGGTCGGCCAGTGCGGGCAGCCGGGACTCCGCCGGGAGCGGTTCGCGGGCGTAGGTGTCCAGGGCCGCTGCCGCGAGCCGTCCGTTCTCCAGCGCCTCGCACAGCGCCTCCTCGTCCAGCAGCGGACCCCGTGCCGCGTTCACCACCACCGCGCCGGCCGGCAGCAGGGCCAGCTCGCGGGCGCCGATCAGCCCGCGGGTCTCGGCCGTGAGCCGGGCGTGCAGGGTGATCACGTTCGAGCGGCGCAGAAGGTCGTCGAGCGCGGTCACGCGCAGCCCGTGCACCTCCCCGCGCACGTAGGGGTCGTACACCATCACCCGCGCCCCGAAGGCGCACAGCACCCGCGCCACCCGGCTGCCGACCGCGCCGTAGCCGACGAGGCCGACCGGCAGGTCCTCCAGCTCCAGGCCGCTGTGTGCGTAGGTGTAGTACGCCGACCCGGCCCAACTCCCCTGCCGGGCGAGGAGGTCGTGGGCCTGGGGGATGCGGCGCAGGGCCGCGAGGAGCAGGCCGACGGTGAACTCGGCGGTGGCGGCGGCGTTGCGTCCGGGTGCGAAGCACACCCGGACGTCGTGCCGCCGGGCCGCGTCCAGGTTGACGTTGACCGGTCCGCCCCGGCAGACCACGACCAGCCGCAGCCGCGGGCAGGCGCCGAGGACGCGTTCGGTGACCGGGCCCATCTGCGTGACCAGGACCTGCGCTTCCGCGAGCGCCTCGATGAGGTCGTCCTCGGCGTCGCTGGCCTCGCTCACCTCGGCGACCGGCCCGAAGGGTTCGAGCGGCCAGCCGAGGGTCAGTTCACCCACCTCGCAGGCTCCTTCCACTTCCCGGCCGACCGCTTCCGCGATCAGCGACGGCAGGACGAAGTGGTCGCCGGCGGCCACCACACGCACGCTGGAGGTCATCGCAGGGAGTCTCCCGTCTCGGCGTCGAAGACATGGGTGGGTCCGGCCGCCACCCGGACCTGCTCGTCGTGCGCGAGGCGCACCTCGGGCCCGGTGAGCACCACCAGGTGCCGTTCCACCCCGTCGAGGGCGAGGGTGGCGATGCCCGACTCCAGCAGGGGCTCGTGCGCCACCACCCGGGCGGGGATGCCGTCGGCGCCCGTGAGGGTCAGGTCCTCGGGGCGGATGCCGACCACCACGGGCCGGTCCTGAGCCACCGGCACCGGCAGCGCGATCCGCACCCCCGCGGACAGCCGGGCGTGGCCGTCGGCGGTCGCGACGCCGGGCAGCAGGTTGATCGCGGGCTCCCCGACGAAGTCGGCGACGAAGGCGGTGGCGGGCCTGTCGTAGATCTCGTAGGGGGTGCCGAGCTGCCGGATCACCCCGTCCTTCATCACGGCGATCCGGTCGGCCAGGGACAGGGCCTCCTCCTGGTCGTGCGTGACCAGAATCGTGGTGTGCCCCAAGTCCCGCTGAATCCGCTTGAGTTCACGGCGGGTGGTGTCGCGCTGGGCCGCGTCCAGATGGGACAGCGGCTCGTCCAGGAGGAGGACGTCCGGCTCCCGGATCAGTGCCCGGGCCAGGGACACGCGCTGCTTGTGCCCACTGGACAGCCCCGCCGGGCGGGCGTCGAGGACGTCGGTGAGGCCGACCCGCTCGGCGATCTCGGCGACCTTGCGGCAGACGTCTCCCCGCAGGCCCCTGCGGCGGCCCCTCAGCCCGAACGCCAGGTTCTCCGCGACCGTCAGCGGCGGATACAGCGCGTAGTTCTCGAAGGCGACCCCGATGTTGCGTTGCCGGGCCGGACGGCCGACCACCGAGGCGCCCCCGACCAGGATGTCCCCGCCGGTCACCGCCTCCAGGCCCGCGATCATCCGCAGCGTGGTGGACTTGCCGCAGCCCGACGGGCCCAGCAGCCCCAGCAGCTCGCCGGACCTCAGGCTCAGATCGAGACCCCGGACCGCCTCCACCGCCGGGCGGCCCCGCGACCGGTAGGTCTTGCGCAGCTCACGCAGCTCCAGCGCGGTCATCGCCCTCCCTCGGATCGGTGGCGCACACCTCGTAGCGCACCTTGTGCTCGTCCAGGTCGCGCAGCGCCTCCGGGGACGCCCCGTCGTCCACCAGCAGCAGGTCGAAGCGGGAGAGCGGGGCGACCCGGTGCAGGGCGACCCGGCCCAGCTTGGTGTGGTCGACCAGCAGCACGTTGCGGGCGGCCGCGTCGAGCATCGCCCGTTTCACGGAGACGATGTGCTGCTCCTGGTGGTAGGCGTAGCCGCCGTGCACGCCCGAGGTCGAGGCGAAGCACACGTCCACCCGCAGCTGTTCGACCGCCTCCACGCAGGACACCCCGAGGAAGGAGGAGTGCAGCCGGTCGTAGTCGCCGCCGAGGGCCATCAGATGGATGCCCCGCTGGTCGGCGAGGAGGTTGACCGCCTCGAGGAAGTTGGTGACGACCGTGAGCGGGGTGATCTCGCCGAGGCGGAGCCGGCGCGCTATCTCCAGGGTGGAGGTGGAGTCGTCGAGGAGGATCGCCATACCGGGCTCTATGTGGTGCAGCGCGTGCTCGGCGAGCGCGGCCTTCTGCGGGCGCATGGTCTTCAGCCGGTACTGCACGTTCGACTCGAACACCCCGGACGGCTGCGCGGTCACCCCACCCCGGAACTTGCGTACGACACCCTGCCGTTCGAGTTCGTCCAGGTCCCGGTGGATGGTCATCAGGCTCACCCCGAACCGCTCGGCCAGCTCGGCCGCCGTGGCCGAACCCTCGGCCAGGACGAGTTCGGCCATGGCGGCCTGCCGGGCCGCGGGTCCCTGCTGTGCACCACTGCTCATCACGTGCTCTTCCCGATCCGTCGTCCTGGGCGCTCAGGCCGGTCGGCCTCGAACACCAGCAGGCTCTCAGGGCGGACGGCCGGGCGGACCGGTTCGTCGGGACGCAGCCCGGCCGCCTCGCTCCGGGGCACGACGAGCGCCAGGTGCTGCGCGCCGACCCGCACCGTGACCTCGACCGACCGCCCGAGCACCTCGGTGACGTAGACGGTTCCGGTGAGCCGGTGGCCGTCCCCGGTCAGGGAGACGTCCCGGGGACGCAGGCCGACCAGAACCTCACTGCCGGCGCTGACCCGCACCGGCAGCGGCAGTTCGACCACGCCGTCCACCGAACGGAAGGTCCCGCTCTCGGTGACCGTCCCCGGCAGCAGGTTGACGCGGGGCCGTCCGAAGGCCCGCGCGACCTCGGTGTCGCAGGGCCGGTACCAGATGTCCTCCCGGGTGCCGGTCTGCACGATCCGCCCGTCCCGGATGACCCCGATCCGGTCCCCGAGCGCCAGCGCCTCGACGGAGTCGTGGGTGACGTACAGGGTGGTGGTCCGCCGGACGGCACCGATCGCCTTCAGTTCGGCCCGCATCTGCTGGCGCAGCTTGGCGTCCAGGTGGGAGAGGGGCTCGTCGAGCAGGAAGGCACGGGCCGGGCGGACCAGCACCCGGCCGAGGGCGACCCGCTGCCGCTGCCCGTTGGACAACTGCCCCACCGACCGTTCCAGCAGAGCGTGGACGCCGAGCAGTTCGGCGACGGCGCGGACCCGGTCGCGGGCCTCGGCGGACGGCAGCCGGTGTCTGGGAGAGCGCAGGGGCGAGACGAGGTTGTCGTACACGGACCGGTGCGGGTAGAGGGCGTAGCTCTCGAAGCACATGGCCACGCCCCGGTCGTACGGCTCCACGTCCCGCACGTCCCGGCCGTCGATCTCGACGGTCCCGGAGTCGGGCCGCTCCAGACCGGCGACGGTCTTCAGCGTCGTGGTCTTGCCCGCGCCGGAGGGCCCGAGCAGACAGAAGAACTCCCCCTCGTCGACCTCCAGTTCGACACCGTCGAGGGCCGTCGTCCTCCCGTACGCCTTGCGGACGTCCCGCAGCGCGATGCTCACGACTTCACCGCCCCGAACGACAGGCCGCGCACCAGGTACCGCTGGATGGTCAGCGCCAGCAGCAGCGGCGGTACGACCGAGACCAGCGCGGCCGCCGCCGTGAGGTTGTACCTGGGCCGGTCGCCGCCGAGGAAGGACAGCGCGCCCACGGTCACCGTCTGCGCCGAGCTGGAGGTGAGGATGAGCGGGAACACGAAGTTGTTCCAGGCGAAGATGAACGCCAGCAGGGACACGGCCGCGATGCCCGGCTTCACCAGCGGCAGGGCCACCTTGAAGAACGCCTGCTTGCGGGAGTAGCCGTCCAGGAGGGCCGCCTGCTCCAGCTCCGGTGTCAGATCGGCGAAGTACGAGCGCATGATCCACACCACCAGCGGCAGGGTGACCAGCTGCAGCACCCACACCATGCCGACGTAGGTGTCGAACAGTCCCAGCTTCTGGTAGAGCACGAACAGCGGGATGATCACGGTGAGTTCGGGCGCGAACCGGAACGACAGCAGCATGAACATCAGGTTCTCCGCGCCCCGGAACCGCCAGCGCGCCGAGGCGTACGCGGCCGGCAGACCGACCACCAGCGAGAGCGCCACGGCACCCACCGACACCACCAGGCTGTTGACGAAGAACCGCACGAAGGGGATGCCCTCGCTGTCGCCCAGCACGGTCCGGTAGGAGCCCAGGGCCGGGGTGAAGGAGAAGTACGTGCTGAAGAGCTGGTCGGCGGGCTTGAGGGACAGGATCACCATCCAGGCGATCGGGAAGAGCGCGAACACGAAGTAGAGGACGAGGGCGGCATCGGCGAGCCACCCCGACAGACGCTTTCGGTGTGTCACGTGACCTCGGCCGCCTTCCGCTGGATCCGCCCCAGATGCCGGACGAGCACCATCGCGGCCAGGTACACCACGGCCCACAGCACGATCGTGTAGCTGATCCCGAAGGAGTACCGCTGGAAGCGGATCGCCTCCAGATAGGCCCGGATCTGTAGGACCACCGTGGAGTCGCCCGGTCCGCCCTCGGTCAGGGCGTAGATGATGTCGAAGACCTTCAGCGAGTCCATGAACCGGAAGATCACCGCGACCAGGACGTACGGCCACAGCATCGGCAGGGTCAGCCGCCGGAAGGTGTACCACCGGCCGGCCCCGTCCACGGCCGCCGCCTCGAAGGGGGAGGTGGGCAGCGACCGCAGTCCGGCCAGCGCCAGAATCGCCACGAACGGGGTGTAGACCCAGACGTCCACGGCGATCGACGACAGCAGGGCGCCCGTCGGCGTGTCCGTCCACTGCACCCCGCCGAGCCCGACGGGCTTCAGCAGGTGGTCGACCACCCCCACCGACGGCTGGAGCATCAGCTTCCACATGATCGCCGCGATCACCGGGGCGATCATCAGGGGCAGGATCAGGATCTTCTCCAGGATCCGGCCGACCAGGGACGACCGGTGCAGCAGCAGGGCGACCGCGACGCCGAGCACGGTCTCCACGGAGGCCGCGCCGACCGCGTACAGCACGGTCACCCAGGCCGAGTTCCAGAAGGCGTCCTGCGTGAAGACCGTCTCGTAGTTGTGCAGGCGGACCATGTCCGGCTGCGGCTTGCTCGCCGAGAAGTCGAAGAGGGTGTAGTACAGGCCGAGTGCGAAGGGGTAGAGGATCCCACAGGTCAGCAGCAGCGCCGGAACGATGAGGAGGTACGGGCGAAGAGCGAGTCGCCGGCCCATGTCCCTCAGTCCACCTTGGACTTGAGATCGCTCGCCAGCCCGTTCAGCACGGACCGCGCGTCCTTGCCGCCGTAGATCTCCTGGAGGGCCGCGGCCCAGCTGGTGGTGGCGTCGAAGAACTGGGCCTGCGGGGTGAACTGGATCTTCGTCTGGTCCACGACCGTCTCGAAGGTCTCCAGAAATCCCGGCAGATGCCTCATCCTGTCCTTGTAGGCGGCGTCCTGGCTGACCGACTTCCGCACCGGATCGATATGGTGGTAGGTGACGGCCCCCTTGCGCAGGTGCTCCTTACCGGTGGCCCACTGCAGGAACAGCCAAGCGGCGCTCTTTCGCTTGCTCCTGGCGTTCATGCCGAGCGACCAGATCCACATGTTGGTGGCGAGCGAGCCGCCCGGCCCCTTGGGCCCGGGATGGAAGGCGATCCTCCCGGAGGCCGGACTGGCCCCCCGCACCGCCTGGAAGTAGGCGGCCGTGTCCGCGTCGAACAGCATCCCGGCCTTCTTGGCGCCGAGGTCGCTGGAGCACTGGTACCAGGTGTACGACGTCCAGGACGGCGGCCCGCCCCGCTTGACCATGCGGGCCCAGTCCTCGGTGAAGGCGACCGCCTTCGGGCTGTTCATGGCCGGCGTGAGCGTGCCGTTCTCGACGGTGAAGTCGTGCAGCCCGTTGCGGGCGTACGTGGTCATGAACCCGGGGTGGATGGTGGCCCAGCTCCTCGATCCCCGTACGGCGATCCCGTACATCCCGTCGAACCCGGCCCCGGGAGCCTTCCTCTTGATCACGCCCGCCAGCTCGCGCAGCTCGTCGAAGGTCTCCGCGGGCTTCAGCCCCAGCCTGCCGAACACCTCCGTGTTGTAGGCGAGCACGTTGGTCTCCCAGCCCCAGGGCAACGCGTACTGCCCGCCCCGGCCCAGTGGTGCGCCGGCCTTCAGCGACCACTGGTCGGCCTGGAGGAGGTTCGGGAAGAAGTCGGCCTGGTCCCATTCGTCCCCGGTGGCCGAGGAGTTGCGCATCCAGGGGCCGAGGTCCTCCAGCCAGCCCGGGGGCCCGTACTGCCAGACCATGTAGGCGCCGAGCATGAAGACGTCGTAGGAGGCGTGCCCGCTGGACAGGTCGACGGTGAGCTTGTCGAAGTAGTTGTCCTCGGGGAAGACGTCGTACTGCACCTTGATGCCGGTCTTCTCGGTGAAGGACTTCAGGTCGGCGATCAGGGCGTCCGTGTACGGGTGCTTGTTGAGCAGCGCCTTGACCGTGGTGCCCTTCTCCCGCTTCCAGTCGAAGGCGCCGGTGACGTCGTCCGCGGCCGAACCACCGCCCTTGCCGTCGTCGTTGCCGCCGAAGCCGGTTCCGCAGGCGGAGAGCAGCGGGGCCGCGGCGGTGGCGGCGGTGAGGGCTCCCGTGAGGGCGAGGAAGCGTCGGCGGTCGTGCACGTGCCTGTCCATCCGTGACCTCCGTCGGTGGGGCGGTGGGGTCGGGCGGGTTAACACGGTGAGTCGACTCGACAACAGAGGGTGTAACGGCGACGGATGCTCGTCAATCCCTTGTGCACGCGGAAATCAGGGGGAAATCTCAGAAGCACGTGGGAACTTCACAGGGTCGATCGCGAAGTGCGGGAGGCGGGATGGCGTTGGGGTGGCTCGGAATCGACCTCGGTACCCAAGGAGTGCGCGCCCTGTTCGTGACGGCCGACGGCAGCGTCCTGGGCAGCGGTGCGGCACCCCTCGGGCGCGGGCGGCGCGAGGGGGTGCGGCACGTGCAGGACCCGGGGGAGTGGTGGGAGGCGGTGTGCGCGGCCTGCCGACGTGCGCGCGACGGGGTACGCATGGGGGTGGGCGGGCTCGCGGTGTGCGGGACCTCCGGGACCGTGCTGCTCACGGATGACACCGGCCGCCCGATGAGCCCCGCGCTGATGTACGACGACCGGCGGGCGGCGGCCGAGGCGGGACGGCTGCGGTCGGCGGGGCTGGCCGTGCAGGACACGTGGGCGCTGCCGAAGGTGAGGTGGCTCGTCGACCGGTACGGCTCGGGCCGGGTGGCGCACCAGCCCGACCTGGTCAACGCCCGGCTCGTCGGCCGGACGGTACCCGCTGATTCCAGCCACGCCCTGAAGACGGCGTACGACGTGGAGCGCGAGCGCTGGCCGGACATCACCGGGCTCCCCGAGGGCGTCCTCCCGGACGTCGTACGGCCCGGCACCCGGCTCGGCGAGGTCTGTGCGGCGGCCGCGGAGGCCACCGGCATCCCGGCCGGCACCCCGGTCATCGCGGGCATGACGGACGGCTGCGCGGCCCAGATCGCCTCGGGGGCGCTGCGCAAGGGCGCCTGGAACGCGGTGCTCGGGACCACCCTCGTGCTGAAAGGAGCCGCCGCCGAGCCGGTCCGCGACCCCACCGGCGTGCTCTACAACCACCGGGCGCCGGACGGCACCTGGCTGCCCGGCGGGGCCTCCAGCGTCGGCGCCGGGGTCCTCAACGCCCGCTTCCCGGGCGCGGACCCGGCCACGCTGGACGCCCGCGCCGCCGCGTTCGAGCCCTCGAACGCGGTCGCCTACCCCCTCGTCTCCCCGGGTGAACGCTTCCCCTTCCACGCCCCCCGCGCCACCGCCCTCCTCCTCGGTGCCCCGGAGTCGGACGCCGACCTGTGGGCGGCCCTCCTGCAGGGCGTGGCCTTCACCGAACGCCTCTGCCTGGACTACCTGCACCACCTGGGCGCCCGCCTGGACGGCCCCCTCGCCTTCACCGGCGGGGCGGCCCGCAGCACCTACTGGACGCAGCTCCGCGCGGACATCCTCGGCCGCCGGGCCCGAGTGCCGGAGCAGACGCAACCCGCCCTGGGCATGGCGGCGCTGGCCGCGTACGGCACGGGGACGGACCCCACGCTCGCGGCGGCCGCCGAGCGCATGGTCCGCCTCGGTACCACGGTCGACCCACGCCCGGACCGCACCGCCCGCTTCATGGAGGGGTACGCCCGCCTGGTGGGCGAGCTGGAGTCCAGGGGCTGGCTGCCGGGAGCGGTGGCGGCACATGCGCGGGCGCGTATCGACCGGGATACTTCGGGCGCATGAGTACGTCCCTCCTCCTCGCCCGTCACGGCCAGACCCTCTGGCACGCCGAGAACCGGTACGCGGGGGTGAGCGACGTCGGTCTCACCGACACCGGGCGCGCCCAGGCCGAGGCGCTGGGCCGCTGGGCCGCCGCCCACCCCGTGGACGCGATCTGGACCTCGCCCCTGTCCAGGGCGGTGGTCACCGCCGAGCCCGCCTGCCGTGCGCTCGGCCTCACCCCGCACCGCGAAGGCGACCTGCGCGAGTGCGACTTCGGAGTGGTGGAGGGGCGTACGCTCGCCGAGTTCGAGGCGGAGCACCCGCGGGCGGCGCAGGCCTTCCGGGACGACCCGGTCGCCCACCCCTTCCCCGGTGCCGAGGACCCTCGCGCGGCCCTCGAGCGCGGGACCGCCGCCCTGCGCCGGATCGCCGCCGCCCACCCCGGTGAGCGGGTCCTGGTCGTGGCCCACAACACCCTGCTCCGGCTGGTGCTGTGCTCCCTGCTGCACATCCCGGCCGGGCAATACCGCCGTGTCCTGCCCAAGCTGCGCAACGCGGCGGTGAGCGAGATCCGCATCAACGGGGACGACACGGCACTGCTCTCGCTCAACGTGCCGTGCGAGTAGGGGCGGCCGCTGAGCGGCTCGTACGCCGGCACGTCCCAGAAGCAATAATTACCGGGAGCAACGCGAAGGCCCCCACGTGTCGTACGTGGGGGCCTGGAACCCGGAGTGCCGGGGTCAGCGCCTGGCGCGCGCCCGCTGCCACGCGTACCCGACCGCCGCCAGGAACAGCGTCATCCCGCCGGTCGAGTAGAGCTGGACGCGGGTGCCCGGCTCCCGGGCCATGAGTGCGAAGATCGCCGCCATGCCGGCCAGGGCGACCCAGGTGAGGAACGGGAACGCCCACATCCGGACCACCAGCTTCTGCGGCGCCTCCCGTTCCACCCGGCGGCGCAGCAGCAGCTGGGAGACCGCGATGAAGATCCAGACGACCAGGATCACCGCGCCGATCATGTTCAGCAGCCAGGGGAAGACGTCGTTCGGCCGCCAGTAGCTGAGCAGGACGCAGACGAACCCGAAGACCGAGGAGGTGAGGACCGCAGCACGCGGCACCCCGCCGGAGACCTTCGCCAGGACCTTCGGGCCCTGCCCCCGCTCCACCAGCGAGTAGGCGATGCGCGAGGAGCCGTAGATGTTGGCGTTCATCGCGGAGAGCAGGGCGACCAGGATCACCACGTTCATCAGCTGATCGGCGCCGGGGATGCCGATCCGCTGCAGGGCGGCGACGTAGGGGCCGTCCGTCACGACCGCCTTCGCGTCCCACGGCACCAGGGTCACGATGACGGCCATCGAGCCGATGTAGAACAGGGCGATCCGCCACATCGCGGTGCGCACGGCGCTCGCCACTCCCTTGACCGGGTCAGGGGACTCGGCCGCCGCGATCGTGACCGTCTCCAGACCGCCGTAGGCGAAGACCGAGGCCAGCAGGCCGATGACCAGGCCCTCGCTGCCGTGGGGCAGGAAGTCGGTCAGGTTCGAGGCGCCGGGGGAGCGGGTGCCGGGCAGCACGCCGGCGATCGCCAGCACGCCGAGGACCAGGAACAGGCTGATCGCGCCCACCTTCAGTGCCGCGAACCAGAACTCGAACTCGCCGAAGTTCTTCACCGCGGCCAGGTTCGCGCCGCAGAAGATCACCATGAACAGCGCGACCCAGGCCCACTGCGGGGTGCCCGGCAGCCAGCCCTGGACGATGTGCGCCGCGCCGATGCCCTCCAGGCCGACCGCCGTGCACAGCAGCACCCAGAAGGACCAGCCCGCGGCGAAGCCGGCCCACGGGCCGATGGCCCGCTCGGCGTGCGCGGAGAACGAACCCGAGGACGGGTACGCCGCCGACATCTCGCCCAGCATCCGCATCACCAGCATGACCAGGAGACCGGAGACGGCGTACGCGATGACGATGGACGGACCGGCGGCGGCGATACCCGCGCCGGAGCCGACGAACAGGCCCGCGCCGATCACACCGCCGAGGGCGATCATCGACAGGTGGCGCTGCTTGAGACCGTGGGAGAGGGAGGCGCCCGCCCGCTGCTGCGGGGGCGTCTGCGTGGTGGTGCTGTTGGGCATGGCGCGGCTCGTCCCGTGCGTTGGATGGGCAAAATCGCCCCACAGTCTGGGCGGCCCGTCCGCTCACGCGGAGGGGCCGCCCACTATCCGGACGCACACTGTACGGAAGGTGAGACTCCGGTTACGCGGCGACCGGCGTGTAGTGCGACGCGTCGCCCTCGATCGAGTAGCTCTCCTTGCCCTCGATGCCCACCGGCACGTCACCGGCGACGGTCACCCGGTGCAGTCGGCGCGGCTGTCCGTCGTAGTTGTCGATGGCGTAGTGCTGGGTGATCCGGTTGTCGAAGAGGACCAGCTGGTTCTCCGACCAGCGGTGGCGCAGGATGTTCTCCGGGCGGGTGACGTACGACTGGAGCAGGTCGAGGACCTTGCGGGACTCGCCCACCGACAGGCCGACGATCCGCTGCGCGAACCCGCCGATGAACAGCCCGCGCTCGCCGGTCAGCGGGTGGACGCGGACCACCGGGTGGGCCGTGCGGTACGTGATCGACGTGAACTGGGCGCGCTGGGCGGCCTTCTCCTCGTCGACCTCCTCGTCCGGCACCGCGTAGTCGTAGTCGTTGGTGTGCTCCGCCCACAGGGTGTCGGCCAGGCGGCGCAGCGGCTCGGGCAGGTCGCGGTAGGCGGCCGCGGCGTTGGCGATCAGGGTCTCGCCGCCGTACGGCGGGACGGTGACCGAGCGCAGGGTGCTGGCCTGAGGCGGGTTGAGGACGAAGGTGACGTCGGTGTGCCAGTGGTTGGCGCGGCCGCGCTCGCTGTCCACGGGCAGCACGTTCGGGGCGCCGTCGACGGCGCCGACCGTCGGGTGGGCGGTGGTGAGGTCGCCGAGGTGGCGGACGAAGGCCTGCTGACCCGCGTCGTCCAGGTTCACGTCGTCGAAGACCAGCGCCTTGTGGAGGTTCAGGGCCTCCCGGATCGCGGCGACCTGCTCCGGGGCGAGCGGCCGGGAGATGTCGACGCCGGAGACCCGGGCGCCGATGCGCGCGGTGAGCTTGGAGATCTCGAGGGACATGTTCGGGAGTCCTTTCACACGAGGGCGGGCGTGAGGTACTGGTTGGCGGGACGGGGAAGGCCGTAGCGCTCCCGCAGGGTCTGGCGGGGCCCGTAGGCGGTGCGGAGCAGCCCGCGGGTGCGCAGGAGCGGTACGACGTGCTCGACGAACGCCTCCAGACCGGAGGGCAGCACAGCCGGCATGATGTTGAAACCGTCGGCGGCGCCCTGGGTGAACCAGGTCTCGAGCTGGTCGGCGACCTGCTCGGGCGTCCCGGCGAAGGTGAGGTGCCCGCGTCCCCCGCCGAGCCGCCCGATCAGCTGCCGTACGGTCAGCCGCTCGCGCCGGGCCAGCTCCACGACGAGCGTGTAGCGGCTCTTGGCGCCCTCGATGGCGGACTCGGGCGGCAGGTCGTCCGGCAGCGGGGCGTCCAGCTCCAGCGTGCCGGGCTCCAGCCGCAGCAGGTTCTCCAGGCGGCCCACGCCGTGCGCGTACACGATGTGGTCCTCGAGGATCTGCTCGTTGGCCCGCGCCTCCGCCTGCGTCGACCCGAGCACCGGGACGATGCCGGGCAGCACCTTGATGTGCTCGGGATCCCGGCCGGCCGCCGCCGTACGGGACTTGAGGTCGGCGTAGAAGGCCTGGGCGTCGGCGAGGGTCTGCTGGGCGGTGAACACCGCCTCCGCGCACCGGGCGGCGAAGGCCTTGCCGTCCTCCGAGGAGCCCGCCTGCACCAGCAGCGGATAACCCTGTGGGGAGCGCGGCACGTTGAGGGCGCCCTCGACACTGAAGTACGTCCCCTGGTGCCGGGGCGGATGGATCTTGGCGTCGTCGCCCCAGACCCCGGCCGCCTTGTCGCCGACGATCGCGTCGTCCTCCCAGCTGTCCCACAGCTTGAGGGCCACGTCGAGGAACTCGGCGGCGCGGGCGTACCGCTCGGCGTGCGCGGGTTCGGCGTCCAGGCCGAAGTTGCGGGCGGCTTCGACGCCTGCGGTGGTGACGATGTTCCAGCCCGCCCGGCCGCCGCTGATGATGTCCAGCGAGGCGAACTTGCGGGCCAGGTTGTAGGGGGAGTTGTAGGAGGTGGAGGCGGTGGCGATCAGGCCGATGTGCTCGGTGGCGGTCGCCAGCGCGGTCAGCAGGGTGAGCGGTTCCAGGGCGCCGGCCGGGCGCTGGGCCAGGTTGCCCCACAGTTGGGGGCCGTCGGCGAGGAAGAGGGAGTCGAAGGTGCCGCGTTCGGCGATCCTGGCCAGGCCGACGTAGTGGGCGAGGTCGACGTGCGCGTACGGGTCGGTCTCCGGCAGCCGCCACGAGGCCTCGTGGTGGCCGGTGTTCATCAAGAACGCGTTCAGGTGGAGCCGTCGGGTCATGCGTGGTCCTCCGTGACGCCGAGGGCGGCCAGCAGCCGCTCGCGGTATTCGCCCAGCACCGGCTCGCGGTAGGAGCGCGGGTGGGGTCGGTCGATGGTCAGGTCGAGGCCGATACGGCCCTGGTCCAGGACGAGGACCCGGTCGGCGAGCACGATCGCCTCGTCCACGTCGTGGGTGACGAGCAGCACGGAGGGCCGGTGGCGCTTCCACAGCTCGCGCAGCAGGTTGTGCATCCTGATCCGGGTGAGTGCGTCCAGCGCCCCGAACGGCTCGTCGGCCAGCAGGAGTTCCGGCTCACGGACCAGCGAGCGGGCGAGCGCGGCGCGCTGCGCCTCGCCGCCGGACAGCTCGCCCGGCCAGGCCCGCTCGCGCCCCTTGAGGCCCACCTCCTCCAGCGCGGCCCGGCCGCGCTCCTCGGCGTCCTTGCCGTCCAGGCCCAGCAGGACGTTGTCCAGCACCCGCCGCCAGGGCAGCAGCCGGGAGTCCTGGAAGACGACCGACACCCGCTCGGGCGCGGTGAGCCGGCCGCTGCCGGCCACCCCGTGGTCGAGTCCGGCGACGGCCCGCAGCAGGGTGGACTTGCCCGAACCGCTGTGCCCGAGCAGGGCGGTGAACTGCCCGGCGGGCAGATCGAGGTCGATGCCGTCGAGGACCGTACGCTCCTCGAACGACCGGGTCAGACCGCGCAGTTGGACGGCGGGCCGGGTCAGCTGCTCAGTGTGCGTCGCCACGACAGCACCCTCCGTTCGATGAGACGGACCACGCTGTCGGAGACCAGGCCGAAGACGCCGTAGATCAGCAGGCCGACCAGGATGACGTCGGTCTGGCCGTAGTTTTGCGCCTGGAACATCATGTAGCCGAGGCCGCTGGTGGCGTTGATCTGCTCCAGGACGACCAGGCCCAGCCAGGAGCCGGTGACGCCGAGCCGGAGTCCCACGAAGAATCCGGGCAGCGCGCCGGGGATCACGACCTGCCGGATGAAGGCGAGCCTCGACAGGCCCTGCACCTCGGCGAGTTCGACGAACCGGCTGTCGATGCCGGACAGCGCGGAGTGCGCGTTCAGGTAGATGGGGATGTAGACGACGATCGCGATGATGGCGATCTTGAAGGTCTCGCCGATGCCCAGCCAGAGGATGAACAGCGGGATCAGACCGAGGGTCGGGATCGCCCGGTTGAGCTGCACGGTCCCGTCGATCAGCGCCTCACCGGTGCGGCTGAGCCCGGAGGCGAGCGCGAGGGCGACCCCGGCGGTCAGGCCGATCGCGAAGCCGTACGCGGCCCGCTTCAGCGAGGTCAGCACGTCGGTCGGCAGGGTGCCGTCGGTCCACAGGTGGATGCCCGTCCTGAGCACCGTCCAAGGCGCCGGGATGGCACCCGTGTCGAGCGCTCCGGCGGCCGAGGCGGCGGCCCACAGGGCGAGCACCACCAGCGGGCCGACGAGCCGGGCGGCGGGCAGTTGGCGGCCGGGGGAGAGCCGGCGGCGCCGGCGGACCTGCGGCAGTTCCTCGGCGGCCGTCACCGCCACGGCGGTCGTGGTCGTGGTCACGGCGCTCACCTCCGGTACTCCGCCGGTACGGCCCTGGCGGCGATGGCCTCGAAGCGGTGGTCGAAGAGTGAGGAGACGTCGAACTTCTTCACGAAGCCGCCCGCGGCGAGCAGGTCGGCCGTCTCTTGCTCCCACCGGATCGCTTCGTCCCAGCTGGGCGGGAACAGCGGCTTGTTGGCGAGCTCGGAGATGCCCTGCGCCTGCTTCAGGGTCAGGTTCTGCGTCTTGACGTAGAACTCCTCGTTCCACACGTCCGGGTGCTCGTACGTCCACACCTGGCCCTTGGCCCACTCGGGGATGTAGGCGGCGACCGCGGCGGCCTTCGCCGGGTCGGCGAGCACGGACTGCGGCGCCCACAGCAGGTTGAGCAGGTCGACCACGTCGGTGGTGATGGTGTGGGCGCCCTTGGACCCGTACTGGCTGAGATAGGCGGGCGCCTGGGTGTTGCCGAGCGGGGCCACGTCCACCTGGCCGGACTGCAGGGCGGTCAGGAACTGGTTGCTGGTCAGCGGGACCAGCTTCACCTCGTCGTACTTCAGGCCCGCCTTCTTCAGCGCCCGCAGCAGTACGACGCCCTGGGCCTGGCCCTGCGAGAACGCGAGCTTTTTGCCCTTGAAGTCCGCGACCGTGCGGATGTCGCTGCCGGGCTTGGTGGCGAAGAGGTAGTTGGGCTTGCGGGTGATGTTGATCGCCACGATCTTCGCGTCGAAGCCCTGGTAGTGCGCCTGGATCGGCGGGATGCCCGCGTTGTTGGCGAGGTCCAGGGACTTGGCGCGGAAGGCGTTGATGACGTCCGGGCCGGCCCCGATGTTCACCCAGCCGGCCACCGTGAACGGCAGCTTGGGCAGCTTCGCCAGCTTGAACTGCAACTGCTGCGTGTTCTGGTAGGAGGCGATCTTCAGACTGGTGCCGGCCGGGACCTTGTCGGCGAGCGGCTTGGTGGCGGCCCCCTTGGTCTCGGCGGACGCGTCGCCCTTGGCGCAGCCGCTGAGACCGGCGACGGCGGCGGACGCACCGAGCAGGGAGGAGAGGAACAGACGGCGGTCGAGGCCGGAGACGGATGGAGCAGACATGGGAGAACTCCCTGGATGCACGGGGCGGAAAGGCAGAAGGAATTCCAGGCGGGCCGAATACCGGAAAGGGGTGAATCCCGGACGGGGAGGGTGCCGGAATAAGTGAACTCACGCAGACGGAAACACGCGCTTCATGCGCGGCAATGTGTCAGCAACAGAGGGTGCGACAGCTCGTGAGCGGGTTCATGAGCAGGATGTTCCCGGCCATGGGCGACCTCTGTCAACATTCCGAGCTTCTGAATTAAATAGCCTCTGGTGAGGCACCCAGCGGATCCCGATACAGCACGTCAAGGACCACTGAGCCGCCCGCCACCGCCAGCACCGACTCCGGAAAACTGGTCGGCAGCACGGCCGCCGCACGACGTATTCCGGCCGCTTCCCGCAGCGCGGTCAGGCAGTCCTCGAAGTGCATGACACCCACCTCGGTCACCACCACGATCTCCGGGTTGAGCACGTCCAGCAGCAGCCCGGCCGCCCGTCCGGTCGTCCGGGCCCGCTCCACCAGCAGCCGCAGGGCCGCCGCGTCACCGGCCGCGGCCGCGGCCACCACGTGCATCGGGTTCACCCCGTCGATCACCCCGGCCGCCCGGGCCCGCCGGCACAGCGTCCGCTCGCTCAGCTCGACCTGCAGGCAGCCCGTACGGCCGCACGCGCACGGCTCGGTGCCGCCCGGCACCGGGAGGTGGGCGATCGCACCGGCCTGCGAACGGGGCCCGTAGTGCACCTCGTCATGGGTGGCGAAGGCCGCGTCGACCACATTGCCGACGAACAGATGCAGCACGCTGCGGCTGCCCCGGGCCCGCCCGAACAGTCGCTCACCGTTGACCAACGCCCGTGCGTGGCCGTCCACATGGACCGGCAGCCCCGTGCGGGCGCCCAGCAGCTCCCGCACCGGCACCTCGCGCCAGCCCAGCAGTTCGTGCTCGACCACGGTGCCCGCCTCCCGGTCCACCCAGCCGCCGACCGCGACCCCGACCCCCAGCGGCCGGCGCCCCGGCGCCTGGGCGAGCAGTGCGTCGAGGCCCTCGGCGGCCCGGGCGAGCACCCGGCCCGGGTCGGTCCGCTCGTGCTTCAGCCGCCGCTCGGCCAGCACCCGGCCGCGCAGGTCCAGCAGCGCGACCGTGGTGTACGGCACGGCCACGTGCACCCCGCCGACCACGAACCGCTCGCTGTCGACGTCCACGGGCACATGCGGCCGGCCGACCCCGTTGGAACGGCGGGGTGCCGCCTCCTCGCGGATCAGCCCGAGCCCGGCCAGCCGGGCACAGTGCTCGGTCACCGACGCGGGCGACAGGCCGGTCAGCCGCGCGATGGTGCTGCGCGCCACCGGCCCGTGCTCCAGCACGGACCGCAGCACGACGCTGGCACTCGTACGCCGCCGATCGCTGTCGGCGGCACGGGGCACGGGGGAGACAAGAGTGGATGCCGCGGTTCGGGGCATGGAGAAGCCGTCCTCGGGAACGGAGCCGACACGTCTCGGAAGGAGAGGCGTGCCGGGGCCCGCCTCTACCCGGGGCGGCGACAGGTGGCCGTGCCCTGGCGCCGCAGGTCGACATAGCGACGCGACGTGAAGTACCGGGCCTGGGCAACCATGCGCTCGAAGCTAGCAAAACGCCCCCGCGCTGCCCAGACGGCGACCGACGGGCGAGACGGCCACCGCGCCTTTGGCGGAACCCGACAGACGGGCCGTCACACCGCTTCGTACCATGGGCCACTCCACCTCAGTGACCGGCATCACGCCGTACCGGGTGTAACCCACATCCTTTGTATGGAGCCCACCAAGGGTCCGTTACCGCCTTTGTCGAGCACTGACGGTGATCGGCGCCCGGACGCCGGTATAGCGTCACGGTGTTCCCTGTGCCCACACCATCCGCGGAGTCCCCATGAGCACCGCCGCCGCCGGCCTTCCCCAAGACCTCGACTCCGCTCGGTCAGGGGGGACCCCTATCGGCGCAGTCCTCGCCGACCTCCTTCCCTCCCCCAAGCTCTCGGCTTCGCTCGAGCAGGGCGGTGCCCCCGCCCGCGTGCGCGACGCCGCCCTCGTGCTCGGCGGCGCCGTCCTCACCGGTCTCGCGGCCCAGCTGTCGGTCCCGGTACCCGGCTCCCCGGTGCCGGTGACCGGCCAGACCTTCGCCGCGCTGCTCGTCGGCACCGCACTCGGCACCCGCCGCGGCTTCCTCTCCCTCGCGCTGTACGCCGTCGCCGGCGTCGTCGGTGTGCCGTGGTTCGCGGGCGGCACCTCCGGTTCGGGCGCCGTCTCGTTCGGCTACATCCTCGGCATGCTGCTCGCCTCCGCCGCCGTCGGCGCCCTGGCCCGCCGCGGTGCCGACCGCTCCCCGCTGCGCATGGCGGGCACGATGATCCTCGGCGAGGCCGTCATCTACGCCGTCGGCGTCCCCTACCTGGCTTTGGCCGCCGACATGTCCGCGTCCCAGGCCATCGCGAACGGCCTCACCCCGTTCCTGATCGGCGACGCCCTGAAGGCGGCCCTGGCGATGGGCGCGCTGCCCACCGCCTGGAAGTTCGTCAGCAAGCGCTGACGCCGTACCCCCTGCGGAAGAGGCCGGCCGGGTCGTACCGCTCCTTGAGCCCGGCGAGCCTCTTGCGCGTCTCCGGGTCGTACAGCCCCGCGCCCCGGTCCCCTGCCCCGAAGACGAAGTTCAGCGACCGGCCGAGCGTCTCCCGCGCCAGCAGCGCGAACGCCGGGTCGAGCACGGTCCGCGCCTGCTCCCGCTCGCCCACGGTCAGCAGCCGTACCAAAAACCGCCCTTCGCGGTACGGCACCGCGTTCGGCGCGGGCCGGCCGAGCGCCCCGCCCAGATGGTTGACCTGGACGACACACATCGCGGCCGCCTGAGGCCCGGTCAGCCTCAGCAGCTCCCCCGCCCGCTCCACGTCCAGCTCCCGCAGCACCGCGCTGTCCCCGTAGTAGGCGTGCGGAAAGTCCGGGTCGCTGTGGATGGTGTGGCTCTCGGCGTACGCCATGGTGCGCAGCGAGTCCGCGAGCACCGGCCCGATCTGCCGCAGCGGCGCGACGAGTTCCTCGCCGCCGGCGCCGGTGTGAGCGACCCTGAGGGAGATGACGTACCGTCCGCGCAGGTGCGGCGGCAGCCCGGGCAGGTCCGGGTACGGCACCGCGGCGAAGGACGAGGTCAGCCCGTCCGGCACGGTGCGCGTCCACGCCTCGTACGCCCGCAGCACCGTGGCCGGGTCCACCACACGCCCGTCGAAGGAGACCGAGCCGCCGTACAGCGTCCGCACCGGTACGAGCCCGATCTCCAGCTCCGTGACGATGCCGAGGTTCTGCCCGGCGCCGAGCAGCGCCCAGTACAGGTCGGGGTCGGACTCCCGGGTGACGTGCCGCGCTTCGCCGTCGGCGGTGACGACGTCCAGCCACCGCACGTGGTCCGCCGCGTACCCGAACTGCCGGGCCAGGATGCTGAGTCCGCCACCCAGGGTGTACGACACGGCGCCCACGCCCGGCGCCGAGCCGTTCAGCGGCGCCAGGCCGTACGGTTCGGCCGCCGCGACCACCTGCCCCCAGCGCACCCCGGCCTGCACCCGGACGGTACGGGCCCCGGGGTCGACGGTGATGCCGTCCAGCCGCCGGGTCGTGACCAGCACCCCGCCCTCGAAGGAGCCGGGCAGTCCGTGCCCGGTCGCCTGGGCGCCGACGGGCAGGTTCTGCGCGGCCGCGTACCGCACGGCCGCCACCACGTCCGCGGCCGAGCGGGCGGCCACGATCACCGCGGGCCGCTGGGTGAAACCGAGCTGGAATCCGGCGAGTTCGTCCTCGTAGCCCGGGTCGCCCGGGCGGAGCAGAAGAAGATCCGCGCTGTTGCCGATGTCCACGAAGGTCATGACGCACAGAGTGGCCGCATAACCTGACAGATCCCGTCAGGTTATGCGGCCGCTCCTGCTGCGGGTCAGGTCTCCTGCCGCCCACGCCGCGACCACCACACTCCAGCCGCGCCGACTGCGATCAGTGCGGCGCCCGCGGCACCCAGGGGCAGTACGTCACGCCCCACACCGGTCTTCGGCAGCTCGTCGCCGCCCGGTGCGGCCGGTTTGTTGTCGGTTCCGAGGAGCAGGGGGGTGGCCGGGGCGTTCGGCGACGGGTTGGTCGTGCCGAAGGGCACCGGGCCCTGCTGCCAGAAGGTCTTCTTCCCGTCCGTGCTCTGCACGGGCAGACAGATCTTCCCGGCCTTGCTCAGGTCGTACGTGGCGCGCACCGCGTACGAGGTGGACTTCCCGGCCGCGAGCGGACCGACCGGGCAACTGAAACCGCTGTTCGAGCCTTCCGGCAGGTCTTTTTCCGCGATCGCCGAGCAGCCCCGGACGTCGGTGATCTTCAGTCCGCCGAAGCCGACCACCAAAAGCCGGATGCCGTCGCTGTCCTTGGTTCCCTCGTTCTTCACCGTGGCGGTAATCGCCGTCTTTTTCGAACTGTTGTCGACCGAGATCCTCTCCGGCAGCAGGGTGCGCAGCCGCACCCCCGCCGGTGCCTCGTCGACCACCTTTCCCCCCTTCTCGCTCCCCGGTCCCTGGTCATCGGCGGCGGCCGTCCACGAAAGCATCATCACGGCCGAGAAAGATGCCGTGACCAGCGATCCCGTGATGCCCGCCCAGCGACGAGAACTCATGTTCGCCCCCCTTGCGACCCCCTGGACTGCGCCTGAATCGCAGTACTTGAAGAGGTACCACAAGATTTCCCCGCACTATGCTGGTACGGCGCGAAGTGTGACCGTTGTGTTTCAGCAGAGGCGGTCGTTGAGGGGGGTGCGGCGCATTGCCGGGAATTATGGGGAAAGCGGGAGGGGCGGGGGCGGGCGGGATTCCGGGACTGCTGGTGAACGCGCGCTATCGGCTGGTCGAAAGCATCGGGCAGGGGGGAATGGGGCGGGTGTGGCGGGCCGTCGACGAAATACTCGACCGGCTGGTCGCGGTGAAGGAAATACGCATCGACGGACAGGACGCGGAGGACATCCGCACCCGCCGGGAACGCACCCTGCGCGAGGGCAGGGCGACGGCGCGGATCGACCACCCCAACGTGGTACGCGTGTACGACGTGGTGGACGAAGGCGAACGCCTCTGGATCGTCATGGAGTTGGTCCCCGGCCGCTCACTGGAGCGGATCATGACGGAGGAGGGCCCGCTGAGCCCGCGCGCGACCGCGCGCATCGGGCTGGGGCTGGCGGCGGCGCTTCGGCAGGTGCACGCGGGGGGTGTGCTGCACCGGGACATCAAACCGGGGAACGTCCTGGTCGAGGACGGGAGTACCGGGTCGGGCCGAGTGGTCCTCACGGACTTCGGCATCGCCGCGATCCAGGACGCCAAGGCTCTCACCATGGTCGGCATGCTCGTCGGCTCCCCCGACTACATGGCACCCGAACGTGTCTCCGGCCGCCGACAGGGGCCGCCGTCCGACCTGTGGTCCCTCGGGGCGACCCTCTGCGCCGCCCTGGCGGGCCACTCCCCGTTCTCCCGCGACACGACCTTGGCGACACTGCACGCAGTCCTTTACGAGGAGCCCGAACTCCCGCCCTCCGCAGGCTCCTTGGGAAACCTCCTCGCCGCCCTGCTGAGGAAGGACCCGGCGACCCGCCCCGCCCTCACGGAGGTGGAGACGGCCCTGCGACTGACGGCATACCCTCCCCCGTCCCCGACCCTTCCGGGCGTGCCGGGACCGCCGAGCCGGCCCGGCTCGGTGGAAGCCGGTCCCGGAACAGCCGAGCGTGCCGCGCCCGAGCGAACGGCTCCTGACCCGCCGGCCCCGGGCCCGACGGAACCGGCGCCGCAGCGCCCAGATCCCGGCGCACCCGGGCCGACGGACCACGAGGCGGTGCGGCCGGGGTCGGCTGCCGGTGAAGCGGTGGATCTCGGGCCGACGGGGGTCGAAGGGGCGGACCGCGGGGCGGTGGGCGCCGGGGCGGTGGGGCCGGAGTCGGCTGGGGCCCAGGTGGTGGATCTTGGGCCGCCTGGGGCCGAGGCGGCGGGTCCTGGGACAGCGGGAGGTGAGGGCGCGGGCAGCGGGGCGGAGGGTGCCGAGGAAGTGGGAGTGGGGCCTGGAACGGCCGAGGGGGCTCGGGACGGGTGGACGGCTCCTGGTCCGCCGGGGCCCGCGAAGGAGAGCCCATGTTCCGGGGCACTTGGGTCGGCGGGCAGCGGGGCGGTGGGAGTGGGGCCTGGAACGGCCGAGGGGGCTCGGGACGGGTGGACGGCTCCTGGTCAGGTCGGCAGTGGATCCGCCCCCGCCGGAGGGGGCTCGGGCCCCGTCGGTGGTGGTCTGGTCGGGCTGCCCGGGGGAAGCGGGGCGAGGCGTGTCGGTGTGGGTTTCGGGGGCGTTCCCACGGAGCCGTCCGGTGGCTCGGTGGGCCGCGCCCGGGCGGAGACCGAGCGCCGCGTGGGCATGCCGTTCGAGCCGCCGGAGGTACCTGCCGGCCCCCGGCCCCGCCGTACCGCGCTGCTCGCCGCGCTCGGGGTCGTGGCCGCCGGCATCGTGGTCGCCGTGCTGCTCGCCACCTCCGGCGGAGGCGGCCGACGGGAGGGTGCGCACGGCGGAACCGCCACCGCCTCCTCGTCCACCGCCTCCTCGCCGACGGCCGCCTCCCCGACCGTCGAGGGCACCTCAAGACCTCCCGGCCCGCCCCCCGGCGCACGCACGGAGGCGGGCGGATTCGCGTGGGTACCGCCGCGAGGGTGGCGGAGGGACGTGCAGACGGGCGCCGAGGTGCACTACACCTCGCCCGACGGGCGACAGGAACTCGTCGCCAAGTCGTCGCTGGCCCGTGGCGACCTCCTCGACACCTGGCGACGGTCGGAGAAGGACGCCCGGCAGGGGCGGGACTACGTCAAGATCCGGCTGGCGGAGACCAGCTTCCAGGGGCGCCCGGCGGTCGTCTGGGAGTACACCTTCACCCTGAAGGGCACCCCCTGGCACGCCCGCCTGCTCGGCTTCGACGAGGACGGGAAGTCGTACCAGATCAACACCTGGTACCAGCCGGGGATCGAAACGCAGGCCGTGAAGACGTACAGCACGGTGAAGGAGACCTTCACCGTGCTGTGAGCCGGAAGCAGCCGTACGTCAGCCCGTGGTGACCTTCTCGGTCGCCTCGGCCGCGGGCACCTCGGTCCTGCGGCCCGCCGTCACCTTCTCCTTCACGAAGGCGACCGCCAGCACGAGCGCCGCGACCAGCAGCGACAGCAGCACCGTCTCCTGCCCGTCGTGCTTCGTGTCGAAGAGCATGTAGACGAGCACGCCCACGATCAGGCCGGCCGTCGCCCAGGTCAGGTACGGGTACAGCCACATCTTCACGACGAGCTTCTCCGGCGCCTCACGCTGGATGATCTTCCGCATCCGCAGCTGCGAGAAGCAGATCACCAGCCACACGAACAGCGCGACCGCGCCGGAGGAGTTGACCAGGAAGAGGAAGATCGTGTCCGGGAACTTGTAGTTGAAGAAGACCGCGACGAAGCCGAAGAGGACGGAGGCGATGATCGCCGCCATCGGCACGCCCCGGGACGTCGTACGGGCGAACACCTTCGGCGCGTCACCGCGCTCACCGAGCGAGAACGCCATCCGGGACGCCGTGTACAGGCCGGAGTTGAGGCAGGACAGCACCGAGGTCAGCACGATGACGTTCATGATCTGACCGGCGTGCGCGATGCCCAGGGAGTTCAGGGCGGCGACGTACGAGCCGTCCTTGGCGATCGAGGCGTCGTTCCACGGCAGCAGCGAGACGACGATCAGGATCGAGCCCAGGTAGAAGACGCCGATACGCCAGATGATGCTGTTGGTCGACTTGGTGACCGCGCGCTGCGGGTCCTCCGACTCGCCGGCCGCCAGCGTGGCGATCTCGCTGCCCATGAAGGAGAAGACGACCAGCAGCACACCGGTGAGGATGGCGCCGGGGCCGTGCGGCAGGAAGCCGCCGTGCGAGGTGAGGTTGGAGAAGCCGGCCTTGTCGCTGTGCACGCCCGGCAGCACGCCGAAGATGGCCAGCGCGCCGACGACGATGAACGCGCCGATCGCCACGACCTTGATGCCGGCGAACCAGAACTCGAACTCGCCGTAGGAGCCGACCGAGACCAGGTTGGTCGCGGTCAGGACGGTCATCACGATGAGCGCCCAGCCCCACTGCGGCACGGCCGGCATCCAGCCTTCGAGGATCTTCGCACCGGCCGTGGCCTCCACGGCCAGCACGACGACCCAGAAGAACCAGTAGAGCCAGCCGATGGAGAAACCGGCCCAGCGGCCGAGCGCACGGTCGGCGTGCGCGGAGAACGATCCGGAGGTCGGGTTGGCGGCGGACATCTCGCCGAGCATCCGCATCACGAGGACGACGAGGGTGCCGACGAGGGCGTAGGACAGCAGGATGCCGGGGCCGGCCGTGGCAATGCCGGAGCTGGAGCCGACGAAGAGTCCGGCACCGATCACACCGCCGATGGCAATCATCGTGAGGTGTCGGTTCTTGAGGCCTGCTTGAAGTCCGGAACCAGGGGTCATGGGACGGATTTCCTTTGCGCCGGTGGAGCGATTCCCGTACGAGCGGGGGTGCCGTTGTGCGGCGGGGTACGGGGGCTCGCACGAGCGGTGTACGAGCCGGTCCAGTGAATCGGAGGCGAATGAAATGGGGAACCTTTGAATCCGTATTGTTACTTGAGGTTCCCTTGAGGTTCTATGGCCTGGCTCACATGTGTTCGCGCCGACACCCGAAGCTGCTGCCCGGAAACGGCCGTGTCACACTCGTCCCATGCGCGTGTATCTCGGCTCCGACCATGCGGGCTACGAACTCAAGAACCACCTCGTCGAATGGCTCAAGGAGGCGGGGCACGAGCCCGTCGACTGCGGGCCCCACATCTACGACGCCCAGGACGACTACCCGCCCTTCTGTCTGCGTGCCGCGCAGAAGGCGGCCGCCGACCCGGACGCTCTCGGCATCGTGATCGGCGGCTCCGGCAACGGGGAGCAGATCGCCGCGAACAAGGTGAAGGGGGTGCGCGCGGCTCTCGCCTGGAGCGAGGAGACGGCCGCGCTGGGGCGGCAGCACAACGACGCCAACGTCGTGGCCGTGGGTGCGCGGATGCACAGCACGGAGGAGGCGACCAAGTTCGTCGAGATCTTCCTCAACACGCCGTTCTCCGGTGACGAGCGTCACATCCGCCGCATCGACATGCTGTCGGCCTACGAGACGACGGGAGACCTCCCGCCGATCCCGGCCCACCACCCGCAGCAGGACTGAGGCTCCCCCGGGGGCTGGAAGGAACAGGAGCCGTGCCAGAGGGGCACACGATTCACCGGCTGGCGCACGACTACGCCGCCCGCTTCTCCGGCACGGCGCCCCGGGTGACCAGCCCCCAGGGCAAGTTCTCCGACGCCGCGGATCTGCTGGACGGTGCCGAGCTCACCGGTACCGAGGCCCACGGCAAGCACCTCTTCCTCCGGTTCCGGGACACCGACTGGGTCCACATCCACCTCGGCCTCTTCGGCAAGGTCGGCTTCGGCCCGGCCCCGGCGCCCCCGGCCACCGACACCGTCCGGCTCCGGCTCGCGAACGACACCTCGTACGTGGATCTGCGCGGCCCCACCACCTGCGCACTGATCACGGACACCGAGAAGCAGGCCATACACGACCGCCTCGGGTCGGACCCGCTCCGTGCGGACGCCGACCCGAGCGCGGCGTACCGGAAGATCTCCCGCAGCCGTACGACGGTCGCCGCCCTGCTGATGGACCAGAAGGTCATCGCCGGCGTCGGCAACGTCTACCGCGCCGAGGTGCTGTTCCGGCACGGCATCGACCCGTACCGGGCCGGCAGGGACATCACCCCGGCCGAGTGGGACGCCGTCTGGGCCGATCTCGTGGAGCTGATGCGCGAGGGCGTCCGCCACAACCGCATCGACACCGTCCGCCCGGAACACACGCCCGAGGCCATGGGCCGGCCGCCGCGCGTGGACGACCACGGCGGCGAGGTGTACGTCTACCGCCGGGCCACCCTGCCCTGCCACATCTGCGGCACCGGGATCCGCACCGCCGGCCTCGCCGCCCGCAACCTCTTCTGGTGCCCGACCTGCCAGAAACCCTGACCGGGCGCTAGAAACCGTGCGGCAGCCAGGGCGCCACCGGCGAGCCGAACGCCACCGACGCCTCCGTCAGCGCCCCCTGCCGCAGCTCCCGTACCCGCCCGGCGCCCGCCAGCGACAGCAGGGTCACGCCACCGAGGTAGGCCGCCGCCAACTCCCTTACGGACAGGGCGAGATCGGCCGCATCGGAGGTCCGCTCGCAGGACGCGCCCTTCGTGTCCCCGGTCAGCCGCCAACGCCCCGTGTTCCAGGGGCAGAAGGCGTCCTCGACGTCGAGGACGACGTCCACCGGCGCCTGGTACGTCCGGGACGCGAGCGCCGTTCCGACGTCGACGAGACGGACGTAGCACGAGTCCCGCAGCCTCGTCCTGCAGCGCCGGATGTCGGAGACCAAGTACTGCCAGGCGTCGTCGAGCGGCCGCCCCCGCACGGTCAGCGTCGTCATCAGGTCGATGTCGAACAGGAAGCGCCACAGCGCCGCGTCGGTCGCCGGGTCCAGAGCGGCCAGGTCCTCCAGCGTCACGGTGCCGTCGTGCCCGCTCGGACCCCAGCCGAGCTTGGTGCGGAAGCGGGCGTAGCCGGTGACCTCGCCGTCCCGCTCGGCCACCACGCACTGCAGCGCCGACGCGCCCCCTCGCTCACTCTCCGGGTCGAGCAGCCCCGCCCGCTCCCAGCCGGGCTGCCGGGCCAGCATCCCGGGCCGGCGCGGCACCAGCGCCGCGTACACCGCCTCGCACTCGGCGAGGACGTCGGCGGGCTTCGCGTACCTCAGGCGTACGTCCTCGGTGCCGGCCGGCAACGCCAGTGGCACCCGGCTCGTGTCGATCTCGGCGTGCAGCTGGAAGGTGGCGGCGCCGTAACCGAAGCGGCCGTAGATCGCCGGCTCGGAGGCGGTCAGCACCGCCAACGGCTCACCCAGGGCGCGCACATCGTCCAGCTGGCGCCGCATCATCGAGGTGAGCACCCCGCGCCGCCGGTGCGTGGCGGCCACGCTCACCATGGTGACCCCCGCGGCCGGCACCAGGGCGCCGCCGGGCACGGTCATACGGAAGCTGAACGCCCCACCCGTCCCGACTATCGCCTCCCCGTCCCACACGGCCAGCGAACGATCGAATTCGGTGAGGGATTTGTCCAGTTCGCGCTCTTCGAGTGAGGCCGAACCGCCGCCGAAGGCGCGGAGCAGCCCGTCCCACCAGGGATCGAACTCCTCCGGGCGCAGCACCTTCAACTCGGTCGCACGCTCAGTCGCCATGCACCATGCCTATCAGGGCATTGCGGGGCGAGCCAGCGAATTTGTCCCGGTCGGCGGCGAGATGGCGCCCGGTGAAGTTCACTGAGTGGTTGAACCGCGAAGTTGAGCCTCGGACGGGGGACAAGTGGAACCTCCCGTGCCAAGCGGCTGGTCCGATGGATAGGGTCCCGAACTAATGGCAGCAGGACGAGGGCGGCGCGCGAAGGCCGAGACGTTCACGGCCCGGTGGAAGATGCAGTGGCACCGGGCCCGCGTCGGCCTGCGCAGAAGCGCGGTGGACTACTTCCGCGGTGACGGCTCGGACTGGATCGCACTGGTCGGTCTGCTGCTCACCATCCCCGTCCTCGCGGCCATGACCCTCGGCAACTCGGTCTGGTGCTCCCCGGCCACCCTGGTGCTGCCCATCGTCGCGGGCGGCCTGCTGCTGCGCCCGGCGAGCCTGCTGGGCCTGTACGCGGCGGCGGCCACCGCGCTGATCGTGGAGTCGGTGCGGCTCGGCCCGTACACCGAGGGGCCGTCGCGGGTCACCCCGGGCGTGGTCCTGGTGGTCGCCGCATGCGGCTTCTTCGGGCTGCTGACCGCGCAGTTCCGCAGCCGGGTCGGCGTGCCCTGGCGGCGCGGCGGCACCATGCTCTTCGACCTGCGCGAGCGGATCCGGGTGCAGAGCAAGCTGCCGAAGCTGCCGCAGGGCTGGCACCACGAGATGGCACTGCGCCCGGCGGGCGGCCAGTCCTTCTCCGGCGACTTCGTCGTCGCGGCCCGTACGAACGGCGGCCGCACCCTGGAGGTCGTGCTCACGGACGTGTCCGGCAAGGGCATGGACGCGGGGTCGCGTGCCCTGCTGCTCTCGGGGGCGTTCGGCGGCCTGCTGGGCTCGCTTCCCCCGCACGCCTTCCTCCCGGCGGCCAACGGCTATCTCCTCCGCCAGGACTGGGAGGAGGGCTTCGCCACCTCCATCCATCTGGTCCTCGACCTGGACTCCGGCGACTACGAGCTGTACTCGGCGGGCCATCCGCCGGGGCTGCAGCTGAGCGCGGGCAGCGGCCGCTGGGAGGAGAAGGCGGCCGAGGGCCCGCTGCTGGGTGTGTACGACGGCGCCCAATTCGACTCCGTGAAGGGCTCGCTCCGGCCCGGGGACGTGTTGATGCTGTTCACGGACGGTCTGGTGGAGACCTCCGACCGGGACATCGTGGAGGGCATCGACCGGCTCACCGGCGAGGCCGACCGCTATGTCGCCGGCGGCTTCCACGGCGCCGCCTGGCACCTCATCGAGGCGGTCGCGAAGGACGTCAACGACGACCGCGCCCTCCTCCTGATCTGCCGCCAGACCTCAGCGGCGGCCCGCTGAGCCACCCGGGCCCCACGCCCGGGTGCGTGACAGGCGCGGTCAGGGGACGAGGCCCCGGCGGCGGCACGACGGATGGGGCGCGTCATGATCCGCGGGGGCGTGCCTTGATCCGCGGGGGCGTGCCGGGGTGGGTTCTTCCTCCGCCGCGCTCACCGGCCCGGCCCGGGCGGCGCTGCGCCGGGAGACACTGGAGGGGTGACCGAGACGCAACTCAGCCTGGCCGAAGTCGAGGGCCTCGCACGCGCCGCCCACGAAGGGCAGACCGACAAGGCGGGACGGCCGTACGCGGAACACCTCGCGGCCGTCGCCGAGGGCGTACGAGCCCGCGGCGGAGACGCCGACCAGATCGCAGCGGCCTGGCTGCACGACGCGGTCGAGGACGACGCGCTGTCGCCGCAATGGCTGGAGGGAGCCGGTCTCACCCCGCGCACCAAGGCCATCGTGCGCGCCGTCACCAAGCGGACGGGGGAGGGGCCGGAGGCCTACGCCCGCCGGATCCTCGCCACCCCGGGCGCGCTGCTGGTGAAGGAGGCCGACCTGGCACACAACGCCGACCCCGGTCGGCTCGCGGTCCTGGACGAGCCGACCCGGAGACGACTGACCGAGAAATACGCACGGATGCGCGCACTTCTCGGTCTCGAGCAAGGGTGAGCAGGCCCTGTCGTCGAACTCCGGCCGCCGGCCCGGAGGCGAGGGGGGTGCGACGACAGGACCTAGGCGCCGACCTTCTCGCGCTCGAGCTCCTTGGGCCGGCGCTCGCGGGCCAGTTCGGCCGCGTCCTTCTTGAACGCCCACTCCATTTTCGGCTCCATCGCGAAGTGGAACACCCGCTGCACCGGCCGGGTGCACAGCAGCGTGACGACGGCGGCCGCGACGGCGGTCACCGCGATCTCGCCGAGCGGGCGGTGCAGCCAGGCGTGGTCGAACCAGCCCCGGTAGTCGGCGAACTTCACCAGGAAGCCGTGCAGCAGGTAGCCGTACAGGGTGCCCGCGCCGAGGGCCGTGAACCACATGTTCCGGCGCGGCACCCAGGCGAAGAAGCAGGCCGTCAGCAGCAGCGAGCAGCCCAGCATGGCGAGCACCATCACCGGGCCGCACCACCACGGGGCACCCAGCTCCTGCGCGGAGTCACGGTGGTAGAACCACGCGGTGTTCATACGCGGCACCGCCCACCAGCCGACCGCGAGGGCGGCCGCGAACACCGGCACCGAGGCGATCCGCACCGAGCGGCGGCGCACCAGGTGGAAGTGCTCGGGCTTCATGCACAGACCGAGCACGAAGTACGGCAGGAACTGCAGGACGCGCTGCAGGTCGAGGTCGTCGCCAATGCTCGGGGTGACGCTGGCCAGCATGGCGATGCCGATGGCCAGCGGCAGTGGCCAGCGCACCAGTTTCCACATCGGTGTGGTGAGCCGCCAGATGAACAGGGCCACCAGGAACCAGGTCAGGTACCAGGGATCGAGGAGGCTGATGTCCTGGTCGGGGGCGTGGTCGACGACGCGCTTGAAGAGGGGGTAGGCCGTCTCGAAGAGGATGTACGGCACGGCGACACCGGTGATCAGCCGCTTCAGCCGGTCCGGGCGCATGTCGAAACCGCGGGAGAAGAAGCCGGAGATGATGATGAAGGCCGGCATGTGGAAGGTGTACACCACCGTGTACAGGGCCTCCAGGATCCGGCTGTCGCCCTTCAGCGGCTCCCAGGCGTGCCCCATCGCGACGAGCACGATCGCGAGGAACTTGGCGTTGTCGAAGAACGCGTCGCGCTGTTTGCCGGGTCTGTCCGCCCTGTCCGTTGGCGCCTGTCGCGTCGGCGCACTCATCGGGGTACGCGGACTGGGCACTCCGTCGGCCGACGACTGTGCCGGGGGGAGTGGCCTGCGGTTCTGGCCGGGGGACGAGGCGGCGTCAAACATCTCAGGCACCCTAGCGTCGACTGTGGGATTTCGTAAAACCCCCGCGGTCATTCCTGGTTATCCCGCTCGGGTACCCCCTGATTCGCATAACTTACCTTCCCTGTCCACGTGATGGTGGGCACGTCGAAGCCCACCGTTCACCCCTGATGTCCCGATTCATCCTGACTAATTGGGGCATAAGTCGCCTCGATGTCGGCAATTCGAATTACTGCGCACAGGATGTGTGGACACTGAAACGAACATGCGTAATTTCTCGGGGAGTCGGGTGCGGGCGCCCTGTCGAATTACCGTGCGGGGCGCCGCACTCGCCGGGTCCTCGTCCAACGTTGCGTCACGAGCCGCATACCGGGGCCGGGTTGGTGGCACGATGGTTCTGGCGGGGGTGCGGGCCGTACCCCAGGGCCGGGAGAGCGGACCGACCGAGGGTGTGATCAGTTGTGGCCATTTCACTGTCCGTGGTGCTGCTGTTGGCGATCATCCTTGTAGTGCTGATCCGAGGGGGGAACATCAAGGCGGGCCCAGCCATCGTCGCCGTCCTCTTCGGCTTCTTCCTCGCCTCGACCGGTATGGCGCCGTCCATCAACCGGTTCCTGAACTCGATAGCCGAGACCATCAACTCGATCAGCTTCTGACTCCGGCGGGGCGGGCCGGCGCCGCTGGACGACTGAACCAACGGGACGCCCGGGGATGGCGCTGCGCGACTCGGATCCGCGGGAAGTGGGCGGCTGCCGGACCGAGCACCGTCCCGGCGGCGGCATGGGCGTGGTGTACCCGGCCCGCTCGGCCCGCGGCCGCCGACTGGCCGTGAAGGTCGTCCGCGGCCGGTAGGCCGACGACGAGTTCCGCATCCTCCCCCCTCTCGGCTCCGCTCGAGCGGGGGACCCCCATCGCCGCGAGGTGGCCTCCGCCCGGCAGGTCGGCGGCGCCTTCCCGGCACCCGTGATGGACGCGGACGCCGATGCGCCGCGCCCCCGGACGGCCACGCCCCACATCCCGGCGGGACCTCGGCGCCCACGTCCGCCGCCCCGGCCCGCTGCCCCGGTCGCCGGTGCGAACTCGCCGCCGGCCTCGCCGAGGTCGTGCGCGACATCCACCGCGCCGACGTGGTGCACCGGGAGCTGAAACCGGCCAACGTGATGCTCGCCGAGGACGGCCCCCGCGTCACCCGCACGGACCCCGCCTTCGTGTATGCGGGGTCGGCACCCATCGTGCGCGGCGGCGCGCTGTGTGTCCCTACGGCATCCGAGTGGTCTAGTCCGTGGACGTACGCCGCCTGTGCGGGCCGGCGCCGACCGCCCCTGTTCCCGCCAGTGGGTGTCAGCCGCTGCTGCCGGTCGCCGCATGTGGCCTCGACGAGTGATTTTCACCAGCGCCCGCACCGCAATGGGGCGCTGCCCGGCCCGACCGACCGCCTCTTCCAGCGGTTCCTGGGGCTCAGCAATTCGGGACGGTTGTCCCGCCCCTGCGGGGTACTCATCCTCACGTAGGGCACATAACGGGCAATTCGGAGGAAATGCAATGACGACTCACTCCCGGCCGGACATGGAAAGCCATCCCGACATCATCGCGATGCGCAATCGGCACGAGATGGCCGAAGGCGTCGCGACCACCCCGAGGGCGCAGGCCGTCGAGGCCATGGCCCTGATCACGGGGCTCTACCTCGCGGCCTCACCGTGGATCGCGGGATTCAACAACCTCTCCACCCTGGCGGTCAACAATCTGATCGTCGGCATCGCCTACGCCGTCCTCATGAGCGGTGGCTTCGGACGGGCATACGAGCGTTCGCACAGCATGGCCTGGGGCGCTTGCGTGCTGAGCGCGTGGACGATCGTCGCGCCGTGGGTTGTGGCAGGTGACGTCAGCACCACCAGGACCATAGTCAACAACATCATTGTCGGCGTAATCGGCCTGCTGCTGGCCCTCATGGCCGCCGCAGCTGCCCGCCCGGTGGATCAGTTCTCCGGCGACCGCTCTTCCGCGCGCCGCTGATCACCCGGCATGGGGGCCTGCGCGGCCCCGGCACGTGCTGAAGGCCCAGAGCCGGCACATGCCGAAGGCCCAGAGAGAGAAGCATCCTCTCGCCTGGGCCTTCGGCCTGCAGAGCGGGCGACGGGAATCGAACCCGCGTAGCTAGTTTGGAAGACTAGGGCTCTACCATTGAGCTACGCCCGCAAGCGCGCGCCGCAGGTCGGTGACCGCGGCACTGCAGTGCATCGTAGCGGGTCGCCCGCCGCGGAGGCCAACCTGTTGGACTGCGGCGATGCCACGCATGCGGCAGCGGATAAAGCGGCCGACGGATCCGGCCGGGGCATGTACCCTACGTGTCGCACCAGACGGGGTGTGGCGCAGCTTGGTAGCGCGTCCGCTTTGGGAGCGGAAGGCCGTGGGTTCAAATCCCGCCACCCCGACCACCGGCTCACGGCGTCGTGATGATCGCCTTTTGGGGCGCTGACCGGGCTGCGGTTACTATGCAAGCTGCGCGCCCGTGTGTCCCGGCCCACTCGGCCTACGAACTCCTCCGGGCGGCGAAATCCGCCGGACCAGTCTGGCTCCGGCAGAAACCAAGAAGTCAGCCACAAGGAGACCGAACCGTGAAGAGCGCCGTGGAGACCCTGAACCCGACCCGGGTTCGGCTCACTGTCGAGGTGCCCTTCGAGGAGCTCAAGGACAGCCTCGACGCGGCGTACAAGAAGATCAACCAGCAGGTCACGGTGAAGGGCTTCCGCAAGGGCAAGATCCCGGCCCGCGTCATCGACCAGCGGTTCGGCCGCGGTGCGGTGCTGGAGGAGGCCGTCAACGACGCGCTTCCGAAGTTCTACACCGAGGCGGTCAACGATGCCGAGCTGAGCCCGCTGGGCCAGCCCGAGGTCGACATCACGGAGCTGAAGGACGGCGAGACGCTGAACTTCACCGCCGAGGTCGACGTCCGCCCGGCCCTGGAGATCCCGGACTACTCCGGCATCGAGGTCGAGGTCGACGCCGTCGAGGTCACCGACGAGGACGTCGAGAAGTCGGTCGAGCAGCTCCGCGAGCGCTTCGCCTCCACCTCCCCGGTCGAGCGGGCCGCCGAGGACGGCGACGTCGTCACCATCGACCTGGAGGCCAAGGTCGACGGCGAGGTCCTCGAGGACGGCATCGCCAACGGCGTTTCCTACACCATCGGCTCCGGTGAGCTGCTGGACGGCATCGACGACGCCGTGAAGGGCCTGGAGGCCGGTGGCGAGGCCACCTTCACCTCCGAGCTCAAGGGTGGCTCCGCCGCGGGCAAGGAGGCCGAGGTCACCGTCAAGGTCACCCAGGTCGCCGCTCGCGAGCTGCCCGAGCTGGACGACGACTTCGCGCAGCTCGCCTCCGAGTTCGACACCCTGGACGAGCTGAAGGCCGACAGCCGCAAGCGCCTGGCCAACATGAAGCAGTACGACCAGGCCACCCAGGCCCAGGAGCGCGTCCTGGAGAAGCTCCTCGAGCTGGTCGAGGTCCCGGTCCCCGAGAAGCTGCTCGAGGACGAGATCAACACCCGCAAGCACAACCTGGAGCACCACCAGCTCGGCCAGATGGGCCTCACCCTCGACAAGTACCTGGAGATCCAGGGCAAGACCGCCGAGGAGTTCGAGACCGAGACCCGCGAGGCCGCGGTCAAGGGCATCAAGACCCAGTTCGTCCTCGACGAGCTGGTCAAGAAGGAGAACCTCAACGTCAACCAGGAGGAGCTCACCGAGCACCTCATGCGGCGTGCGGCGTCCTCCGGCATGTCCCCCGACCAGTTCGCCCAGGCCGTCGTCGAGGGCGGCCAGGTGCCGCTCCTGGTCGGCGAGGTCGCCCGTGGCAAGGCCCTGGCCGTCGTGGTCGAGGCCGCCACGGTGAAGGACACCAACGGCGAGGTCATCGACCTGGACGACGAGGAGGAGGAGACGGAGGCCGCTGCCGAGGCTCCGGCCTCCGAGGCCTCCGAGGAGACGACCGAGGGCTGAGCGGCCTGCCGGCGCCTCTGACGACGTAGACGGGCCCCTGGGGACTCTCCCAGGGGCCCGTTCGTCGTACCACGGGGGTACCGCCGGGGGAGCGTCAGGGGCGCGGGGAACCCCGCGTCCGGCCCCCGTACGCCCGCGGTCCGACGATTTCCGCAGTACCTCTCGCGGTCCGCTCCAGGCGCCCCGGCAGAGCCCCGCGCGCTACGTTCCCGTACTCCGCTCCAGGCGCCCCCGCAGAGCCCCGCGCGCTACGCCCCCGGCGAACACTCCCATCTCCGGGATTCCCCGAGGGGACCTGAGCGTTAGGGTCCTTGAATACGGGGGCAGGGGAGTCTCCTGAAACCCCAGCCAAGCCTCCGGCAGGACGACGTGAGACGGCCCGGCGCCGTCGTAAGACGAGCAGGTGGATACGTGACGAATCTGATGCCCTCCGCCGCCGGCGAGCCTTCCATCGGTGGTGGCCTCGGCGACCAGGTCTACAACCGGCTGCTCGGCGAGCGGATCATCTTCCTCGGCCAGCAGGTTGACGACGACATCGCCAACAAGATCACCGCACAGCTGCTGCTCCTCGCCGCCGACCCGACGAAGGACATCTACCTCTACATCAACAGTCCCGGCGGCTCGGTGACGGCCGGCATGGCGATCTACGACACCATGCAGTACATCCCGAACGACGTGGTCACGATCGCCATGGGCATGGCGGCCTCGATGGGCCAGTTCCTGCTCACCGGCGGCTCCGCGGGCAAGCGCTTCGCCCTGCCCCACGCGGACATCATGATGCACCAGGGCTCCGCGGGCCTCGGCGGTACGGTCTCGGACATCAAGATCCAGGCCGAGTACCTGATGCGCACCAAGAAGCGCATGTCCGAGCTGACCGCGCTCCACTCCGGCCAGACCGTCGAGACGATCATCCGCGACGGCGACCGCGACCGCTGGTTCACCCCGGAAGAGGCCAAGGAGTACGGTCTCATTGACGAGATCATCACGCACGCCTCGGGTGTTCCGGGAGGCGGCGGCACCGGTGCCTGACCGGCCCGGCCACGCCACGCACCGCCACGACCCCAGCCCCCAGAACGCCACCAGGACGGTGAACACCCCATGAGCAACTTCCCCGGCGCCGCCAGCGGCATGTACGAAGGGCCCCGGCCCGAGAGCCGCTACGTCATCCCGCGCTTCGTCGAGCGCACCTCCCAGGGCATCCGCGAGTACGACCCGTACGCGAAGCTCTTCGAGGAGCGCGTGATCTTCCTGGGCGTCCAGATCGACGACGCGTCGGCCAACGACGTCATGGCGCAGCTGCTGTGCCTGGAGTCGATGGACCCCGACCGGGACATCTCGATCTACATCAACAGCCCCGGTGGCGACATGACGGCCCTCACGGCCATCTACGACACCATGCAGTTCGTGAAGCCCGACATCCAGACGGTGTGCATGGGCCAGGCGGCCTCCGCCGCGGCCATCCTGCTCGCCGCCGGTACGCCGGGCAAGCGCATGGCGCTGCCGAACTCCCGGGTGCTGATCCACCAGCCGGCCGGCTCCACCGGCCGCGGTCAGCTCTCCGACCTGGAGATCATCGCCAACGAGTTCACCCGGATGCGTGAGCAGCTGGAGAACATGCTGGCCAAGCACTCCAACCGGCCGCTCGAGCAGGTCCGCGAGGACATCGAGCGCGACAAGATCCTCACGGCCGAGGAGGCGCTGGAGTACGGCATCGTCGACCAGATCATCTCCACCCGGAAGATGAACAACGACGCGGTCCGCTGACCCGGAGCGGCACACGCTCAGGCCCCCTTGGCAAGGTCCACGTCAAAGTGAACCCTGCCAAGGGGGACCCGAACACAGGGCCCGGCAAGGTACCGTCGGACATAAGGCAGCACCAGGAGCCGCTGGACGCGAAAGCGTCCGGGCGTCTCCCAGGCGAAGGGGAAGCACACCGTGGCACGCATCGGTGACGGCGGCGATCTGCTCAAGTGCTCGTTCTGCGGCAAGAGCCAGAAGCAGGTCAAGAAGCTCATCGCAGGGCCCGGTGTGTACATCTGCGACGAGTGCATCGATCTCTGCAACGAGATCATCGAGGAAGAGCTCGCGGAGACCAGCGAGGTGCGCTGGGAGGAGCTGCCCAAGCCCCGCGAGATCTACGAGTTCCTCGAGGGCTACGTGGTCGGCCAGGAGGCCGCCAAGAAGGCGCTCTCCGTCGCGGTGTACAACCACTACAAGCGGGTCCAGGCGGGCGAGAACGGCGGCGCCCAGGGCCGTGACGACGCCATCGAGCTGGCGAAGTCCAACATCCTTCTGCTCGGCCCCACGGGTTCCGGCAAGACGCTCCTCGCCCAGACCCTGGCGCGCATGCTGAACGTCCCGTTCGCCATCGCCGATGCCACGGCACTGACCGAGGCGGGCTACGTCGGCGAGGACGTGGAGAACATCCTGCTGAAACTGATCCAGGCGGCCGACTACGACGTCAAGAAGGCCGAGACCGGGATCATCTACATCGACGAGATCGACAAGGTCGCGAGGAAGAGTGAAAACCCTTCCATCACCCGCGACGTCTCGGGCGAGGGTGTCCAGCAGGCCCTGCTCAAGATCCTGGAGGGCACCACGGCCTCCGTCCCGCCCCAGGGCGGCCGCAAGCACCCCCACCAGGAGTTCATCCAGATCGACACGACGAACGTCCTGTTCATCGTGGGCGGTGCGTTCGCGGGTCTGGAGAAGATCATCGAGTCCCGGGCCGGCGCGAAGGGGATCGGTTTCGGCGCCACCATCCGCTCCAAGCGCGAGCTGGAGTCCAAGGACATCTTCGAAGACGTCATGCCGGAGGACCTGGTCAAGTTCGGCATGATCCCCGAGTTCATCGGCCGCCTGCCGGTGATCACCAGCGTCCACAACCTGGACCGCGAGGCCCTGCTCCAGATCCTGGTGGAACCCCGCAACGCGCTCGTCAAGCAGTACCAGCGCCTCTTCGAACTCGACGGGGTGGAACTGGACTTCGAGCGCGAGGCCCTGGAGGCCATCGCCGACCAGGCCATCCTCCGCCAGACCGGCGCCCGCGGTCTGCGCGCCATCATGGAGGAGGTCCTCATGTCGGTGATGTACGAGGTGCCGTCCCGCAAGGACGTCGCCCGCGTCGTCATCACGGCCGACGTGGTCCACTCGAACGTCAACCCGACCCTGATCCCGCGGGACGCGCGCGGCCGTGGGCCGGGGGAGCAGAAGACGGCGTAGCCGCCTGTACGGACGCAACGGAAGGGGCCCCGGTCAGCCGACCGGGGCCCCTTCCGTCGTGGCTCACGCCATCAGATCTTGACGCGCACGTCGTTGCGGAGCTTCGCGGCGAGGGCGGCCGTGTCGTCGATCGAGCCGCCGTCACCCGCGGCCAGCGAGGCGAGGCTGAACGCCGAGACGTCGGCGACCGTGCTGTGGTCGCCCCAGATGCAGAAGGGCAGTTTGACGGTCTTCGCGGCACCCGCGGCCGACGCCGACGAGTCGCTGTTGTCGATCTGCACCACCTGGCACTTCATGACACCGTCGAAGCCGGCCGGGTGGACCGTCTGCGGGCTGCCCAGCAGCTTGCCCTTGGTCTTGTCCCCGCTCTGGTCCTTCTCCGACTCCGACTTGACCTTGGCGAACGCGGCGTCCACCACGGCCTCGGGGTCGTCGATGGTGCCGTAGACACCGCTGAAGGAAAGGCCCTTCGCCGACAGGCCGGTCCCGTTCTGGTACGTGGCGCCGGCGTGCTTCGCGTTCTTCACGCCCCACTTCTCGAAGTCGGCCAGGTCGTCGCCGCTCATGGTGTCGTCGGAGCCGGTGTTCCCCGACTTCTTGTACGTGCCGTTGATGACCGTCGCCGGCGTCGTCAGCTTGTGCGGCCCGTCGTCCGCGACGTCGATGCCGCTGCTGCCGCTGAGCAGGAAGTACGCGCCCACCGCGATCGCCGCCACGACCGCCACCGCCCCGATGATCAGGCCGGTCTTCTTCTTGCCGCCACCCGGGGCCGGCGGCTGCGGAACGCCGTAGGGCTGCTGGCCGTAGGGGCCCGGCTGCTGCCCGTACGGGTTCGGCTGCTGGGGCACGCCCTGCTGCGGGTAGCCGTAGCCGGGCTGCGGCGGGGCCGGAGGGGCCTGCTGGGGGTAGCCGTAGCCGGGCTGGGGCGCCTGCGGCTGCTGGCCGTAGGGGCCCGGCTGGCCGTAAGGACCAGGCTGCCCCGGCTGGCCGTACGGACCCGGCTGCTGAGGCGGCCCGCCGTACGGGCCCGGCTGGTTGTTGCTCATTTCTGGGTTCCCCTCCAGATGCTTATGTGTTCACGACATCCTGGCTCAGGGCCCGGAAGCACAGGGCACCGGGGGCCTCACCGTTACAGAACAAACGCGTTTCGGGACCACCCCGTGACACCTCTAAACTGACCCCCGTGACCGAGAACGCTCAGCAGCAGCCACCCGCGCCCGACACCGAATTGCCGACCCAGTACGCGCCGGCCGATGTAGAGGGGCCGCTGTACGAGCGCTGGGTAGAGCGCGGTTACTTCGAGGCGGACGAGAAGAGCGACAAGCCGCCGTACACGATCGTCATCCCGCCCCCGAACGTCACGGGCAGCCTGCACCTGGGCCACGCCTTCGAGCACACGCTCATCGACGCCCTGACCCGCCGCAAGCGCATGCAGGGGTTCGAGACCCTGTGGCAGCCCGGCATGGACCACGCCGGTATCGCCACGCAGAACGTCGTCGAGCGGGAGCTGGGCAAGGAGGGCAAGTCCCGGCACGACCTCGGCCGCGAGGCCTTCGTCGAGCGTGTCTGGCAGTGGAAGGCCGAGTCCGGTGGCCAGATCAGCGGGCAGATGCGCCGACTCGGCGACGGTGTCGCCTGGTCGCGTGAGCGCTTCACGATGGACGAGGGCCTGTCCCAGGCCGTCCAGACCATCTTCAAGCGGCTCTACGACGACGAGCTGATCTACCGCGCCGAGCGCATCATCAACTGGTGTCCGCGCTGCCTCACCGCCATCTCGGACATCGAGGTCGAGTACCAGGACGACGACGGCGAGCTGGTCTCCATGAAGTACGGCGACGGGGACGACACCATCGTCGTCGCCACCACCCGTGCCGAGACCATGCTCGGTGACACCGCCGTCGCCGTTCACCCCGACGACGAGCGCTACAAACACCTCGTCGGCAAGCTCATCGCACTCCCGCTCACCGAGCGCTCCATCCCGGTCGTCGCCGACACCCACGTCGACCCCGAGTTCGGCACCGGCGCCGTCAAGGTCACCCCGGCCCACGACCCGAACGACTTCGAGATCGGCCAGCGGCACGACCTGCCGTCCATCACGATCATGGATGAGCACGCCGTCATCACCGCCCACGGCCCCTTCCAGGGCCTGGACCGCCTTGAGGCCCGCTCCGCCATCGTCGCCGCGCTGCGCGCCGAGGGCCGGATCGTCGCCGAGAAGCGGCCGTACGTCCACAGCGTCGGGCACTGCTCGCGCTGCAAGACCACCATCGAGCCCCGCCTGTCCATGCAGTGGTGGGTCAAGGTCGGCCCGCTGGCCAAGTCCGCCGGCGACGCCGTCCGCGAGGGCAAGGTCAAGATCCATCCGCAGGAGATGGAGAAGCGGTACTTCGACTGGGTCGACAACCTCCACGACTGGTGCATCTCGCGGCAGTTGTGGTGGGGTCACCGGATCCCGGTCTGGTACGGCCCGAACGGCGAGGTCGTCTGCGTCGGACCCGACGAGCAGCCGCCCGGGACCGAGGCGGAGGGCTGGAAGCAGGACACCGACGTCCTCGACACCTGGTTCTCCTCCGGCCTGTGGCCCTTCTCGACCCTCGGCTGGCCCGAGCGGACCGAGTCGCTCGCGAAGTTCTACCCGAACTCCGTCCTCGTCACCGGCTACGACATCCTCTTCTTCTGGGTCGCCCGGATGATGATGTTCGGCCTGTACGCGATGGACGGCACGCCGCCGTTCCACACCATCGCCCTGCACGGCATGGTCCGCGACCAGTTCGGCAAGAAGATGTCGAAGTCCTTCGGCAACGCGGTCAACCCGCTGGACTGGATGGACAAGTACGGCAGCGACGCCCTGCGCTTCACGCTCGCCCGTGGCGCCAACCCGGGCGTCGACGTCCCGATCGGCGAGGACTGGGTCCAGGGCTCCCGCAACTTCGCCAACAAGATCTGGAACGCCACCCGCTTCGCGCTGATGAACGGCGCGACGGTGGACGGCCCGCTGCCGGACGCGTCGGCGATGTCGGCCACCGACCGCTGGATCCTCTCCCGGCTCAACTCCGTCATCGCCGAAGTCGACGCGTACTACGACGACTTCCAGTTCGCCAAGCTGTCCGACACCCTCTTCCACTTCGCGTGGGACGAGGTCTTCGACTGGTACGTCGAGCTGTCCAAGACGACGTTCCAGGCGGGCGGCGAGGCGGCCGAGGTCTCCAAGCGGGTCCTCGGCGAGGTCCTCGACGTCACCCTCAAGCTGCTGCACCCGGTCGTCCCGTTCGTCACCGAGACCCTCTGGACCACCCTCACGGGTGGCGAGTCGGTCGTCATCGCCGAGTGGCCGAAGGACAGTGGCTTCCGCGACGCCGGCGCCGAGCGGGAGATCGAGACGCTCCAGTCCGTCATCACCGAGGTCCGCCGCTTCCGCGCCGACCAGGGCCTGCAGCCGGGCCAGCGCGTCCCGGCCCGCCTGACGCTGGACGGTACGGCGCTGGCCCCGCACGAGGCCGCCATCCGCCAGCTGCTGCGTCTGCAGCCGGAGGCCGAGTCCTTCACGGCCACGGCCACCCTCCCGGTCGCCGGCGCCGAGGTCGCCCTCGACCTCTCCGGCACGATCGACGTGGCCGCCGAGCGCAAGCGGCTCGCGAAGGACCTGGCCGCCGCCGAGAAGGAGAAGGCCCAGGCCACGGCCAAGCTCGGCAACGAGGCCTTCCTGGCGAAGGCTCCGGAGAACGTGGTCGACAAGATCCGCACGCGTCTCGCCAAGGCGGACGAGGACATCGCCCGCATCCAGTCCCAGCTGGAGAAGCTGCCGCCGGCGTAGCGCGGCGAGCGGAAACCCGTCCGAAGGCCCCCGGAGCTGCACGGCTCCGGGGGCCTTCGCCCACGTATGTCACCGGGGCTCCGTAGACTGAACCCCGTGAGCGACCACCCCGGCACCAGTGACACGCCAGACCCCCTCGACGCCTTCGACGAACTCGTCGCCGAGGAGACCGACCGCGACCCCGACCTCGCGGTGATCGAGGCCGGCAGCCGTACCCTGCGCACGCAGGGCGGCCCGCCGCAGGCCGACGTACCCGCGCGGCCGGAGGACCCCGAGGTCGACAAGGCCCTGCGCGAGGTCGAGGCGGAGCTGGCCACCCGCTGGGGAGAGACCAAGCTGGAGCCCTCCGTCAGCCGGATCGCCGCGCTGATGGACGTGCTGGGCGAGCCGCAGCGCTCGTACCCCTCCATCCACATCACCGGGACGAACGGCAAGACCTCCACGGCCCGCATGATCGAGGCCCTGCTCGGCGCCTTCGAGCTGCGCACCGGCCGGTACACCAGCCCGCACGTGCAGTCGATCACCGAGCGGATCAGCCTGGACGGCGCCCCGATCTCCGCCGAGCGGTTCATCGAGACGTACCAGGACATCAAGCCGTACATCGAGATGGTCGACTCCTCGCAGGAGTACCGGCTGTCCTTCTTCGAAGTCCTCACCGGCATGGCGTACGCCGCCTTCGCGGACGCACCGGTCGACGTGGCCGTCGTGGAAGTGGGCATGGGCGGCTCCTGGGACGCCACCAACGTGATCGACGGTGACGTCGCCGTGGTCACCCCCATCGGGCTCGATCACACCGACCGGCTCGGTCAGACGCCGGGCGAGATCGCCGGGGAGAAGGCCGGCATCATCAAGCAGGACGCGACCGTGATCCTGGCGCAGCAGCCGGTGGACGCGGCGCAGGTGCTGCTGAAGAAGGCCGTCGACGTGGACGCCACCGTGGCCCGCGAGGGGCTGGAGTACGGGGTGGTGGCCCGGCAGGTCGCGGTCGGCGGGCAGCTGCTCACCCTGCGTGGTCTGGGCGGCGAGTACCCCGAGGTGTACCTGCCCCTGCACGGCGCCTACCAGGCCCACAACGCGGCCGTGGCGCTCGCCGCCGTGGAGGCGTTCTTCGGGGTCGGCGCGCAGCGCGCGGAGTCGCTGGACATCGACACCGTGCGCAAGGCCTTCGCTGCCGTGTCCTCGCCGGGCCGGCTGGAGGTCGTACGGCGCTCTCCCACCGTCGTCCTCGATGCCGCCCACAACCCGGCGGGCGCGGAGGCCACCGCCGAGGCCGTGCGGGAGGCGTTCGACTTCAGCCGGCTGATCGGTGTGGTCGGGGCGAGCGCCGACAAGAACGTCCGGGGGCTGCTGGAGGCCTTCGAGCCGATCTTCGCCGAGGTCGTCGTCACACAGAACTCCACGCACCGCGCCATGGACGCGGACGAGCTGGCCGCCATCGCCGTCGAGGTGTTCGGCGAGGAGCGCGTCCAGGTCGAGCCGCGGCTGCCCGAGGCCCTGGAGGCCGCGATCACGCTGGCCGAGGAGGAGGGCGAGTTCGCGGGCGGCGGGGTACTGGTCACGGGCTCGGTCATCACGGTGGGCGAGGCCCGCCTGCTGCTGGGGAAGGGCTGAGGTTCCGCCATGCGTACGCTCTGTTCATCGACGCTGATCGGCGAGTTCTTCGTCATCGGGTTCGCGGCGCTCGTGGCCATGAAGGACCCCGACCTGGCCACGTCGACCGTGTGGCTGGTCAGCGGTGTCGCCATGGCCCTGTGCGTGCTGCTGTGCGGCATGGTGACCCGCCCGGGCGGCGTCGCCCTCGGCTGGGCCCTGCAGCTCGCCCTGATCGCCTCCGGTGTCTTCGTCCCGACGATGTACTTCCTGGGCGCGGTGTTCGCCGCCCTGTGGTGGGCGTCGGTGCACTTCGGGAGGAAGGTGGACGAGGCGAAGGCGAGGTTCGCGGCCCAGACCGAGTCCGCTGCGTCTTCCCCCACCACACCTGACGCTGCGTAACAGCGGCACGAACACGCCCTGTAACCTCGTCCCACCGCACACGTCAGTCGTAAGGAGTCATCCGTGAGCCAGCGCACCCTCGTCCTCCTCAAGCCCGACGCCGTCCGTCGAGGCCTGACCGGCGAGATCATCAGCCGTATCGAGCGCAAGGCGGGCTGGCGGATCACCGCGCTGGAGCTGCGCACCCTGGACCAGGACACGCTGGAGCAGCACTACGGCGAGCACAAGGGCAAGCCCTTCTACGAGCCGCTGGTGGAGTTCATGGCGTCCGGTCCGGTCGTCGCGCTGATCGTCGAGGGCGAGCGGGTCATCGAGGGCCTGCGCGCGCTCGCCGGGCCGACCGACCCGATCGCCGCCGCGCCCGGCTCCATCCGTGGCGACTACGGCGTGATCGTCCGCGAGAACCTGATCCACGCCTCCGACTCCGAGGAGTCCGCCGAGCGCGAGGTGAAGATCTTCTTCCCGGGCCGTGCCTGAGGCACGCCGAGGGAAATTTTCGGAGAATTTTCTGAGAGGGCGTCAGTTCCACTCGGGATCCTGACCTGGGACGGCCGTACGATTTCGGCCGTCCCTTGGCATATGCGTTACCGATCGGGGGAACGTGTGCCCCCGATGGCCCGTCTCCACAAGCGAGGCGGCGCGCCATCTGCTGACAATGGCGGAGACCCTCGCGCAGTGTTCGTGCAGGCGCGTTTACGATGGAAGCCTTCACGTCACAGCACCCGCCTCGCCGACCTGATGTGCCCTCAAAAGCTCGGGAAGGCCCGATGAATCCGGATGGGGAACTCAATGTCGTTCATCGGCCGTGACATGGCTGTCGACCTCGGGACCGCCAACACGCTGGTGTACGTCAGGGGTCGCGGAATCGTACTCAACGAGCCCTCCGTCGTCGCGATCAACACCAACACCGGTGGCATCCTCGCGGTCGGTGCCGAAGCGAAGAAGATGATCGGCCGGACGCCGGGCAACATCGTCGCCGTGCGTCCCCTGAAGGACGGCGTGATCGCCGACTTCGAGATCACCGAGCGGATGCTCCGCTACTTCATCCTGAAGATCCATAAGCGGCGGTATCTCGCCCGGCCGCGGGTCGTCGTCTGTGTGCCCTCGGGCATCACGGGCGTCGAGCGCCGTGCCGTCATCGAGGCGTCCTCCCAGGCCGGTGCGCGTCAGGTGCACATCATCGAGGAGCCGATGGCCGCGGCCATCGGCTCCGGCCTGCCGGTCCACGAGGCCACCGGCAACATGGTGGTGGACATCGGCGGCGGCACCACTGAGGTCGCGGTCATCTCGCTCGGCGGCATCGTCACCGCCCAGTCCATCCGCGTCGCCGGCGACGAACTGGACAATGCGATCATCCAGTACATCAAGAAGGAGTACAGCCTTCTGCTGGGTGAGCGCACGGCCGAGCAGATCAAGATCACGATCGGTTCGGCGTACGAACTCGACTCCGACGAGCACACCGAAGTCCGCGGCCGGGACCTGGTCTCCGGACTGCCGAAGACCGTCGTCATCTCGGCCGCCGAGGTCCGCAAGGCGATCGAGGAACCGGTCAACGCGATCGTCGACGCCGTCAAGACGACTCTCGACAAGTGCCCGCCGGAGCTGTCCGGCGACATCATGGACAGGGGAATCGTTCTGACCGGCGGCGGGGCGCTGCTGCGCGGTTTGGACGAGCGGCTGCGGCGGGAGACCGGAATGCCGATCCACATCGCCGAGGACCCGCTGGACAGCGTGGCGCTCGGTTCCGGAAAGTGCGTCGAGGAGTTCGAGGCGCTCCAGCAGGTTCTGGACGCCCAGCCGCGCAGATGACGTAACGCTTTGATTCCGCCGTACGAGACGATCTCCTCTCGTACGGCGGCTCGTTGATATAGAGGCATAAGCTCCCACAAATGGGCCCCTTCGGTTTGCGCTTCTCGAGTGGCGCCTCAGGGGGTCCCCGAATTCCTACTGAGGAAGGGCACGGCCGCCGCACGTGAGGGACACGAAAGAGAGCCGGCTTCTCCTGGTCCTGCTGATCGCCATCGCGTTCGCGTTGATCACGGTGGACATCCGCGGAGGCCGGAACTCGCCGGTCGACGGTGCCCGGCAGGCCGCGGCCGCGGCGTTCGGCCCGATCGAGAACGGGCTGTCCTCGGCGGTCGACCCGGTCGGCAACGCGGTCTCCGCCGTCCGGGACTCCGGCAGCCGCCACGACCGGCTCGCCGTGCTGGAGCGGGAGAACGCGGCCCTCAAGGCGAAGCTCGGCAGCGACGACCGCAACCGCAGCCGCCTCAAACAGCTCGACAAGATGCTGAAGGTCGCCGGCGAGGGCCAGTACGGCATCAAGGGCGCCCAGGTCATCGCCATAGGGTCGGCGCAGGGCTTCTCCTGGACCATCACCGTCGACGTCGGCGCGAACGACGGCATCCGGCGGGACATGACCGTGCTGAACGGCGACGGCCTCGTCGGCCGGGTCACCACGGTCGGCCCCCACACTTCCACCGTGCTGCTCGCCAACGACCCCGACTTCACCGTCGGCACCCGCATGGAGAACAGCGACGAACTCGGCTTCGCCTCCGGGCAGGGCGACCGCCCGCTGCGCGTGGAACTCCTCAACGGCAAGGCGGAGGTGAAGAAGGGCGACCGTCTCGTCACCTTCGGCTCCCAGGCCGACAAGCCCTTCGTGCCCGGCGTCCCGGTCGGCGTGGTCTCCCGCGTCGACCCCTCCGGCGGCGGCCTCACCCGCACGCTCTACGTCACCCCGTACGTCGGCTTCACCAAGCTCGACATCGTCGGAGTGGTCGTCGAGGCCCCGAAGAGGGACCCGCGCGACGAGGTCCTGCCGGCCAAGCCCAAGCCGACCCCGACGCCGACGGTGACCGTCACGGTCACTCCCTCGGCGGGCGCACCCGCAGACGGCCAGCAGCAGTAGGAGCTGAGTTTTACCCATGCGTGTCAACCGGATCCTGCTCTCCAGCGCGCTGGTCGTCGTCGCCCTGGTGATCCAGGTGAGCGTCCTCGCCCGTCTGCACCTGCCGGGCGCCGTCCCCGACCTGCTGCTGCTCACCGTGCTCGGCCTCGCCATGGTGTACGGCCATGTGGGCGGCGCCCTCGTCGGCTTCGGCGCCGGACTGCTCGCCGACCTCGCCCCGCCCGCCGACCACGCGGCCGGCCGCTACGCCCTCGTGCTGTGCGTCATCGGCTACTGCGCCGGACTCATCAGGCCGGAGAACGGCCGCCTGAAGTCGGCGACCGGCCCGATGGCCGTCGTGGTCGCCGCGGCCGTCGGCTCCACCCTGCTGTACGCGGGCGTCGGGGCCCTGGTCGGCGACACCGCCGCCCGCCATGTCGGCCTGCCCGGACTGCTGTTCTCGGCCGCCCTGTACGACCTGCTGCTCGCGCCGTTCGTGGTTCCCGGGATCATGTGGCTGGCCCGTCGCTCCGACAACGATCCGCTCACCGACACCAGTCCCGCGGCCAAGGCCGGTGACATCTCCTCCGGCTGGCTCTCCTCCGGCACCGGCCTGCACATCGGCAGCCAGCGCGGCGGCCTGGGCGCCCTGAAGGCCAAGGCCCGCACCCGCTCCACCCGGGTCGGCCGCATCAAGGGGGTCAAGCGGCTGTGAGCCCGGGCGAGTTCACGCGAACGTTCACCGGAAGGTTCACCCGAAAGGGGAGGCCGTCGCGGAACGCGGCCGCACCGGCCCGTCGTTCATCATTCGTACGCGCACACGCATCCGCGCACTGAGAGGGGGAGACAGCCGCAGTGACCAACATCCCCGAGACCGGACGGACCTCACGGGTCCAGATCCGGCTCGTCGTGATCCAGATCCTCGTCCTCTCCCTCCTCGGCACCCTCGGTGGCCGTCTGTGGTACCTGCAGATCCGGGAGGGCGCCGAGTACCAGAAGCAGGCCTCCGGCAACCATGTCCAGCAGGTCGTCGACCCCGCCGTGCGCGGTGACATCCTGGACGCCCGGGGCGTCCCACTCGCCGACAACGAGACCCGCCTGGTGGTCTCCGCGTCCCGCACGGACCTGCTGAAGCAGAAGGACGACGGCAAGGCCGTCCTCACCAAGCTGGCCGACGTCCTCGGCATGAAGCCCGAGGAGGTCATGCAGAAGGTCCGGCTGTGTGACGCCAAGACCCCCCAGCCCTGCTGGAACGGCTCGCCGTACCAGCCGATCCCCGTCACGGACGAGGCAACGCCCAAGCAGGCCCTGCAGATCCGCGAGCGCGCCGAGGACTTCCCCGGCATCACCGCGGAGCCGGAGGCCGTGCGCCGCTACGCGGGTCCGGGCAAGTCCAACACCGCCCAGGTCCTCGGCTATCTCTCGCCGGTCACCGACGAGGAGATCCAGAAGGCCAAGGACACCGATTCACCCTACCTGCGCTCCGACATGGTCGGCCGCTCCGGCCTGGAGCGCGAGTACGACAGGGTGCTGCGCGGCAAGGCCGGCGTGACCCGCTACGAGGTGGACAACCTCGGCAGGGTCATCGGCAAGGCCAAGGCGGACGCCGCCGAGTCCGGCTCCAACCTGGTCACCAGCATCGACTCCCGGGTGCAGCGGGTCGCCGAGTACGAACTGGACAAGGCCATGAAGACCGCCCGCCAGCAGTACGACAAGATCACCGAAGAGAACTACAAGGCCGACTCCGGTGCCGTCGTGGTGATGGAGGCCAAGACCGGCCGGATCGTCGCCATGGCCTCCGCACCGACCTACGACCCGAACGTGTGGGTCGGCGGCATCTCCGCCAAGGACTACAAGGCCCTCACGGGCAAGAACTCCGACTACCCGCTGCTGAACCGGGCCATACAGGGTCAGGCCGCGCCCGGCTCGACCTTCAAGGTGGTCTCCACGGCCGCCGCGGTCCAGGCCGGCTACCCGTGGGACGGCGGCTACCCGTGCACCAGCTCGTACTCGGTGGGCAGCCAGGTCTTCAAGAACTTCGAGGGCGAGAACTTCGGCCCCATCTCCCTCGGCCGCGCCCTGGAGGTCTCCTGCGACACCGTCTTCTACGGCCTCGCCGACAAGGAGTGGAAGAGGGACGGCGGCATCAACCCCAAGAAGGGCCAGCCGAAGGACTACTTCTTCAAGACCGCCCACCAGTTCGGCCTCGGCAAGGAGACCGGCATCGACCTGCCCAACGAGGTCACCGGCCGCGTGCCCGACCGGCAGTGGAAGCTGGACTACTGGAAGGCCAACAAGGACGCCTGGTGCAAGTCCGGAAAGAAGGACGGCTCCTACGTCGAGAAGATCGCGTACGAGAACTGCCTCGAGGGCAACAAGATGCGCGAGGGTGACGAGATCAACTACTCGATCGGCCAGGGCGACACCCTCGTCACGCCGATCCAGGAGGCCGTGATCTACGGCGCCGTCGCCAACGGCGGCACCATGTACCAGCCGACCATCGGCAAGGCGATCATCAGCGCGGACGGCAAGTCCGTGCAGGAGATCAAGCCGAGGAAGAACGGCCGGCTGCCGGTCGGCCAGGCCACCCTCAAGGGCATGAACGACGCCTTCGCGGGGGTCATCACCCGCGGTACCGCCGCCTGGAAGTTCGGCGGCTGGCCGCAGGACAAGATCCCGCTGCACGCCAAGACCGGTACCGCCGAGGTCTACGGCAAGCAGACCACGTCCTGGCTGGCCACCTACTCCAAGGACTACACGGTGATCATGACGATCGCCCAGGCCGGTACGGGTTCCGGAGCCTCCGGTGAGGCGGTGCGCAACATCTACAGCGCGATCTACGGCGTCCAGGGCGACGGCTCCGTCGACAAGAAGAAGGCACTGCTGCCCGAGCCCCAGAAGGGGCTGCCGAAGGTCCGCACGGACGGCACGATCGCCGCCCCCAAGATCACCGGGGACCCCGGCAAGGACGCCGAGGCCTACCAGCAGAACAACCCCACCAATGGGGACGACCAGCAGCCCGCCACCTCACCCTCGCCCACCAGGGGCAACAGCAACACCCGCAGGCGGCCTCGCAGGAGGGGAAGCCGGAGGATGCTCACGTGACCGGTGCCAACACCTTCTCCGTCTCCGGATACGGCCCCCAGCGGGCCGGCTGGACCCGGATCTTCGCCCGCGACTCGCCGGCCCGCAGGCTCGACTGGCCGATGCTGCTGGCGGCCATCGCCCTGTCCCTGCTGGGCTCCCTGCTGGTGTACTCGGCCACCCGCAACCGCACCGAGATCAACCAGGGCGACCCGTACTACTTCCTGATCCGGCACGTCATGAACACCGGCATAGGGCTCGCCCTCATGATCGGCACGATCTGGCTCGGCCACCGCGCCCTGCGCAACGCCGTACCGATCCTCTACGGCCTGTCGGTCTTCGGCATCCTCGCCGTGCTCACCCCGCTCGGCTCCACCGTCAACGGCGCGCACTCCTGGATCGTGCTCGGCGGCGGCTTCTCACTGCAGCCGTCCGAGTTCGTGAAGATCACGATCATCCTGGGCATGGCCATGCTGCTGGCGGCCCGCGTCGACGCCGGCGACAAGAAGTTCCCGGACCACCGCACGGTCCTGCAGTCCCTGGGTCTGGCCGCCGTACCCATCCTGATCGTGCTGCTCATGCCCGACCTCGGGTCGGTCATGGTCATGGTGATCATCATCCTGGGTGTGCTGCTCGCCTCCGGCGCCTCCAACCGCTGGGTCTTCGGCCTGATCGCCGCGGGAGCCATCGGCGCGATCGCCGTCTGGCAACTGCACATCCTGGACGCCTACCAGATCAACCGCTTCGCGGCCTTCGCCAATCCCGACCTGGACCCCGCCGGCGTGGGCTACAACACCAACCAGGCCCGCATCGCCATCGGCTCCGGCGGCCTGACCGGGGCGGGCCTCTTCCACGGCTCCCAGACCACCGGCCAGTTCGTGCCCGAGCAGCAGACGGACTTCGTCTTCACGGTCGCCGGGGAGGAGCTCGGCTTCCTGGGCGCCGGCCTGATCGTCCTGCTGCTCGGTGTCGTCCTGTGGCGCGCCTGCCGCATCGCCCGAGACGCGCCCGACCTGTACGGCACCGTCGTCGCGGCCGGCATCGTCGCCTGGTTCGCCTTCCAGTCCTTCGAGAACATCGGCATGACCCTCGGCATCATGCCGGTCACCGGCCTGCCCCTGCCGTTCGTGTCATACGGCGGCTCGTCGATGTTCGCGGTGTGGGTGGCGGTGGGACTGCTGCAATCGATCAAGGTGCAACGCCCGATGTCGGCGTAAGGCACCTGACCAGAGGGGCCTAACCAGGCGAATCGCGGCTAGATTCAGTTCATGGCGGATGCAAAACGCGAGATCGAGCGCAAGTACGAATCCGATGAGAGCGGGCTGCCCGACCTGACCGGTGTCGGCGGGGTGGCACACGTCCTCGACAAAGGCGTGGTCGACCTGGACGCCACCTACTACGACACCGCCGACGAACGCCTGGCCGCGGCCTCCCTCACCCTGCGCCGCCGCACCGGAGGCTCCGACGCCGGCTGGCACCTGAAGTTCCCGGTCACCCCCGGCATCCGCGACGAGATCAGGGCCCCACTCGCCGACACCGTCCCCGACGAGATCGCCGCCCTGGTCCGCTCCCGGACCCGGGGCACCGAGCTCATCCCCGTCGTCCGGCTCCGATCCCTGCGCGACGTACGCCACCTCGTCGACGCCGACGGCCGGCTGCTGGCCGAGGCGAGCGTCGACTCCGTGACCGCCGACCGGCTCAACCGGGCCGGCGGCACCGCCCAGTGGACCGAGATCGAGGTGGAGCTGGCCGACGGCGGCGACCCCGCCTTCCTCGACCAGGTCGAGAAACGGCTGCGCAAGGCGGGCATACAACCGTCGAAGTCACCGTCCAAACTGGCCCGGGCCCTCGAGCAGACCGGCGGCCCGCGCACCCGAACCGGGAAACACGCGGCCCCCGTCACCGCCGGCGACCACGTCCTCGCCTACCTGCGGGACCAGCGGGACGCGATCCTCGAGTACGACCCCGCCGTCCGCCGGGATGTGCCGGACTCGGTCCACAAGATGCGCGTGGCGACCCGCCGGATGCGCAGCACCTTCCGCAGTTTCCGCTCGGTCCTCGACCGCGGCGTCACCGACCCGATCGGCACCGAGCTGAAGTGGATCGCCGGCGAGCTGGGCGCCGACCGCGACCAGGAGGTGCTCGCCGAGCGCCTGACGACCGCCCTCGACGAACTCCCGAGCACCGTGGTCTCCGGCCCCGCCCACGCCCGGCTCAGCTCCTGGGCGAGCGCACGGCACAGCCACACCCGCGGCCACCTGCTGGCAGTCCTCGACTCCGCGCGCTACCTGGCCCTGCTCGACACCCTGGACGCCCTCCTCGCCGACCCGCCGCTGCGGAAGAAGGCCGCCAAGAAGCCGACGAAGGTGCTCTCCAAGGCCGTACGCAAGGACCTCGGAAAGGTCTCCCGGCTGATCACCGATGCGCTGGACCTGCCCCCCGGCCACGACCGCGACCTCGCCCTGCACGAGGCCCGAAAGAAGGCCAAGCGCACCCGGTACGCGGCCGAGGCGGCCACCCCGGCCCTCGGCGGCCCGGCCCGCTCCCTGACCAAGTCAATGAAGTCCCTGACCACCCTGCTCGGCGACCACCAGGACAGCGTCATGGCCCGCCACACCCTGCGCGAACTCGCCGCGGTGGCCCACGCGGCCGGGGAGAGCGCGTTCCCCTACGGGGTCCTGTACGGGCGCGAGGAACAGCGGGCGGCGGCGGTCGAGGCGGAGCTGCCGGGCCGGTGGAAGGAGGTCCGCTCCGGGACCTCCGTCTGAGCGGGCGTATGGGGGAGGCCTCCGGGCGGGTTACGCTTGATGGTCACCCTCCCCCAGCCTCCGGCCGGGGGTACCCCCAGTCAGCTCACGAAGGTAACCCCCGCGATGTCTGTCGAGTCGGTCTTCCCACAGCTCGAAGCTCTGCTCCCGCATGTGCAGAAGCCGATCCAGTACGTGGGCGGCGAGCTGAACTCCACCGTCAAGGAGTGGGACAGCTGCGACGTCCGCTGGGCGCTCATGTACCCGGACGCGTACGAGGTCGGCCTGCCCAACCAGGGCGTCATGATCCTCTACGAGGTCCTCAACGAGCAGGAGGGCGTCCTCGCCGAGCGCACCTACAGCGTCTGGCCGGACCTCGAGGCGCTGATGCGCGAGCACGGCGTCCCGCAGTTCACGGTGGACAGCCACCGCCCGGTGAAGGCCTTCGACGTGTTCGGCCTCAGCTTCTCCACGGAGCTGGGCTACACGAACATGCTCACCGCCCTGGACCTGGCCGGGATCCCCCTGGAGTCCAAGGACCGCACCATCGACGACCCGATCGTCCTGGCCGGCGGCCACGCGGCCTTCAACCCCGAGCCGATCGCCGACTTCATCGACGCGGCGATCATCGGTGACGGCGAGCAGGCCGTGCTCGACATGACCCGGATCATCGGCGAGTGGAAGGCCGAGGGCCGCCCCGGCGGCCGCGAGGAGGTCCTCTTCCGCCTGGCGAAGACGGGCGGGGTGTACATCCCTGCCTTCTACGACGTCGAGTACCTCCCCGACGGCCGCATCGCCCGCGTCGTCCCCAACAAGTCCGGCGTCCCGTGGCGCGTCTCCAAGCACACGGTCATGGACCTGGACGAGTGGCCGTACCCCAAGCAGCCCCTGGTCCCGCTCGCCGAGACGGTCCACGAGCGCATGTCGGTCGAGATCTTCCGCGGCTGTACCCGCGGCTGCCGCTTCTGCCAGGCCGGCATGATCACCCGCCCGGTCCGCGAGCGCTCGATCACCGGCATCGGCGAGATGGTCGACAAGGGCCTGAAGGCGACGGGCTTCGAGGAGGTCGGCCTGCTCTCCCTGTCCTCCGCGGACCACTCGGAGATCGGCGACATCGCCAAGGGCCTGGCGGACCGCTACGAGGACGACAAGATCGGCCTCTCCCTCCCCTCCACCCGCGTGGACGCCTTCAACGTGGACCTGGCGAACGAGCTGACCCGTAACGGCCGCCGCTCCGGCCTCACCTTCGCCCCCGAGGGCGGCTCGGAGCGCATGCGCAAGGTCATCAACAAGATGGTCTCGGAAGAGGACCTGATCCGTACGGTCGCCACGGCCTACGGCAACGGCTGGCGCCAGGTGAAGCTGTACTTCATGTGCGGCCTGCCGACGGAGACCGACGACGACGTCCTCCAGATCGCGGACATGGCGACCCACGTCATCCAGAAGGGCCGCGAGGTCTCCGGTTCCAACGACATCCGCTGCACGGTCTCGATCGGCGGTTTCGTCCCCAAGCCCCACACCCCCTTCCAGTGGGCGCCCCAGCTCTCCGCCGAGGAGACGGACGCCCGTCTGGCGAAGCTCCGGGACAAGATCCGCGGTGACAAGAAGTACGGCCGCTCGATCGGCTTCCGCTACCACGACGGCAAGCCCGGCATCGTCGAGGGCCTGCTCTCCCGCGGTGACCGCCGCATCGGCGCGGTCATCCGCGCGGTCTACGACGACGGCGGCCGCTTCGACGGCTGGCGCGAGCACTTCTCCTACGACCGCTGGATGAGTTGCGCCGACAAGGCCCTCGCTCCCTTCGGTGTCGACGTCGACTGGTACACCACCCGCGAGCGCGGCTACGAGGAGGTCCTCCCGTGGGACCACCTCGACTCCGGCCTGGACAAGGACTGGCTCTGGGAGGACTGGCAGGACGCCCTCGACGAAACCGAGGTCGAGGACTGCCGCTGGACCCCGTGCTTCGACTGTGGTGTCTGCCCGCAGATGGATACTTGGGTACAAGTAGGTCCGACCGGCAAGAAGTTGCTCCCTTTGACGGTCAAGAACGCAGGTCAGGCGCCCGCTGCGAGTGGTCACGAGCACTGACGTGAGCGAGGCACTCGATCGGGTGATGGAGGCGCTGGCGGGGGCGAGCGAGGACGAGGTGACCGCTGCGCTGTCTGCGCTCGGCGCTTCGCGTCCTCGCCCGTCGGCGCCGACGGCGTCTTCTCGGACGCCGCTGCCGAGCCCTAGGGCGGCCTCGGGGGTCGTCTCCGAGGTGGAGTGGGTCTAGGGCTGCTCCCGGCTCGCACGTGACTGTGGCTGGCTAAGCCCCCTTCCCTGCCAGGAAGGGGGCTCACCGAAGAGCTGGCGACCACAGTGCGGCAGGTGGTCGAGCGCTACGACTGTGCCGGCGGCCGCCCGTACCGGATGGTTGCCCCCGGACACCTGGCTCCCGCGGTGACACAAGGAGAATCGAATGAGTGACGACACACGGCCGCGGATCGAGGTCACGATCGCGGCGCCCGTGGACGTGGTGTGGGACGCGTTGCGGGACAAGGACAAGATCCGCCACTGGTTCGGCTGGGACTACGACGGCCTGGACGGCGAGATCGACCTGATCTTCTTCACCGAGACCGTGGAGGATCCCTCCACACGCACGTTGAGACTGCACGGCGGGGACGCAATCAGTCTCGAACCGCACGGCGAGGGCACCCGGGTCACGCTCACCCGCGTCCTACGCGGTGACACCCCGGACCTGGACGCCTACTACGAGGACGTCACCGAAGGCTGGATCACCTTCATGCACCAGCTGCGGTTCGCCGTCGAGCGCCGCCCCGGCGCCGTCCGCCGCACACTCAGTTTCGTGGGCAGCAACGACAACGCGGTGCACCTCATCAGCGCACTAGATCTCGTACACATCGCCGCGGGCACGCCGTTCCAGGTGAATCTGCTCGGCGAGGACGTCAAAGGCGAGATGTGGTACCGCTCCGACCACCAACTCGGCATCACCGTCGACACCTGGGGCAACGGTCTGCTCATCGTGTCCAGCATGGCCGCGACACCCGACAAGCCGAACGGCGCGGCCATGGCGATCCTGAGCACCTATCACCTCGACGACACCCACCTGGCCGACCTCGAATCCCGCTGGCGGACCTGGTGGACGGAACGCTTCCCAGGTGGCGAATAACCCCCCGTCAGCCGCGCACACACGAGGATCGACCGCGGGCGCGGGCGCGGGCGGGTGGCTATCTGCCCGCAGATGGACACGCAGATCCAAATTGGCCCGACCGGCAAGAAGTTGCTGCCGCTGACGGTCAAGCACGCTGGTACGGCGCCGGCTTCGAGCGGTCACGCGCACTGAGGTGGGCGGGGCACGCGATCGGGTGGTTGAGACGCTGGCGGGGGTGAGCGAGGACGAGGTCGCGGCTGCACTGGCTGCAGTCGGCGCTTCGGTCCGTCGCCCGTCGGCGCCGCAGGCTTCCTCTCGGTCGCCGCTTCCGGGCCCTGGAAGTGCTCGGCGCATCGTCTCCGAGGTGGAGTGGGCCTGAGGGCGGGGTCCAAGTTTCCGCGTGCCTGCATGGCCTCGAGCCCCTCTCCTGATGGGAGGGGCTCGCTGCGTTCCGCACACGCGGCCCCCGTGCCGCGCCCACAGTGATCGGGAGGTCGCTGGTGGTGCCCACGCCCCGCACTCCTGGTGAGTCGCATCGGCAGTGGAACTGCGCGACGGAGGCTGTCGGGAATAGCCTGGAAGAAGGGACGTCGGGGTGGTGCTGGCCGTCCTGAGGTATTCAGATCGTCGAGGGGGCGCGAAACAGGGAGGAAGGATGCCCTGGAATCTGAGCGGCACGTACCTGGAGAGCTGCAACTGCGACGTGGTGTGCCCCTGCACCACCTCGGGTCTCACCGCGCCGGCCGACCACGAGCGCTGTCAGGTGACCTTCGCGTTCCACGTGGACAGCGGGTCCGTGGACGGCGTGGACGTCTCCGGCCGCAGCGTCGCCGTCTTCATCGACGCACCCCAAGTGATGGCCGAGGGCGGCTGGCAGGTCGCGCTCTACGTAGATGTCTCGGCCGACGAGAGTCAGGCGGACGCACTGGGCAAGGTCTTCTCCGGCCAGGCCGGTGGGCCGATGGCGGCGCTCACTCCGCTCATCGGCGAGGTCCTCGGAGTGGAGCGCGTGCCCATCGATTACCGCGACGACGGCCGCCGCCACGCCGCGCGGGTGGGCGACGCCATCGACATCGAGATCGAGGACCAGGTCGCCCCGCAGTTCGGCGAGGACGGTCCGGTGATGGGCCTGACCGGCATGTTCCACCCTGTGAACAGCACACTGACGATCGCCCGGTCCACCCGGGCGATGGGCCACGACGTGTACGGCCGGTCCTGGGACTTCACGGGTGGCAACGGACACTCGGCGCCCTTCACGTGGTCCGCATGACCGATGGGCCGGTTACCGGCCGCCGCTGGGCGCGCCCTGCCGGGCTTCTGCTGGTCGCCGCGGCCATCGCCTGGAGCTGGATGGTGACGCGCTGGGGAGGCATGCAGGCGACGACCGGCACCATGGGCCTGGGACTGCCCGCTTTCCTGGTCGTGTGGACGCTGATGATGGCCGCGATGATGCTGCCCTCCACGGCACCCGTCGCTGCGCTGTACGCACGCACCATCACCGTGCACCGGTCGAGGCGCATGGTCGCTTTCACTGTCGCCTACCTGCTGGTCTGGGCCACGGCCGGGCTGCCGGCGTACGCGCTGGCCGCGGGCCTGGGTCGGGCGGCGACCCTCCCCGCCGCGGCAGGGACCGCAGTGGCCGCGGCCGTGTACGCGGTCAGTGGCGTCTACCAGCTCACGCCCCTCAAAGACCGCTGTCTGGCGAGGTGTCGCTCGCCGATCGGGCTGATGCTTCGCTACGCCTCGTACCCACGGCCCTCTCGCGATCTGCGTGCCGGAGCCCACCACGGTGCCTTCTGCCTGGGCTGCTGCTGGTCGCTCATGCTGCTGTTGGCGGCGTTCGGTCTGATGAACCTGTGGGCCATGGTGGTACTGGCCGTCGTGATCACCGCCGAGAAGCTCGCTCCGGCCGGCCGCCTGGTGGCCCGTGCGGTGGGCATCGCCTCGATCGCTCTGGCCGTCGCCGTGTTCTGGGTCCCGGCGCTGGCCCCGGGTCTCACCGATGGCGGTGTGAGCGGCATGTGAAACATGCATGCTGCGCCCGCGGCGGGGGTTCGCCGCCTTGGGGCGACTTCTGCGCAAGCTCGCCCAGGACGACCCGTCTCGCATCTACCCCGCCCGTCGGGCGAGGCCCGGCAGGGTACTCCGGGCTGGGTGGGACGGGGGCCGGTCACAGCACTAGCACCTGGCAGTGGACGACCGGCGCCGGCACAGCTCCAGATCTCGCACGGACTGGGTTGTGGGCCCTCAGATGGGCACGCAGATCAAATCGGCCCGACCGGCCAGAAGTTGCTGCCGCATCGCTGTCGGCTGTGGTGTCCCGAATGCGTGTGCGGGGGTCGACGTGCCGGTGCGCTGGTTGCGTCCTTGAGGGAGGTGGACCACCGTGAACAGGTGATCTCTGTTCCGGGCTGGATGTGGCAGCGGGGGTCGGTGAGCCGGGGTGTGGGCGCCGGCCTCGCCGCCGGTGTCTTCTTCGGGGCTTTCGCTCTCGTCGAGGCGATGTCATGGGCGGCCGCGGCGGTGGTTTTTGTGGTGCTGGGCCTGCTCTACGGGGTCCGAGTGGCGCGCCGCATGGCCAGGATCTGGCCTGCGGCCAAAGGCATGAACCGCGCCGACCGGGCAGCCGTGGTACGCGCCACCCGGCGAGGCGAGGCCATCGACGATCCTCGGCTGGCGTCCTCGGTCGTCGAGTACGCCGGCGCCCTGCGCCGGACCGCCGAGGAGGACCGACTGGGCCGCCGGGTTGTCCTGCTCGTCACCGCGCTCGCGGTCGTTCTTGCCGTGTACGACACCGTGATGAGCACGACCGGCGAGACGATCGCCTCGTGGCTGGTGGTCGTGCTCCTCCTGGCCGACCTGATGTGGTGGCCTCGCCGTCGAGCCGTCCTTCTGGCCCGAGTCGATCGCGCAGAGGCGTCGGCCCGCCGCATGAACACGGGCCGAGGAACGAGGTAGTGCGGATGTGCGCTTGTTGGAGTTCGCCCCCCAGATGGACACGACCATCCAAATTGGCCCGATCGGCAAGAAGTTGTTGCCGCTGACGGTCAAGAACGCGGGTCCGACGCCGGCGTCGAGCGGTCACGCGCACTGAGGTGGGCCAGGCGCTCGATCGGGTGGTTAAGGCACTGGCGGGGGTGAACGAGCACGAGGTTGCTGCCACGTCGGCTGCTGTCGCGGTATCGGGCCGTCGGCAGCCGGTTGCGGTGGATCCGGTGGCGGCGCGGGTGCGCGCTCCGTCTTGCCGTTTTCACACGGGTGACCTGCACGGACCGCCGATTTCAGTTGCCCTTGGCAAGTTGATGTCCAGGACGGCGGTTGCTGGATAAAGTCGGTTTGTCACAACTGATTGTGGGGGCAACCAGAGTTTGGCCGGGCTGCCGACGTCCTGGGGAGGGCCTGAGCGCATGAGTCGTCGCTCTGCTGGTTTTGTCAACACTTGGGCTGAAGCGCAGCGCCAGTACCAGCGGCAGATCGAGGCCGAGCAAAGGCGACGTCGGGAGGAAGCGCGCCAAGCGCGGGACTACGAACGACGTGCCGCTCAGGGGTACCGCGAGTATCGGCAGGCGGAGGCCAGGCAACGAACGGCAGAACTGGACGCGCAGGTCGCGACCCTGCAGGGACTCCTGGCCGCGGGATGCCGGGCGCCGGCATTCAGGGCGTCGTCGTTGACGCGCGTAGCAGAGGTTCCGCCGTTCGACCCTGGCCGGCTCGCCTGGCCGGTGCGCATGCCCGATCCGAACCAGTACCGGGCGCAGGGCGGCTGGACGGCCAACCGACGTGCGCAAGCGGAGGCGGAGGCGCGATCCCGCTTTGAGCAGGACTGGCACGCGGCACAGGCCGCGGAGACGCAGCGACTGCAGCGGTTGGCCGCCGCCCAGCGGGACCACGACCAAAGGGCTGAGGCGCAGCGAGCTGAAGTGCGACGGCACAACGACGGCGTCACCGAGGCGATTGCGGGTGTCCGGCGGGGGGACCCCGAATCCGTGGTTGAGTACTTCTCGGCTGCTCTCTACTCGTCGACTGCATGGCCTGAAGGGTTCCCCCGGCAGGTGACGGCGGCCTTCGACTCGGCGGCACGGCAGTTGGTGCTGGACTGGGAGCTGCCCGGGTACGACGTCGTCCCGGAAGCGAAGTCAGTGAGGTACGTACCGGCCCAGGATCAGGACAAGGAGACAGCGCGCCCCGTCACGCAGCGGCGTGCACTGTACCGGGAGGTGCTGGCACAGAGCATGCTGTTGGTCCTGCACCAGCTTTTCGCAGCGGACGAGTTCTGCATCCTCGACTCGGTGGCACTGAACGGCTTCGTGGACGCACCCGATCCTGCTACGGGCAGGCAGGCCCACATTTTCCTGGCCACCGTCATGGCACAGCGGGCGGCCTTCACGGACCTGTACCTGGAACAGGTGGACCCGACCAGTTGCCTGACGGGCGCGCTGCGGGGACAGGTCACGGCCCGGCCCGACCAACTCACCTCTGTACGGCCGAGTCGGCAGCCCGAGGACGTCGGAAACCAGGTTGTCACCCACGGCGCCGGCAACGAGGAGCCGGACCTGTACGACATGGATCCGATCGCCTTCGAGTCCCTCGTGGCAGACCTGTTCCGCGCGATGGGGATGCAGGCGGTGACCACACAGCGCTCGAACGACGGCGGCGTTGATGTCGACGCCCTGGACCCGACTCCCATCCGGGGCGGCAAAATCGTCGTCCAGGTGAAGCGCTACCGCAACACCGTGCCACCCACCGCGGTGCGCGACTTGTACGGTACGGTCCAGGACGCCGGAGCCAACAAGGGTGTCCTGGTGACGACGTCGGGCTTTGGCCCGGGCTCGCACACCTTCGCCCGTGGCAAGCCGCTGGAGCTGATCTCGGGCAGCGAACTCGTCGACCTGCTGCACCGGCATGCGCTTCGCGGACGCCTGGGGGAGGGCGGACGACGGGCCCCCGCACAGCCGGCACCGCCCGGTCCCGAGACTCCGTCCGGTGATTACAACGTGCTGGGTATGACGTGGTCCGGCAACGTGGCGTTGGACGTCTGCGCCCTTGTCTGCCGTGGCGACCGCGCCCTCGGCGAAGACCACTTCGTCTTTTTCAACAACCCGCAGACCCCGGATGGTTCGGTACGCGCGGTACCCGCTTCGGCACCGGATAAAGCGGCTATACGCGTCGCCTTCGACGCGCTGCCGGAAGGCGCTGATCGGTTCGTCCTGGTGGCGGCCGTGGACCCGGAGGCGAACCCGAACGCCGATCTCTCCGAATTCACCGATGCCTGCATTCGACTACTGGACCCGTCAATGACTGAACTCGGCCGCCTTGAGGTCTCCGACGGCCGCTCCGGCGAGACGGCGTTGGTGCTCGGCTCATTCAGGCACAGGGCCAGCGGTGACTGGGACTTCGTGCTTGGTGGGAAGGGGTACACGGGAGGTCTGGAGCAGCTTGTCCAGGACTACGGCATCGAAGTGGAGTAGCTCGGAGGGGGCCCCGGAACACTCGGTGGCCGGGCTTCGGAACAGGGGCGCGATGGTGGTGCGAAGCCGCTGCCGGGTCCTGGGAGCGCCCCGCACATCGTCTCCGAGGTGGAGGAGTGGGTCTGAGGTGCGTTCCAGGCTTGTGCGTGACGGTGTGGCTCCGCGAGCCCCTTTCCGGACTGGGAAGCGGCTCGTTGGTGCCAGGTGGCGCGTGAGTATGTGGGCTTGGCGCTTCGGACTCCTGCGACGCGGCTGAGCTACGACTTGCTCTACGTCATCCAGTTCAACCGGAGGGCGTGACCGAGGACCACACGCCGAACCACTGCTCGGCGCCGAACTCCTCGAACCGCTGCACCTCGGTGAACCCCAGCTTCGCCGCAAGGCGCGTCGCGCGGTCGTTGGCGGTCTGGGTGCAGAGCACCACCGGCTCGCTGGGGAGCACGTCGGCGAACCAGGCGAGCGCCGCTGCGCACGCCTCGGCGGCGTACCCGCATCCCCACGCTTCCGGCAGGAACATGTAACCGAGCTCGGCCTCCCCGGCATCCGGACGGACGTGACCCGGACGCTCGGCATCGCGCCGATCGAACGTGACCATGCCGATCATCGCTCCGTCGAGATCGATCACGAAAAGGCCAGGGCGCCGCCCGGGCACCTCAGGCACCACGCGTTCGAGCTCATCGCGCGGTCGAGGGCCACCGATGTAGGTGCCCACCTCCGGCGATGCGAACAGCTCGATGAACGCCGCACGGTCTCGGGCCTCGGACTCACGGAGCACGAGCCGTTCGGTCCCTGTCGGAGCAGGTGGCCAGGCGACGGGGCCGAGTCCAGTCATGGCGGCAAGCTAGCGCACGCCCATGAGAGTGGAACTGGTTCAGCGCTGGCCGAGCCGCGGGCATTCTGGTGGATCGACGCACGACGGGGTCTCCGGTTCCTGGGCCCGGTCCCGCTTCCACTGCCTGACGGCCCCGTGCAGGAGGCTCCGGCTAGCCCGATGTATTGATCTACAAGCGTGTTTTCTCAGGATTGCGCCGGTGCTCCGGCGTGCCCAGGTCAAGCTCGCACTCGGACTCGAGGAACACGCGACACTCTGAGCACAAGGAGCACCCACATGAGTCCTGAGGACAGGACGGCCTCGCACCCGGGGTCAGCGGCTCACAGCGGGTTCGGCAGGGCCCGCAGGCTCGCCGCGATCGCCACGGCGGTGACGGTCGCGGTGGCGGCCCCCGCGGTGCGGTGGCCGCCGGCATGACCTCTCGGTCGAGCGCGCCGTACGCCGCCGACCCCCGCCAGGGCGACCCAGAGAAGCCGAACCACCGTACGGGCGCCGATGGCGACGACTGCGAGACCAAGCACCCGAAGCCCACGGTCACGGTGACCAGGACGGCGACCGCGACCGTCACCTCGACCTCGACCTCGACCGTGACTGCGACGGTGTGCGGCACCGGCGTCGATTCGACGCAACCGAACGGCATGGAGCAGTTCCTCGCCGCACTCGTCAACGGGACGCCGTGCGCCGGTAGGCGCCCCGACATCAACACCACCCCGGACAACCCGAACATCGTGTCCGGCCCGGCCGACGCTCCCGGCTGGATCGACCTCAGCACGATCGCCGGCTTCCCCACGGACTCGCCGGTCTGCGACATCTCGGTCGACACCTACGGCAGTGACGCGTTCTACAAGATCATCACTCAGGGCGGGCCGGTCTCCACCCTGCACTGCGCGGCCAACGGCACCTCCCGTGTGTCCCGCCCCGGCGCAGGGAGTGACGCCGCAGTCCCGGTGGACAACGGTGACACCCCAGCCCCGACCGATGCCGCCCGCCATGGCCGACCGCGGCCCCTCCCGGAACGGGTGGCACGAAGTGGCCCCTGACCGGCCGGGCAGGGCGGGGGCCGCCGAACACGTAGTCCGCCGGCGCCCCCCAGGCGCAGAGCGCGCGGAACTCTCGGGCGCCGCCCGGGCTGCCGGGTCGCGTCACCGGCGGCTCTCCTGCTGCCCTCCGCTGTTGCGGACGGGAGTGGCCCGGCGTTGGAATCAAGTGTGAGGCACTTTGGCGGCGCCGGGTCCGCCGGCCGCCCCGCGCCTGGGACGGGGGCCGGCCGGAAGGGGCTCAAGAACGACGCCCTGGGCATGTTCTCCTCGGTGGTCATCGGGATAGCGTCCACCGCCCCCGCCTACAGTCTCGCGGCAACGCTGGGGCTCATCGTGGCTGCGGTCGGCCTGCAGGCCCCGATCGTCATCATGCTGTCGTTCGTGCCGATGCTGCTGATCGCGTACGCCTTCCGTGAGCTCAACGCGGGCAACGCCGACTGCGGAACCACCTTCACCTGGGCGACCCGCGCCTTCGGACCACGCACCGGCTGGATGGGCGGCTGGGGCATCGTCGTCGCCAACGTCATCGTCATGGCGAGCCTCGCCGAGATCGCCGGCGCCTACAGCTTTCGGTTGGTGGGCCTGGACGGGCTGGCGGAGGACCGGCTGTGGACCACCGTGGCGGGCGTCGTCTGGATCGCCGTGATGACGACGGTCTGCTACGTCGGCATCGAGTTCTCGGCCGCCGTCCAGCGCTGGCTGCTGTGCCTGGAAGCGGGGATGCTGGTCCTCTTCGCCGTCGCCGCGCTGGTCAGGGTCTACACCGACCCTCCACCGACGGCGGTCCATGTCTCCGCCTCCTGGTTCAATCCCTTCGAGGTGTCGTCGATGAAGGGCCTCACATCGGGCCTGCTGGCGGGGGTCTTCATCTACTGGGGCTGGGACACCGCCGTCTCCATCAACGAGGAAACCGTCGACAGCACGCGTATCCCCGGGCGCGCCGCAGTCCTGTCCACCGTGCTGCTGCTGATCATGTACGCGCTGGTGGCCACCTCGGCGCAGGCCTTCGCCGGAGACGGCTCCTCGGGCATCGGGCTGGGCAACACCGGCCACTCCGACAATGTGTTCTCCGGACTGGGCGAGGCCGTCTTCGGGAGCCACGACGCGGGGCTCGTCCTGTCGAGACTGCTGATCCTGATGGTGCTGACCTCGGCGCTGGCCTCCACCCAGACCACCATCCTGCCCCTGGCCCGTACCGTCTTCTCCATGGCGGTCCACAAGGCCGTCCCCTCCAGGTTCGCCCGGGTCCACCGCAGGTTCCTCACCCCGACCTGGTCGACCGTCGGCATGGGAGCGGTCTCGATCGCCTTCCTCGTCCTGCTGACCTCCTTCAGCGGCAACGTGCTGGCCGACTCCATCGACTCGGTCGGTCTCGCGATCACGTTCCAGTACGGGCTGACCGGGTTCGCCTGCCTCTGGTATTACCGCAGGATCCTCACCCGCAGCACCAAGGACCTCGTCTTCAAGGGCGTGCTGCCCGCGCTGGGCGGGCTGATCATGCTCTGCCTGTTCTTCTACGCAGCCTTCGTCTACGCGGCCCCCGGGTACGGCGCGACCAGCGTCGACCTGCCGCTGATCGGACCGACCGGCGGGGTCACCGTCGTGGGCCTGGGCGCCCTGCTGCTCGGTCTCCTGCTGATGCCGGTGGTCACCCGTGGCCACGCCGTGACCCTCAAGCTCCAGCGGAGCCTGCTGCCACGCCACCTGCCGGCGCACACCGCCGTCGACTCGGCGAGCCGCTACCTGGCCGCCGACAGCGGGTCCGGGGTGGGCGGCGACTGGTACGACGTCATCCCGCTGTCGGGCACCCGGGTCGGCCTGGTCGTCGGGGACGTGGTCGGTCACGGCCTGCGCGCCGCGGCCACCATGGGACGCCTGCGTACGGGTGTGCGCGTCCTGGCCCGGCTGGACCTGACTCCGGACGAGCTCCTGTCCCGCCTGGGCGACCTGGTCGAGCAGACCGAGAACGAGCGCGAGGCCGGCCCCGGCTCGGGCCACCCGAGGCAGCACGCCGACGAGGCCCTGGGCGTGACCTGCCTGTACGCGGTGTACGACCCCGTCTCGGGGGAGTGCAGCCTGGCGCGGGCCGGGAAGTCGGTGCTGGCGCTCGTCGGACCGCACAGGGGCGTCGTCGACTATCCGGAGCTGCCGCCCGGACCGCCCCTGGGAGTGGGTGGCGCGCCCTACCAGAGCAGGGAACTCCAGCTTCCGCCGGGCAGTGTCGTCGCCCTGTTCACGGGCGGCCTCCTCCAGGCGACCGACGGCGGTGACGGCGGACTCGCCCAGCTGTCACAGGTCCTCGCCGGCGACCACGGGTCCCTGGAAGAGCTGTGCGACCGGGCGGTGACCACCCTGCTGCCCGGGCCGGTGGACGTGGACGCGACGCTGCTCCTGGTCCGCACACGCCTGCTCGACCGCAGCCGGTTCGCCCAGTGGGAGCTGCCCCCGGACCCGGCGGCGGTGGCCACCATCCGCACCGCCGTCAGCAAGCAGCTGGGCGAGTGGGGGCTGGACGACCTGGCGTTCACCACCGAGCTCATCGTCAGCGAACTGGTCACCAACGCCATCCGCTACGTCGGCGGCCCGATCCAGGTACGCCTGATCCGCGACCGCTCCCTGATCTGCGAGGTCTCCGACACCGGCCACACCACGCCCAATCTGCGGCATGCCGCGAGCGACGACGAGGGAGGCCGGGGACTGTTCATCATCGCCCAGATGACCCACCAGTGGGGCACGCGCTACACCCCGACCGGCAAGACGCTCTGGACCGAGCAGGACATGCCGCCGGCGGACGGGCACTAGCACCGGCTGCCGCTGCCTGGGCCTCGTCGGCCACGGCTGGGTCGGCCGGAAGGTGGTCCGCAGGCCGAAAAGGAACACTGGGATCAAAGGGACACTGGGATCGGGGGCCGACACCCGGAGGTACGGATGAGTGCAGTGCCCGGCGCCGCCGGCACCCATGGCCGACCCCGCCTCGCCGACCAGACCGTCGTGGTGATCGGCGCGAGCGCGGGGATCGGACTCGAAACCGCCCGCCAGGTACGCGCGGACGGTGCCCGAGTGGTCATGGTCGGCCGCAACCCCGAGCGGCTGCGGCAGGCCGCTGCCGAGCTCGATCCCGTCGGCACAGCGGCGTTCGACGCCACCGACAGCGAGCGTCTCAAGCAGTTCTTCGACGATCTGCCGGGTCCGGTCGACCACGTGATGGTGACCGCTGGTGCCCCCTCCTACATGCCACTGGACAGCATGGACCTCGCCGACGCCCGGCGTGAGTTCGGCGACCGCCTCGCCACGACACTCGGGGTGGCCCTCCACAGCCGCGGCAAGGTCCGCGCCGGAGGCACGCTGCTGTTCATGGGCGGTACCGGAGGCCGTCGGCCCGGGGTCGGCATGGCCGTCGTGTCCGCCGTCACCGCCGCTCTGCCCGCCCTCGTCGCGAATCTGGCACTCGAGCTGGCACCGGTCCGGGTGAACCTCATCGCCGCCGGTTTCGTCGACACACCGCTGTCGGCCGCGCTCCTCGGCGATCGGCTCGAGGCCAGGCGCGAGGAACTGCGGGCGACGCTTCCCATCCGGCGGGTCGTCGGCCCGGCCGACGTCGCGGCGCTGGCCGTCCACCTCATGTGCAACGACGCGCTCACGGGCGGAACGTACGACATCGACGGCGGTCAGCAGCTCATCTCCCACTGACCTGCACGGTGGGTGTTCACGACCCTGGCGCTGCGCGTCGGTCGGGCCGATCATCGCGTGTCGGCCGATCATCGCGCGTTGTCCGTGTGCGTCCTCGTCGTCGGGGACGCACACCGCTGTGCGCGTCCGTGGCCACCCGGAACGCCATTACCTGATCTCGGCCGAACCGCGCCGGCCCTGAGGCGTCCTGCGATGCGGCCGTTCGTGGCCCAGTGCGAGCCGGGTCACCGCCGGCCAGTCGACCGGTGGGCCGCCTCCGTCCCGGCCGGGCCGGCGGCGCGGGACACGGACCCGGAGCGCGCCGGGGCGGATACGGCAGACGACGGGGGTGGGGAGCGTGACGTACTCACCGTCGATCCCGGCGGCCAGGGTGCCGTTGCCGCTCTCCACGACGACCTCCTTCGCGGTCAGCCGGGTCAGACCGGAGGAGCGGTCACCGCGTACCAGCCGCGCCGCCTGGGCCGCGTCGTCCACCCGTACGCACACCACGCCGAGCAGCCCCGACGCCAGGCTCTGCCGACGGCCCGGACGACTGGCGTCGACGGCGCGCAGGTAGGGGTTGTTGCTGACGAGCAGGGCCTGCAGCCCGTCCAGGTGCCGGCCGTCGGCACGCATCCCCAGACGCGGCGCCTGCGGGCCCGTGAGGAGGCCGGGCAGCGACCGGAACGCGGTGTGCAGCGGGTGGCCGCGGTAGTCGGGTTCGGCGACCACGGCCGCGTAGGTGCCGAACGAGGCATTGTTGACGAACGCCCGGCTCGCCGCGTACCCGAGGTCGACACGGAACTCGACGCCGTCGGACAGCGCGTCCAGCGCGGTGGACGGGTCGCGGCGGTCGAGGCCGAGGTCCAGGGCGAAATGGTTGCGGGTACCCGCGGGAATCGCCAGGAAGGGCAGGTCGTGCCGGGCGGCCACCTCGGCCACCAGGGCCTGGGTGCCGTCGCCCCCGGCGACGCCCAGGAGGTCCGCGCCGTCGGCCACCGCGTGCCGGGCCAGGGCGGCGACGTCCTGGTGGGTCCCGGTGTCGAGGACGACCACCTCGGCGCCCGCCGCCCGTGCCTTGTCGACCAGGTGGAAGTGGTCCACCTTGCCGCCTCCGGAGAGCCGGTTCATCACGATCCATGGGCGGCGGGGCGCGGCGGCCGGTTGGCGACGTCCCTGTCCTGCGAGATCGTCCGCGGGGGCCAGCGCCGCATGGGCCGCGGTGAGGGCCACCAGCCACAGCACGAATGTCACGATGGCCGGCCACAGCATGCCGTACGTGGAGTAGAGGCCCAGGATCGTGAGCGGAGCGGCCACGGACAGCAGTGCGCCGACGATCCGCAGCGGCCCGGCGTGGGCCAGCGTCCACCACACGCCGCTCGCCGTCAGCGCCAGACCCGCCACCGCCAGCAGGAGCCAGAGCAGACTGCGCAACCCCGCGGCGAGGAGCGGCACCGCGGCACTGGCCAGCAGGGCCAGCAACGCAAGGCGTGCCCACCACGGACGGCCTCCGCCCGGTGCCGGCCGCATCGGCCCGCGGCTCACCAGGCCGGCCGGGACCGGCGGGATTCCGCCGTGCCCCGGGCACGCAGGGGCCGGATCCCAGGCCCGAACGGCCGGTGCGGGCGGTGTGCGGTGGTCATCCTGTGCCTCGCCTCGTCTCGCCGATCGTGACCGGGCCCGTCTCGCCCCCGCCTCCCGAGCATCCCGTGATCCACCCCAGCGTCTTCCCGCGGACCACCGTCCACCTCACCCCGCGCGGGTGATCCCGCGGCCGACGACCGGACTCGGAGCATCGCCCATGAACGGCAGCCCCGGCCCCTGAACGGCAGCCCGGCTCATAAGCGGTAGCCCCGGCCCATGAACGGCAGCTCCAGCATGGAAGCGCGCCACTTCCGGGGCCGGAGGCCGCAGCCGCCGCCCGGCTTGCGTTTCACTCGTCGGGTGGGTCCTCGGGGCGGTGGCGCGACACCTGGCGGCGTACCGCGCGCCAGCGTGACCGCGTCTGCTCGACCACGCTGTCCCACTGACGGCGGACCTCGTCATCGGGAGTGCGTTGCCCGTGGGCGATCCGCGAGAGTTCGTCCGCCACCTCCCGCCCCAGTACGGCCGACCCGACGATGACGAGCATCACTCCGAAGAGCGCCGAGATCAGAGCGAAGACGGCACCGACGACTCCGTAGCGCTCGGCGGAGGTGTTGAACAGGCGCGGCAGGTAGAGGGTGGTGCCGACGGAGTAGGCCGCCGTCGCCACGGCCGCCGTGAGACCGAAGGGGATCAGGTCCTGCCAGGCGACCCTTCGGGCGGACAGCAGATAGCCGCTCCAGATCAGGAAGACGGCGCTCACCGGTACCTCGCAGACCGTGGCCAGGAGTCCCCTCCGGCTCTCGCCGAGGAGGGTGTACAGCCAGCCGGACACCAGTGTGTAGAGGCCGGCGGACAGCAGCCACCACAGCCCGTTGCGGGTATTGCGCACGCTGAGGGGCTTGAGTTCCCAGGTCTGTTCGAACAGCCGCTGCAGGGCGCGCGTGAAACTCAGTGCCGAGATGGCGAGGAACAGCACGCCGAACACGCCCACCCCCGTGTTGCCGCCCTGTGCGGGCGAGAAGAGGGCGTTCACCGCTTCCGCGCCGGCCCCGCTGAGACCGTACCGTCTGATGATCCGCTCGGCGGCGTCATAGGTCGTGAGGCTGGTCAGAAGGGTGCCGGCGAGGATCGTGACCGGGACCAGTGCGGTCAGGGCGCTGGAGGCAAGGGCCATCGAGCGGTCGAAACCCGCGACTCTCTGGAAGCGGCCGAAGACCCGGAGCGCGAAGGCAGGACGCAGCCAGAACGTCAGCATTCTGACGAGACGTCGGCGAGTGTTCTCCGCCGTCCTGTCCTCCCTGGAGATCGTGACGTGTGCGAGATGTTACGAGAAGTCCAGGTGAATGACTTTAGCGGTCCTGCGTCCTGGCCTGCCAAGCCCGACACGGCAAAGGCCCGCCGGAGAACTCCGGCGGGCCTTGCTGTCCCTGACGTCTACTCAGACGGCGGGCGCGAACTTGGGGTTGGGGCCGTACTGGTTCGGCTCGGCCTTGCCCTCGCTGGCGAGGAAGACGATCAGGATGATCGTGCCGACGAGCGGGACGAGCGAGATGAAAATCCACCAGCCGGACCGGCCCGTGTCGTGCAGGCGGCGGATCGTGACGCCGAGGCCCGGAAGCAGGATGGCCAGGGTGTAGATGAGGCTCAGGATGTTCGAGCCGATGGCGCGGTCGACGACCGTCAGCACGATGCTGATGATCAGGTTGAACAGGAAGAACATCCAGTATTCCTGTCGGCGCGCGCGCCCGCTGAAGACCGCGTACTTCTTCAGTACGTCCACGTACCAGTGCATTTCTCGTCCCCCCAGGGATGGTGATGTGCGTGAACCCCATCGAATCAGTCGGGATGACCGAAAGCCATCGCAGTGGCGTGCACAGATCAAGGCGTTACCTTGCTGCGGCCATTCGGTGACCAGGGCGCCCCGATTGACCGCTTCGGGCGCCGGACCTCACGCCGGACGGCTGTCCAGCCAGTCGAAGACGGTCACGTCCGCCGGAGTGGTGTATCGACGGCCACTCGGTGATCTCGTTTTGAGGCTATGCGGTGAGTTCGGTCGGGAGGACGGTGTCGTCGGT